>JBDHTO010000033.1:0-11514 GCA_039808665.1 Alphaproteobacteria bacterium | reverse complement strand
TCCATATTCATATCATGATAAATATATCGGAGAGGATTATTCTTATGATGTTTTATAAAAAATTACGTCTTTTAACGGCAGGGATGGCTGTAGCGTCGTGGCAGGAATGTTTTGCGACAGATGATGACATGGCTTATCCAGAAAATCTCTCTCCATCACTGACATTCGCTTCGATGAAGCAAAATCACATTCCTTTTGGGGGGTGTTTAAATCTTGACGATTCTTTTAAGGTGGTGTTTCAGTTTCTTCCTTCTCAAGGAATATTGAATTTTTTAAGTACGAAC
Organism: Alphaproteobacteria bacterium; assembly: GCA_039808665.1. GTDB lineage: Bacteria > Pseudomonadota > Alphaproteobacteria > Paracaedibacterales > JAKBAR01 > JBDHTO01. The sequence goes on along the minus strand of JBDHTO010000033.1, from coordinate 11,230 downwards.
CGTGGGTTTAGGGGAAATCTTACTCTATGGAAAAGATTTTCTAGTCTTCAGGGGGTGACTATTTCCGATGCCTCAAAAACGGGCGATGATGTGCGAGGGGAAATGCGGGATGGAATGTTAGCCAACTTCCGTAAAGAAATACTTGATATGGATCCGCAAGAGCTTTGGGGGAAATCTGCTGATAAGCCTTCTAAGCTCGGGATATTTTTAGAAAAAGCCCATAAGCTTCCCTTTACCTGGGTTGTTCTTATTGACGTTCTTCCGGGAATTTTTAAGTTGAAACAGGATGATATGTTGCAGGAATTATTATCTGAAGAATTTTTTTCAAATACCTCACGGCAATTAATTTATACCTATGTCGATGCTCTGGCCCAACAAAGAGATGATAAAGGGATGCCGGTGATTGGTTCTGACTATGCTCAGTATGCACTTGTTGTTGAAGCTGTTTTTGGAAGGATTCCTTTTCAAGACAAGCCTTTGGAAGCCCGCTATCATTATGTTAAAACCATTGCTGAGCGTAAAAACCCTGATGGTACGCCTGGTCCCGGTTCAAAATATGCACAAGAATGCCTTATCGCCAATGCTGGAAAGGGAGAAGTTTTTTTTAAAAATACCTCTGTTGAGGAGCGGTATGAATATCTTTGTGAGGGTTCTGGACGAAAAGATTCGAGGGGAATGCCTGCGCGTATTGCGGAATATGCTCAAGAGGAACTCAATCGTTGGGCAGTTGAAGGAATTGGGCTTTTTCAATCTAAGTCTTTGAAGGAGCGCCGAGCCTATTTATCCGAGATTTCCCTAAGAAAAAACCCTGATGATACACCCGGTGTTGGCGCGCATGATGCTCAACGATGGATGATTTGGTCTGCGGTTGATGGTAATCGGGTGTTTGAAGATCTTTCTGCATCCGCACGACGTCAGTATTTAGAGGAGACTGCAGCTCGAAAAAACCTCGACGATATGACGGAATATGCTCAAAACATGCTTATCTATGAGGCTCTTTATGAGAATGCGCATGCCCTTTTTGACGATAAAGAGCGGTTTTCCTATCTTGTAGGTGTTACGGAGAGAAAGAGACATAATAATCTCCCTATTGTTTCAGAACGCACTCTGACAAGTATTATGCAGTGCGCTTTTGATGGAAGAGGGGTGTTTAAAAGTGTGTCGTTTCTTGAGCGTCGTGGATATTTGGAAGAAGTTTTCAAACGTGGAGCTATGGGAGCAGAAAAGGCTCAGAAATTCCTCAATGAAATGCCTGCGGATTCATAAAAAATCTGTTTTCAAGAATTCCCCTCCATTTTCACAAGAATAGGAGGAGAACTTTTGTATTGTCGGATTTCTTATCTTTTGACACGCAGCATTTCGTGATCACGCGCCTTGTCAAGGGGGCCAAGAGTTGTAAGGGTGGGCGCACTTGAAAAGAGTTTTTCCGCTACATGTTTGATATGGTGTGTATCAACTTTTTCAACTTTTTCAAGAATTTCTGAGGGCTTCATCGGACGGCCGTGAATATGCATTTGGGACGCAAGTTGTTCACAGCGGGAAGATGTACTTTCCAAACTCATCATCAGACTTGCCTTTAGCTGTGCCTTTGCACGATTCAATTCTTTTTTAATATCTGTATGTTTGACATTTTTAAGTTCCTTGGCCGTGGCTTCCAAAAGTTCATCGACCTTTTCACCATTGGTGCCGGCATAAATACCAAAGATACCTGTGTCAGTATAGGCGGAGTGAAATGCGTAAATGGAATAAACAAGGCCCCGGTTTTCACGGATCTCTTGGAAAAGACGAGAGGACATCCCGCCACCAAGGATGGTCGCAAGAAGAGCTGTTGCGTAGTAATCTTCGTGCTTATAGGGAACGCCTTCGAATCCTGCCACAATGTGTACTTGTTCTAAATCTCGCGACTCGTGAAAAACGCCACCCTTGTAGGAAGCCAGCTCAGATGTTGCCGCCTTATCCAGGGGGAGCGTTGTAAAATAATCCTTCACAAGCTCCACAAGAGCATCGTGTTTGATGTGACCTGCGGCCGCAATAACCATTTGTTTTGCGCCATAGTGATCGTGCATATACTGGGCCACACGTTTGGGGGTGAGGGATCGAATAATCTCTGATGTCCCAAGGATGGGGCGCCCCATAGCCTGATCTGGGAAACAGGTTTCTTGGAAATAATCAAAAATAATATCATCCGGTGTGTCATAGGATTGTCCAATTTCTTGGATAATCACGGATTGTTCCTTCTTAAATTCCTCCTCGTCAAAGGTTGAGTTTTGAAGGATATCGGAAACGATGTCCACACTCAGTTCTGCATTATCTTTGAGAACGCGTGTGTAGTAAGCGGTGCTTTCACGACTTGTATAGGCATTCATGTAGCCACCGACGTTTTCAATGACTTCTGCGATATCTTTGGCGGATCGCGTCTTTGTTCCCTTAAAGGCCATATGCTCAAGAACGTGGGCGACACCGTTGACTTCTTTGGGCTCTAGACGTGCACCGACATTAAGCCAGGCGCCGAGTGTTACCGTTTCAACGGATGTGTTTGTGTGACTTGCGACCCTGAGGCCGTTATCCAAAGTTGTGACGCGAACATCTGACATAAAAATTATTCTCCGCTAATTTTGACAATATCTTTGAGGGACTGTGGGATGACAAGGTTAAGTTTTTGAAGGGAAGCCATATTCACAACCGTTTGAATTTTTCCTCCAACAATTGTGGGGATCTCTATGTTCCGTCCTTCTTTAAGTGCTTGGATCACAAGGTTGGCTGTATCCTTTCCCATTTGAATACGATCATAGGAAAGGGCCGCCACAGCGCCTTGTTCAACGCTTGCTTGGTCATTTGCAAAAACGGGAATGTTGTGTTTATAGGCGATCGAAACGATAGAGGGGACAGAGGCCATGGCCGTATTATCATTGGGAAAATAAAGAGCATCCACTTTCCCCATCAGGTGGCGCGTGGCGGAAACCGACTCATTCGTATTGTTTAAGGGAGAAAAAACGAGGGTGAGACCTTCTTCCTTTGCGGCTTTTGAAAAATCTTTTTGAAGGAACAGGGTGGAATTGACCTCAGAGGGATTATGGAGGACGCCCAAAACCTTGATATGGGGGACGAAGGCCTTAATCATTTTGATTTGGGGCAGGGGTGGCATATAGTCACTGACGCCTGTGACCCCTTTGACGGGTGTTTTAACATCCTGGACAATTTTTGCGGCAACTGGATCCGTGACAGCTGAGAAAATAAGAGGAATGTTTTGTTGTTTTGAAAAGGGGAGAAGAAGTTGCGCACTTTGTGTGGAAAGGGCCACAACTGCCTTGGGGTGAAGGTTCGCGAATTGCTGTACGATTTGTGCCGCCGTTGTCATTTGGCCGTGGGCATTTTGATAGACAATACGAACGTGTTTGCCATCCTCAAGACCAGCTTCCTTGATTCCCTTGAAAAAGCCCTCTCGAACCGTATCCAGGGTATTGTGTTCAATAATTTGTGTCACCGCGATGACGGGCAAGCTTTCCTGGGATGGAGGGGTAATATATCTGAAAAAAATGAAACCAAATACGACAATAAACGTAAAAAGAAAAATGCGACGTAACATGATAAATCTCCTTAATAAAAAACAATGGGGTACGGGACCCTTTTTATTTCAAAGAGATTCAACAACAATAAATATTTACGGATAGAAATCTTCGCATAGAAAAGATGCTAACAATAGAAAGAAGCTTTGTCAAGGGGTAAGACCCGGTTTGGCAAGGCTTCTTGTGGGGAAAGGGCTGAGGAATGAGGATTATTCCTCGACCACCATATCTTCTGTGTGAGGTGCAGAATCAAAAAGCTGAATCGGTCCCTGTGGCATAATGGTTGAAATCGCATGTTTGTAGACAAGTTGGGAATGCCCCTCCCGGCGAAGAAGCACGGAAAAGCTATCGAACCAAGTGACAACACCTTGAAGTTTTACGCCATTGACAAGGAATACGGTGACGGGGTTTTTATTTTTACGGACATGATTAAGAAAAACGTCTTGTACATTAACGGGCTTATCAGAGGCCACAGTGAAACTCCACAGTTATTATTTTTTCTTCTTTATCCCCTCTATATAACATGCTCCGAGGGTTGGATTCAGCACATTATGAAAAAAATTTAGATAAAAATTCGCTAAACTGCTTCCAATTTGTCACACTCAAGTCTCCTTGATCGTGATGGGCGTGAATGGCAACCGAAAAACAATCGGATGCAACGGCTGTTTCGTGATCAACAATAGAGTCACCGATAAACCATACAGAAGAAGGCGAGGACGCAATCTGCATATTGCGAAGGGTATAAAAAACGGGCTCTGGGGAAGGTTTGGGCCCAACAATACAACGTCCCGTGAGCGCTTTAAAATATTTCTCCCAACCAAGGGCGTGAACCTCACTGATCATGGCCTGATGATTTTTATTGCTGACAATACCAAGGGGTATGTTTTTTTCCGTCAGTTGAATAAGAATATCCTCCGCACCGGGTTTGGGGGTAAGGTTTTGATGAAATTCGTCGTCATAGATTTTGATAAAATCTTTGAGCGCTTGATTTCCCTGTTCTTCTCCAATAAGTCTTACAAAGTTGTCCCTTCCGTGGCGTACGGCAAATTCATGCATAGTCTCCGAATTTGGGATGGGTGTGTGATAAGCTTTAAAAACCCGTTGATACATGTCGTAAAGAAGGGGCCACGTTTCAATGAGTGTATCGTCCCAATCAAAAAGAACAGCTTGTGGAAAAGGAACCTTTGCCTGGTTTCTTGGTTGGGGGATCATAGAATCACTCCTGCATAAATTCGAAATAAAGATCTTGAAGACGTTTTTGAAGGGGGCCGGGGTTGCCGTTACCAATTTTTGTTTCATTCACCTGAATGATGGGAATCGCAAGCACATTCGCAGACGTGATAAACGCTTCATCCGCTTGATAAAATTCCTCCAAAGTGAATGCTTTTTCCTCAAAAGGAACATGATGTTTTGTACACAAGCTAAGAATGCGCTCCCGTGTTATCCCCCCCAAAATATGAGAGGTTAGGGGATGAGTACGTAGTATCCCATCGATCACTGCAAAAATATTTGCAGAAGACCCCTCCATCACAATACCATGTCTTACAAAAATGGCTTCAAATGCTCCATTTTCAGTGGCCAATTGTTTCGCAAGGACTGCGGGCATAAGGTTGGTTGTTTTGATATTCACCCGTGCCCATCGCTCATCCTCTACGGTCATCACGCGAACACCCTTTTCATGGGTTTTTACAGTTTGAATCTGCTTCATCGGGCGCATGGTAAGAACAATAGAAGGATGGACATTCTTTGGAAAGGGAAAGCCTCTTGGGGCAACGCCGCGTGTCACTTGAATATAGACATAACCATGTTTATAGCGATTAAGCTCAATAATTTCCCTGATTAACCTTTTTAAGTTCGTGATCTGTAAAGGTAAAGAAATATGTACAGCTTTTAATGATGTGTCCAGACGTTTAAGATGCGCATCTTCGTCGATGACTTTTCCATTAACAACAGCCGCAATTTCATAAATACTATCCCCAAATTGGTAGCCTCTATCCTCAAAGTGGACGTGAGCCTGGCTATGGGGGACAAATTTTCCGTTGATATAGGCAAAGCGGCTCATGACGATTTTTTTTCCGTATCAAGGCGTTTATAGGTGCACACCACTTCATCCGGTTTATCCGGTGAAATGCCCAGTGCATGGTTAATTTGTTTTTCCTCTACTTTGGTCGGAAGGTAAGCGGTTCGCACATAGGGACCTTGTATCCGATGTGCTTGGAAGTTTGTCATACGGCACGCCTTATAAATTTTTTGAAGGGTGTCTTTTTGTTTTTTTGTAAGGATAATTTTTTCTGTATTGGGGGGAAGTTCCAATGTTTCCATATTCTCAAAAAGCCCGCCTTCAACACGCATGTGGGCAAGAGCAAGAGTTTCCGGAATCGATGTGTCTACAGCAATTTTATAATCAACAGAGCCTGCTCCGCCTAAAATCTCGCCCACACGAGGATGATCGAGTTTATAGTGAAGAATTAGCAAGCTGCGTATTCTCATCATGATATCTTGGGCATCTTTGAAAGCGAGGGAGGCTTTTGTGATATCCTCTAAATCTCGCCCCGATCCCATAGGGTTGAGGCTATTAAAAACAATAGGATCAAGTTCTGGAGAAAATGGGCATGGCGCATTAAAGAGCTCTTCATCTCCTTCTTTAACCTTTTGAAAAGGCACCATGAGTAAATTCAACTCTGAAATAATGCCGATATTATGAGAGAATTCCCCTGATTTTTCATAACGCCAGTCCTCAGGGATAAGCTCCATAACCTTTTCCCAAACCCACGGTGACGCGGAAGAGGCGGCGATCAGCACACCCAGTGATATCAGAACAACGTACTTTTTTTTCATAAGTCACGTTAAATTTTGTTGTATATAAAGATGTATACCCCATTCGACTTTGTAAATGCTAGTGGGCTGGCACAGAAATGATTAGGACGTGTACGCACCCCTTGGGGCAAAAAGCTTTTCCACCTTCTTGATTGCATTCTTTGTTGCCATCAAGATGAGTTTGTCCTCAATTCTGATAAAAGTGCTTTTTTGCGGCATGAAGATAATTTCATCTTCACGAATAAGCGCACCGACAAGGATTTCTCCCTGAATCACAATATCCCCCACAGAAAGCCCTACAACCATGCTTGATTCTCTGACCTCTGCTTCGATGAGCTCTGCAAAATCATCCCGAATAGAGTGAATGGAGTGCAGGCGACCTTGGCGAATATGCTGAAGAATGCTCGATACGGTGATGGATCTGGGGTTGATGACAGAATCAATGCCCAAGGATGTTGCAAAATCCGATTGATTCATGTTGTTAAGGAGGGCCATGGCGCGACGTGCTCCCATATTTTTTCCAAGAAGTGATGAGAGAATATTCACCTTATCATCATCGGTAATGCTGATGACGGCTTCGCAGGTTGAAACGTTGGCCTCACTTAAGACATCATTATCGAGACCATCTCCGCATAAAATTTCGGTATGTTTTAACTCTCTTGCGGCCATCTCTGCGCGTTTGGGGGAGCGTTCGATCAGTTTTGCTGTCATTCCCAAGGATTCAGCTTCAAGAGATTTTGCAAGGCTTAGACCGATATTTCCACCACCCAGGATAATAATACGCCTGCTTTCTCGCTCTCCGTAACCAAAGGCTTGGGCAATTTCTTGTGTTTGGTCTGTGCGCGTAAGGATATGAATTTCATCACCGGGAAGAAGCTGATCATCCCCATCTGGGATAAAAACCTTTCCGTGACGAATGATACATAAAACACTCAGTCCAAGATGGGGAAAAAGTGCCGGAATGCGATGAAGTGGGGTGTGGAGAATAGGAGCTTTTTCAAGACATTTCATGCCCACACTTCGCATCATTTCCCCGCAAAGGGAAATCACATGAAAAGCCCCTGTAACCTGAATACTTTTTTCAATGGATCGCGCAACCTCAAGTTCAGGGGAAATGATGTGATCAATGGCGATGTGATGAGGACTAAAAAGATGAGACCACAGAGGTGCTAGATAATGCTGAGAGCGAATACGTGCGACTTTTGTCCGCACATTGAAAATAGAATTCGCAACTTCGCATGCCACAATATTGACTTCATCCGAGGCTGTGACAGCAATAATCAGGTCAGCATCCTTTGTGCCGGCTTGTTCTAAAACATCAGGGTGAGAGGCGAAACCAAGAACGGGCTTAATGTCCATGGAGTCCGAGATTTTCTTCAAAACCTCGGGATTATAGTCCACAACAGAAATATCATTTTCTTCAAAAGCAAGGTAGCGCGCAATGCTAGCACCGACCTGACCTGCGCCTAAAATGACAACCTTCATGCGGACACCACAGGGGCATTATACCTATTCATATTTAACATAAGACAGAGAGAAGCGGTATAATCTATCAAAATTTAAGCTGCTTTCTTGAGAAGGATCTGATCCCACGTTTTTTGAAGTGCATCAACAAAGTCATCGATCATTGCATGCGTATGATGGGGCGTAATCGTAATGCGGAGGCGCTCTTGTCCCACGGGCACGGTTGGAAAATTGATAGGTTGTGCGTAGTGTCCATAAGTGTCAAGAAGATGGTCAGAGACTTTTCTACAAAGCTTGGCATCACCCACCCAAAGGGGAATAATATGACTTTCGCTTTCGACCATACTGACGGATGTATGCCTTAGCCTTTCCTTAAGGTAGGCAACATTGTTCAGAAGTTTTTCAGCAGGTGTTCGATCATTTTTGAGTATTTCCACCGATTGGATGCACGCTGCAGCGGTTGCTGGGGGGATGGAGGTTGTAAAAATAAATCCACTCGCGTGACTGCGCACAAAATCGATAATCACCTGATCCGCGGCAATATATCCGCCGACAACACCATAAGCTTTTGCAAAGTTAGCTTGGATGATATCAATGTCCTTTGAAAGGTTCAGCATCCCCGCAAGGCCTTCACCTTTTTCTCCATAAATGCCAACCGCATGAACTTCGTCCAAAAATGTCATGGCATTATATTTTTTTGCAAGATGCACAACTTGTTCGATTTTTGCAAAATCTCCATCCATGGAATACACCGAAACAAACACGATAAGTTTGGGTTTTTGATAGGGAAGGGACTTTAAATGATTTTCAAGATCCACCATATCATTATGTTTAAAGACGACTTTTTCACATCGACCGTGACGAATCCCCTGGATAATACTTGCGTGGTTTTTTTCATCGCTCAAAACCACAAGATCGGGGATATGTTGGGCAAGGGTTGAAAGGGTCGATTTGTTGGCACTATAGCCAGAGGAAAAAATAAGTCCGGCTTCCTTTCCATGAAGTGTCGCGACCGTTTTCTCAAGATCCTCGTGAATTTTTGCTGTACCCGAGATGTTGCGCGTTCCACCAGATCCTGCACCAAGGGTGTTAAGGGCATTTTTCGCGGCTTCAATCACATTTGGGTGATGGCTCATGCCGAGGTAGTCATTGCTACACCACACGATAACGTCCTGCGTTGTGCCATCAGGTTTATGGCGTTTTGCATAGGGAGCTTCCTTCGCATGTCTTTCGAGGGGGACAAATGTTCTGTAGAGGTGTTCTTTTTTGAGTGTTTCAAGTGATGACTTGAAAAAATCGCGAAAATTCATCAATTGGGTGTCATTTCCTGCTAAGGTAACTTTCATGAAGAAAGAGTATCGCGATTGGAACGCATCGTAAATGGGCAATCTGTCACAAGATGATAATTTTTTTACGCCCCAGCAAGAGCAAGTTTTTTCTGTCACTCTCATCAGCAAGGCGTTGAAGGATCTTGTTGAGGGAACATTTTCTGGAATTCGTGTCAAGGGGGAGGTCCAAGGTCTTAAAAAGCATACCTCTGGCCATATTTATTTTTCCCTCAAGGACACAGATGCCGTGATGGATGCTGTGTGTTGGCGTGGCACACCTCAAACGAACCTTCTAAGAGAGGGTCTTGAGATTGTTGCTTACGGTAAAATTACAACTTATCCGGGGCGTTCCAAATATCAAATGATTATCTCGAGCTTTGAGGCAAGCGGAGAGGGTGCCCTTCTCCAGCTTCTTCAAAAACTTAAAGAGCAGTTGAGCAAAGAGGGACTTTTTAGCCCGGAGCATAAAAAACCTATACCCACTTTTCCAAGACGTATTGGAATCATCACATCGCCCACAGGGGCCGTGATTCGGGATATTCTTCACCGCCTGCGTGAGCGTTATCCCTGTCATATCCTCCTTAAATCTGTGGCTGTCCAGGGGGAAGGGGCCGCATTTCAGGTATGTGAGGCCGTGCGTATGATGAATGCGTTGCCAGATGAAAAACGACCCGATGTTCTCATTATCGCTCGGGGTGGGGGGAGTTTAGAGGATCTTTTCGCCTTTAATGACGAAGCTTTGGTGAGGGAAGTTTTTAAATCAGAAATCCCTGTTATCTCAGCAATTGGTCATGAAACAGATTTTACCCTCCTTGATTTTGTCGCAGATCTTCGTGCTCCCACCCCTACGGCGGCGGCTGAACTTGCGACCCCTGTGATGGCACAAATTCTCCTTAGGCTTCAAGAAATTGATGTGCGTCTTAAGCAAACCCTTATGCGGACACTTCATCTTTTGACCCATAAGATTGAACGATTTGGGACCATTCTTAAGGATCCTCTTCGTCCCATTTTTGAGCGTCAACAGCGTCTTGATGATTGGGCGGAGCGCCTTCATATGGCGTGTCGTCATACCTTTGTTCAAAAAACCCTTGCTCTTGGGGGGATTAAAATCCCACCTCCTCTTATAAAGGGAAATCAGGAAAGTCTCAGGCAAATTGAGCATCGCTTGCATCAAATTTGGGATGTTTTGAGGTCAAAACAGGAAAGTCATCTTCTTTTTCTTGGAAGACAATTGGAAAGTGTTTCCTTTAAAAAGACTTTGGAGCGTGGATTTTCCCTTGCACAGACGGATGATGGAAAAATTATTCAGTCTCTTTGTGATGTGCCTCAATCCCCCTTTAAGCTTCATCTGAGCGATGGTGTGGCAAAAGTGCAAGCATTGTTGAGTCAGCAAGGAAAGCTGTTTGATTAAGTAAAAAGGGAGAGATTTTGAATCTCTCCCGCAAATCATTCCAAAAATCAGGAAAAATTTACTTCTTTTTCTTGGCACTTCCTTTTTTAGCAGAGGCAGTTTTTCCCTTTTTGCTTCCGCCAAAGCAACCGCATCCCGCAAGATCGTCTTCAACTTCATCGGCAATTTGAATGACTTCTTCCACAGTCTTCTTGCTCGTTTCAATAATGTCGCCAATCTCTTTTTCCGTGTCCTTGACTTCCTGTTTTACTTCTTCGGCTGTCTCTTTAACCGTTTGAAGCGTTTGAGAGGGAGATGCAGCCATAGAGGTGGGATCACCTTTTTCTGGATCCGCAGCATTCACTGTTGTAAGCCCGCATAAGCACAAAAGTGTTAGAATTTTTTTCATATATTTTCCTTATAAAAAGGGTTGCTCACCTCAGAGTGAAAGGAAGCGCGCTTTTCATCAATGCGACAAAAAGACTCGCCACCTTTGAGGATAATGTTAACAGATCTCCGGATTTTCTTTTTCAACACCGGCATATCCACGATGTTGTTTGAGGAGATTATTTAATGACTCAACCACGGCATCACTCTCATTTTTTTGAGAAAGGCGCCCAAGGTAGCATGTCATAAACCCGTAATGCATTTGCGGAGTCATTTCT
>JBDHTO010000032.1:0-11527 GCA_039808665.1 Alphaproteobacteria bacterium | reverse complement strand
TTTTCCCCCCTTCCTCTTTTCGTTAACTAATTGTTTAACTTTTGAAGGGTAACGTATCCCATAGAAAGCAAAAAATACGACCAGAATTGTGAACGAGTTACGTCAATTTCTTCAAAGCCTTGGACCTACAAAGATTTTTGTCATCCTCGGGACATCCCTTGGAGCACTTGCGTTTGTGGCGTATATGATCATGAAGAGTTCTGAACCACCTATGGCTCTTTTGTTTTCTCAGCTAGAACCCGCAGATGGTGCACGGATTATGGATCGTTTGGAGGGGATGAATATCCCTGCAGAGATTAAAGGGGATGGCACTCAAATCTATGTACCTGCGGATCGTATTGCAAGGCTACGTATGGATCTGGCTCAGGCAGGTCTTCCCGGTTCAGGTTCTATTGGGTATGAAATTTTTGATAAGGCAGACATTCTTGGAACAAGCAGCGCCATGATGGATATTAACTATGCGCGTGCTCTTGAGGGTGAATTGTCAAAATCCATTCGATCTATCCAAGGTGTCGCGACGGCACGGGTTCATCTTGTGATTCCCAAAAAAGAAATTTTTTCAAAAGATACAACAGACCCTTCGGCATCTATTGTGATTCGCATGAATCGTGGACGTCTTAACTCTGCGCAGGTTCTTGGAATTCAGCATCTTGTGGCAGCGGCCGTCCCAGGGCTTGCGGCAGAGAAAATTACAATTGTTGACAATAATGGAAGTCTTCTTGCACGACAAAGCGACGGAAGTGGATTTGATATCGGTAATAATATGGAGCTTCAACGGGCTCAGGAACAAAAACTTTCACATATCGTGGAGGCGCTGCTTGAAAAGACTCTGGGTCCAGGAAAATCACGCGTTGAAGTGAATGCGGTCATGGATTTTGACAAAATTACCATGAACTCCGAAGAGTTTAACCCGGATGGTCAAGTTGTTCGTTCCACAAGCACGGGATCAGAAAATGGTTCAAGCACGGAAACAAGTGTGGGGGGAGGTGTTTCTGTTCAAAATGCTTTGCCTGATGCGGCAGCTGGGGGTAGTTCAGACGCTGGTGCAAAGAACAGCAATAAAAACAATAGAAGCGATGAAAATACAAGTTATGAAATTTCTAAAACCCTTAAAACACACATTAAGGAAACGGGAACCATCAAAAAACTTTCTGTGGCTGTTCTTGTGGATGGAAAAGCAGGGGACGACGGAAAATATCAAGCACGGACAAAGGAAGACATTGATCAAATCACAAAGCTTGTCAAAACGGCAGTAGGCTTTAACGAAGAACGTGGTGATGTGGTGGAAGTGATTAATATGCCCTTTGTTGCTTCAGAGGCAAACGCGCCCCCTCAAACCATGATGGATAAAGTCCTCTCAGAAGTAAGCTTGCCCTCTATTTTGAATGTGGCGATCCCAGGACTGATTGGATTGCTTGTGATTCTATTGTTCGTCAAGCCCTATGCAACCCGTGTTTTAGAGCATATTAAAAACTTAAGCTCCTCAGGGGCATTTGTTTCGGCGATTCCACAAGTTGAAGGTGTTGTTACAGGAATGAGTGCTCCGCAGCTTGCTGGACCACAGGGAGCATCACCTGAGTCGGAAGAAAAAATGAGTCTTCAAAACACGCAAGGTGCGATTAATGCGGCCACTGTAAAGCAAGTCAGGGATATGGTTGATAAAAGCCCAGAGGAAACCGCTAACATTATCCGTAACTGGATGACCGCAGGTTCAGGAGAGTAAGCCGTGAAAGTCCTCACAGATTATAGCAAGATGTCAGGAATCGATAAAGCCGCGGCGTTTTTATTAACCCTGCCAGAAGAGCAGGTCGGTAAGGTTATGGGACTTTTAGAAGAAGATGAGATCCGGGAAGTTTCCCTTTCCATGGCGCAACTTGGAAAAGTAGGCGCCAATATTACAGAAAAAATTTATACAGAAGTCAAAGAACAGATGGGATCCGCGGGCGTTCCTGTGGGAAGCTTTGAAAACACGGAAAAACTTTTGAATAAAATCCTTCCCAAGGATCGTGTCGATAACATTATGGAGGAAATCCGTGGGCCTGCGGGGCGAACCATGTGGGACAAGCTCTCTAATGTTAATGAAGAGCTTCTTGTGAATTATTTGAAAAATGAGTATCCCCAAACCATTGCTGTGATTATGTCCAAAATAAAAACAGAACACGCATCAAAAGTTTTGGCACTCCTTCCAGAATCTCTTTCCATGGAGGTTGTTCTCCGTATGCTTAGGATGGAACCTGTACAAAAGGAAATCTTGGACGACATAGAAAAAACACTACGTCAAGAGTTTATGAATAACCTCTCAAGGTCGAATAAGCGGGATCCTCACGAACATATGGCAGATGTATTTAACTATTTTGACCGCACAACAGAGGCCCGATTTATGGGAGCGCTTGAAGAGCGTAATCCAGAAGCAAGTGAACGCGTGAAGTCCCTGATGTTTACTTTTGATGATATGATTAAACTTGATTCTTCGGGCATTCAGGCTGTTATCCGTGTTGTGGATAAAGCCAAACTTGCTCTGGCCCTTAAGGGAGCTAATGAGAGTATCAAAGACCTCTTCTTTAAAAATATGTCAGAGCGTGCTGCTAAAATCATGAAAGATGATATCGCCTCTTTGGGGTCTGTGAAGGTTAAGGATGTAGATGAAGCACAAAGCCTTGTTGTGATGACGGCAAAAGACCTTTCCAATAAGGGAGAAATCACCATCAAATCCGGCAACGATGAGGGAGAGGAGATGATTAACTAATGGTGGGTAAGCATTTTCTTTTTAAACAAGATTTTTCAGAAGGCGCTCCTCAGGAAGATTTTAGCCGTGAAGAGCTTGAGATGTATAAAAAGCAAGCCTATTTAGAAGGATACGAAGCAGGTGCAGCCCAAGCACAGATTGAACTTCGTCACATTCTTTCTACAATAGCTGCACAAGTGAATGACGTTCTTCTCGTGCGTCACAAAGCTTTGACCTATGCTACAGAAATTGCTGCAAAGGTATGTGATACAGTCTTTCCAAGGTTTAGTGAATCGGGTGCAAGAGCAGAAGTTATCGGGATTGTTCAGAGTATTTTCTCCAAACTCCATGATGAAAGCATCTATCACATCCGATGTGGGCAACAGGTCAAAGAATCCCTGGAGGCTGCACTCGAACCATATCAATCTTCCATGAAATTTATCGTGGAGGGTGATGAGAATTTTCACGGCTCAGACATCGCAATATCTTGGGACAATGGGTTCATTTGGAGAAATGAAGTCGAGCTTTATGAACATATTAAGGATGTGCTTGAGGCACATAAAATCAAACATCATGGAGAGTAAAGATGGGTGAGAACGAAGATTTAGAGCCGCAAGGTGAAAATAGCCTAGATGGTGCTGTTTCAGAAGGTGTTTCGGGAAATGTGGCCTCATCTCAGGATGATATCGATGCCTTGATGGGAAATATACAGCCTCAGCAACCACCGGCAGAGCCTTTTGAGATTCAAAATGATTTTTCTTCCCCAGGGATGATGGGGGCAGAGGATCGAGAGCTCGATGCTGTGTACGACATTCCCGTTCAACTTTCTGCGGTTTTGGGAAGAGCACACATGCCCGTGAACCAGCTTTTAAAATTGGGACGTGGTGCAGTGATTGAACTAGACCGACGCGTTGGGGAGGCCGTAGATATTCTCGTGAATAATAAATTGATTGCCAGAGGTGAGGTTGTCCTTGTTGAGGACCGGCTTGGCATTACGATGACGGAAATCATTAAGAGCGATAGAGCTTAGGAGAAAAAGATGCGCGTATTACTTGTTGGGCATTTAGAAGGATTCGTCTCGACCGCGGCAAAAATTGCCATTGGAAAGGGTGCGAAAGTTCATGCATACGAAGATTCAAAGGAAGCTTTGCAAGCATTACGTGATGGTCAAGGTGCGGATATTATTCTCTATGATCTAAAATGTGATCTTCCGGCTTTTTACGCGTCCATTAAAAATGAAAGATTTCACATCCCCCTTGTGGCGTGTGGTGTGGCTGCGACACCTGAGGAAGCAGCGGCGAGTATTCGTGCAGGTGCAAAGGAGTATATTCCTTTTCCACCCAACCCGGAGCTTATTGCTGCTGTTCTCGAAGCTGTCAGTGCCGAAGATCACCGCCTTTTGACCCAAGATCCGGTGATGTTAAAGTGGGTTAAGTTTGCAGAAAAAGTTGCACCCAGTGAGGCAAGTGTGATGATTACAGGTGAATCTGGAACGGGTAAGGAAGTTATGGCCCGCTATATTCACCAAAAATCATCAAGGGTCTCAAAACCCTTTATTTCTCTGAATTGTGCAGCGATCCCCGAAAATCTTTTGGAGTCTGAGCTTTTTGGTCATGAAAAGGGCGCTTTTACAGGTGCGGTTGCCAGGCGTATTGGCAAATTCGAAGAGGCTAATGGGGGAACGCTTCTCTTGGATGAGATCAGTGAAATGCATCCAAGACTTCAGGCCAAACTTCTTCGTGCTATTCAAGAAAAGCAAATTGATCGTGTGGGAGGTAACCAGCCGGTTAAGGTTGATATTCGCCTGATTGCGACATCGAATCGAGATCTTTTGGAGTCCATTAAGGCGGGTGAGTTCAGAGAAGACCTTTATTTCAGGATTAACGTGATTAATCTGCATTTGCCGGCACTTCGAGAACGCAAAATGGATATAGAGCTTCTTGCAAAACATTTTGTTTATAAATTTGCAAAGCTTAATCAAGTGGCGCCAAAACCCTTTTCAAAAAAAGCATTGGACGCCCTTTTATCCTATGAATGGCGCGGTAATGTCCGTGAACTTCAAAATATGATGCATCGAGCTGTTCTCTTGGCTTCTGAGGGTGAAATTCAAATTGAGGATTTGGGGCTGATTTCTTCTGAGGGAGAAATTAAACAAGAAGGCCACGGAGAAATTCTTGTAGGCAAAACGGTGGCGGAGGTTGAAAAAGAACTTATTCTTGGAACCCTTGATCACTGTCTTGGAAATCGCACCCATGCCTCTCATATTCTTGGTATTTCCATACGCACACTTCGCAATAAACTCAAAGAGTATGAAGAATTAGAAACCAAGAAAAAGGCCGGTTAAGGGAGTGTTGATTTAATGACTGCAGGATCTTTCGGCCTACAAACACTTAACTTCTCGGATATGCTTCGACGAGGTGATGTTGCGTTTGCGCTTGGCTTGATGGCGATTCTGTTTGTGCTTATCATTCCGCTTCCTCCCATCCTCCTTGATTTAGCGCTTGCTATGTCTATTACATTCTCTGTGCTGATTTTGATGACATCGCTTTTTATTGCCAAGCCTTTGGAATTTAACTCATTTCCAACGATTCTTTTGGTGGCAACTATGAGTCGTCTTGCCCTTAATGTGGCATCTACACGGCTTATTCTCGGAAATGGCCATGAGGGAACACATGCTGCGGGAAAGGTGATTCAGGCCTTTGGTAATTTCTTGATGGGTGGAAATTTTGTCATTGGTATTATTGTTTTTGCCATCCTTATCATTGTGAACTTTGTTGTGATTACAAAGGGTTCTGGACGTATTGCAGAAGTTTCTGCACGATTTACGTTGGATGCGATGCCCGGAAAGCAAATGGCTATTGATGCGGATTTATCTGCGGGACTTATCAGTGAACAAGATGCCAGAAGACGCCGCAAAGAGCTTGAGGATGAAAGCAATTTTTTTGGTTCCATGGACGGTTCGGCGAAATTTGTGCGTGGTGATGCCATTGCGGGACTTCTTATTACGTTTATCAATATTGTGGGTGGTATTATTATTGGTGTTGTTCAGATGGATATGCCTCTTTCTGATGCGGCGCATTCTTATACCGTGCTCACGGTGGGAGACGGTCTTGTCTCTCAAATTCCAGGACTCATTGTTTCCACAGCTGCGGGTCTTTTGGTTTCCAAGTCGGGTGTAGAGGGAAGCGCAGATAAAGCGATGTTCTCTCAATTAGGAGCGTATCCAACAGCCCTTGGTCTTTGTTCCTTTTTGATGGCGCTTTTTTGTTTGATGCCACAAATGCCGATGCTTCCTTTTTTGACGCTTTCCCTGATGACAGGATCAGCGGCTTGGAAAATTAGCAAAAATAAAGAGCTTAAAATTCAAGAAGAAGCCGAACTTCTTTCTCAAGCAGAAGTGGCTGAGGAAGCCAGAGTCAAAGACGAACCTGTTTCCCTGATGATGGATCAAATTAAAATAGAGATTGGTTATGGGTTAGTGAGCCTTTTAAGCAATGAGGCAGGGCCTAGCCTGACGGATCAAATTAAAAACCTGCGTAACCAACTGGCAAAGGATATTGGCTTTGT
The DNA here is from genome assembly GCA_039808665.1 of Alphaproteobacteria bacterium. Lineage (GTDB taxonomy): Bacteria > Pseudomonadota > Alphaproteobacteria > Paracaedibacterales > JAKBAR01 > JBDHTO01. The sequence goes on along the minus strand of JBDHTO010000032.1, from coordinate 5,235 downwards.
TCTTCCATCCGTGCGTATCCAAGATAATATGCATTTGGGTAGCCAGGATTATGTGATCAAGATCAAAGAACTTGAGGCGGGACGTGGATCTCTTCGTCCTGGTCAGCTTTTGATTATGGATCCCCACGGGCAAAAGATTCGTCTTTCGGGAGAGCAAGTAAAAGAACCCACCTTTGGACTTCCTGCTGTGTGGATTACTCCTTCTCAAAAGCTTGAGGCAGAAACCCACGGATACACGATTGTGGATAATGCGACAGTGATGACGACCCATCTCACAGAGATTGTGCGCGATCATATGGGAGAGTTGCTGAGTTTTGAAGATGTTCAAAAACTCATGGATGAAATGAGTGATGCTTATAAGAAGCTTTTGAATGACATTGTTCCCACACATACATCCGTGGGTAACATTCAGCGTGTTCTTCAAAACCTTGTGGCGGAGCGTGTATCGATTCGTGATCTTCCATCCATCCTGGAGGCCATTGCTGAGGCTTGCGCCTTTTCAAGAAATACAACGGTTATTACAGAGCATGTCCGTATGCGACTTTCTCGCCAAATTACTTATGCTCACGTGGATATGGATAATATGTTAAGTGTGATGAATCTTGGACCCATGTGGGAAAAGATTTTTGCAGAATCCCTTGTGGGTGAGGGGGAGGTGAGAAACCTCGCCCTTCCGCCCAGTATGCTTCAGGTGTTTATTGGCAATCTCAAACGTCAATTTGATGATCTTATTCTACAAGGGGAGATGCCCGTTCTTGTGACCCCTGTGTCCTTGCGTCCCTATGTGCGTTCTATCCTAGAACGGGTACGCCCGTCTACCATTGTGCTCTCACAAAGCGAAGTTTATCCCAAAATTAAGATTAAAAACCTTGGTCAGATTCAGGCCCCTCAGGGAGTTTAGGTAGAGAAGGTTGTTGTTGGGGAGCCTGTGGCTCTGCCTGACGAAGTGGATAAAAGGACAGATTTCCTACTTGTTGGGGCATTGTCATGTACTGGGGCATCCATCCTGGTATCATAGGAACAGCAACTCCTTGAGGGTAGGGAATCCCGAACGCAAATGGATCACCTTGTGGGAAGGATTGGTAATAGGACATAAAATATAAATACAAATCCTGAAAACTCAAAGGATTAGGTGAGGGAGGCAAATCCCCAGGCCTAAAGTGATTCATGAAAGCTATCGATGGATGAGTCGGTTGAGGTGATGGAGAAACAGCAGGCTCTTGCAACTGATACCAATGGCATCGGACAGCCCGGCCATCGGTTGTAACATCTCTGGATTCCACGGGTTTAAACAGGGAAGTGTCGGGGAAAGGTGGCTGTTGTCTATTCCTTCGTGGATTAGCTGGAGCAGGCTTCGTTCTTTCTGCAGGAGGATCTATACGTTCGTAAGGTGTTTTTGAAACTCTTCTTCTGTTTTTTTCCTGTGTAGATTTTGAAGTTGGCTGTGCTGGCGTACTCAATTCCTCTGGGAAAGTGAACTCTATTGAGGGAGCTGGAACTATTTCTGGCAGTGGAGAGGGGGGATTTTCCAGTTGTTGTGTCGGAGGTGTGTTTGGTTTTGCTTGTTCTTTCTTGGGGAGATCAGCCGGAAAAGAGCCGAGGAGTTTCTGTATATTATCTTCATCAAGCAAAAATTTCTCTCCGCTGTTGCTATAACTAACAAATTCTCCCGGAACAAAAAAGTCCTCTTCAGGCCAATCAGATTGACCTGCCTGCGTAAGGGAAAAAGAAGCAAAAAATATAAAAAACCCGATGATTTTCATCATGATATCTCTAAAAATTCATGTTTTTTGAAATAATATACATAATAAAGTTAATACCTAGTTTTTATTTTTTCATTATAAAAATAAAAAAAATACTGCGAGAATTTTCTCGCAGTATTAGAAAATAGCATTATGCTTTTTTATTTAGATTTTTTGGTGTCGATGATATCTTTTGTAAGTTCAGCGATTCCAGCCAAACTTCCCATCACGCCAAGTGTTTCCGTTGGAAGCATAAGAAGCTTTTGATTGGATGATGTGGCGATATCTTTAAGTGCCTCTACATATTTTTGTGCAACGAAATAATTCACGGCCTGTGTGGTTCCACCCTTAATGGATTTGGACACAACATCTGTGGCTTGAGCCTCAGCCGCAGCAAGTCTTTCTCTCGCTTCAGCATCTCGGCTGGCGGCTTCTTTACGTCCCTCAGCCTCTAAGATCATGGATTGTTTGATACCCTCTGCAGAGAGGATTTGCGCCTGACGTTGTCCTTCAGCCTCAAGGATTTGTGCTTGACGTTGTCCTTCAGCTTCTAAAATAAGTGCACGTTTGTCGCGCTCAGCCTTCATCTGACGTGCCATAGAATCCACAATATCCCGTGGTGGCTTAATATCTTTAATTTCGATACGTGTGACTTTTGTTCCCCATGGAGATGTTGCTTCATCTACAACAGCAAGGAGTCTTGCATTAATAACTTCCCGGTGTGACAGAAGTTCATCCATGTCCATGCTTCCCATAACTGTACGAATATTTGTCATGGTGAGATTCATGATAGAAAGCCTAAGATTAGCAACTTCGTAGGCGGATTTTGCGGCATCCAAAACTTGATAAAAGACGATTCCATCGACGGTGACTGCGGCATTATCCTTTGTAATCACATCTTGGGAAGGTACGTCAAAGACAAGCTCCATCATGTTAACTTTGGCTCCCACACGATCAATGAGCGGCACGAGAAGGTGAAGTCCTGGGGTCAATGTTTTGATATAGCGGCCAAAACGTTCGACGGTATAGTTATAACCTTGCGGAACGATACGAACTGCACGCGCAATGACAATGATCGCAAACGCAAGCAGGGCATAGGCAAAAATTTCGGATTCCATCGTGTGTAATCTCCTTTAAATAATCTTAAACCAACATATTAATTGGATTTTCGAGATAAAGCTTAAGCTTGCCCAAAAATGTTGCACCCAAGGCACCATCAACAGCGCGATGATCCACGGAAAGGGTGCATGTCATGACGGTGGCAAGCTGCATCTCACCCTCTTTGACAACGACTTGTTCTTTTCCTGCACCAATAGCCAAAATACATGCTTGAGGCGGATTGATAATCGCTTGGAAATGGTCAACACCGTACATACCAAGGTTTGAGATACAGAAGCTTCCTCCTTGGAATTCCTCAGGCTGCAGTTTTCCTTCCCGTGCACGTTTGGCAAGATTTTTCATGGTTGATGAAACATCCGTCAGGCTTCTGGCGCCAACGTTTGTGATAATAGGGGTGACAAGACCTCCATCAATGGCAACCGCCACAGAAATATCCGCATTGGCGTATTTGCGAATGATATTATCATGAAAAGACACATTAACGTCGGGCACATCACGAAGCGCTCTCGCGCAGGCAAGAATGACAAAATCGTTGACGGAGATTTTCTCATCTTTTTCCTTTGAGGCGTTAATTTGTGTGCGAAGGGCAAGAAGGGCGTCAATCTCACAACTCACAGAGAGATAAAAATGCGGAATGGACTGCTTGCTTTCAAGAAGGCGTTTTGCAATGACTTTGCGCATATTATTAAGGGGAATATCCGTATATCCAGAATGGGCAAAACTCACGGGTTGGGAGGAGTGTGTTGTGGCTGATCCTGAAAAACCTTCGACATCAGCCTTAAGAATACGTCCCCGAGGGCCTGTGCCTGGAATATGGGAAAGGTTGACACCTTTATCGGAGGCGATACGCTTTGCAACGGGGCTTGCGATGATACGCTCTCCGGATGATGATGATGTATCAATGGCTTGGGACATTGTTGGTGAAGCTGTTTGGGAAGAAGGAGTTGCATCAGCACTTGCTTGGGGAACTGCAACGGCCTTTGGCGTAAAGTTCGCAAGGGCGCTTGCATCTTCTCCCTCTTCTAAAAGAAGGGCAATGACTTCATTAACTTTGACTTCATCTGTCCCTGCAGCAATAAGGATTTTTCCAAGAATTCCCTCATCCACAGCTTCGACTTCCATCGTGGCTTTATCGGTTTCAATCTCCGCTAGAACTTGTCCTGCCTTAATGGTATCACCTTCATTTTTGAGCCAGCGTACAAGATTACCCTCTGTCATGGTTGGGCTTAGGGCGGGCATAAGAATTTGAACAGGCATGGATGTGTCTCCTTAGTTCTTGTAGCAAACAGCTTTGACAGCTTGGATAATATTGTCCACTTGGGGGAGTGCAAGCTTTTCAAGGTTAGCTGCGTAGGGAAGTGGAACATCAACAGCAGTAACGCGCACAGGAGGTGCGTCAAGATCATCAAACCCTTGTTCACACACGACGGATATCACTTCAGACCCAACACCCGCAAAAGGCCATCCTTCCTCAACGCTTACGATACGATTTGTTTTTTTAAGGGATTGAATGATCGTTTCATGGTCAAGGGGGCGAATGGTGCGAAGATCAATCACTTCTGCATCAATACCCATTTCAGCCAAAGCCTCTGCGGCTTGAAGGGCGTGTCCTACCATGATTGAAAATGCTGTGATCGTAACATCTTTTCCTGCCCGTACAACGGCGGCTTTTCCAATGGGAATAAGAAGATCTGAATCATCAGGAATCTCAAAGGATCGACCGTAAACAATTTCATTTTCAAGAAAGATAACCGGATTGGGATCGCGAATAGCTGATTTGAGGAGTCCCTTCGCATCTGCTGCACTATAGGGAGCAATGACTTTAAGGCCAGGACAGTGAGCGTACCAACTTGCATAGCACTGGGAGTGTTGAGCGCCCACACGTGCTGCAGCACCATTGGGGCCTCGAAAGACAATCGGGCATCCCAATTGTCCACCGGACATGTAAAGTGTTTTTGCCGCAGAGTTGATGATGTGGTCAATGGCCTGCATGGAAAAGTTAAAGGTCATAAACTCCACAATCGGGCGAAGTCCTTTGAAGGCCGCGCCTACGGCAAGTCCTGCAAATCCATGCTCTGTGATAGGCGTGTCAATAACACGTTTATCTCCAAATTCCTCAAGGAGCCCTTGGCTAATTTTATAAGCGCCTTGATATTGGGCGACTTCTTCTCCCATAAGAAAGACTTTTTCATCGCGGCGCATTTCTTCTGCCATCGCATCACGAAGGGCTTCTCTCACTGTGATTGTTGCCATATTAGGTATCCTTAAAGTTTACAAAAGAACATCAGTATAAAGCTCGGAAGCATCCGGCTCTGGACTTGTTTGAGAAAATTCGGCGGCATCATTGACGATGTCTTTGACTTCTTTTTCAAGA
>JBDHTO010000031.1:0-11648 GCA_039808665.1 Alphaproteobacteria bacterium | reverse complement strand
CCATCTTCTCCTGGGCAAATCACCATGGTTACGGAAATGTCATCAATTAAGATGCCGTGAGGCGTAAGGATAGAGAATTTAAATTCAGGGTTTGCTTTTGCCATTGCTGAGGTGACTTCTGACAAGATCAAGTGCTTCCGTGATGTTAGCGTGATTGCCGAAGTGTTGCAAGGCCTGGCCGATTGCGGAAACGCAATAAAGGACATTTGCGGCCATGCTTGTTTGACCCATGGTTCCAACTCGCAACGTTTTTCCTGACCAGTCCGCCATACCATCGCTGATTTCCAGGTAATAGTTGCGGATGAGGTAATCACGAAACTCCTGAACCGTTGTGTTGTCGGGAGTCCAAACAACATTGAGCTGAGGAATGCGAATCTCATCGGGCGTTGTGTGCTTCAGGCCAAGGGCGCGTAATCCCCCAGAAAGTGCTGAGGCATTGATGTGATGCCTTTTCCATACATTTTCAATGCCCTCTTCGTGGATCATCAAAAGCGCTTCATGAAGGGCATAAAAACAATGGGTTGGAGAGGTATGTGGAAAAAAACGATGGGCGTGTTTATCGGTAATATTCTCATAAATGGGTTTGAGGTCAAAACACCAGCTGCGCACAGGATGTTTCCTGTTTAAGGCTTTGTTCATTGCTCGATCATTAAGGGACACAGGGGAGAGACCGGGGGGGGCAGAAAGGCATTTTTGTGGGTTGGAATAAACGGCATCAAGACCCCATGCATCAACCTCTACGGGGTGCCCTCCTAAGGTGGCAGCAATATCAACAATGGTAAGGGCGTTGTATTTTTGACAAATTTTTGACAGGGTTTGAATGTCAGAGAGAACGCCCGTTGAGCTTTCTCCATGAACGAAGCAGACAATTTTTGTATCCTTATGGGCTTTGAGTGCTTCTTCCAGTCTCTCTGGGCTTAAAACTTCTCCCCAGGCATGATCAATACGAATAGCATTTGCACCATACACGGTGGCCATTTCAAAAAGCCTTTGCCCATAAACGCCATTATTTAAGACGATAACCTTGTCACCAGGCTCGACAAGATTGGAAACGCACAGTTCCATGGCCGCTGATCCAGGTCCCTGTACCGGGAAAGTGATCATAGATTTTGTGCGCATGACGTAGCGAAGAAGCTCCTGAACTTCTCTGAAAACGTGTAAAAATCCTTGATCCAGATGAGAGATGATCGGGCGAGAAAGCGCACTTGAAACACGGGGGTGAAGGGTGGCAGGCCCCGCGCCCATGAGAAATCGAAGGGGCGGGTGATAAGATGTAAATTTCATGCCTGAAGTCACTTGAGATACGCTTCGTAATTAATTATTGCAACTTTAGGTTTTATAGTAAAACTAAAAAGTGAAAAAACAATTAACCAAAAAAACCTCTCTAAAAAGCTTCTGAGGCAATGTATTTGCCTTTTGTTTCTAAATTCTGTCGAAAAGTAACAGATGGGCTTGAATTTTCGTCCATGTCTCCCTACATTCTTGTGTAAGAAATTTATGGAAAACAAAGAACATTGACGCTTATTGAGAAAATAGAGAATCTGATTGCATCTCTTCTTCATTCAGAAGGGTATGAAATCGTGCGCATCCAGATTTCTGGAAATATTCGGAAAACGCTTCAAATTATGATTGAACGGTTGGATGATGTGTCTATTACTGTTGATGACTGCGAAAAGGTGAGTCGCCTTGTTTCTGCTGTGATGGATGTTGAGGATCCCCTTCAAGATGCCTATACCCTTGAGGTTTCATCCGCAGGTATGGACCGGCCACTCGTGAAACCAAAAGACTTTAAACGTTTTGAAGGACATGCTATAAAGATAACTCTTATAGAGGCTGTGCAGAATCGCAAGAAATTCATTGCAGAGCTCACTTCGGCGGATGACCTGGGCGTTAAGCTCTCGCTTCTCGATGGGGGAGCGGAGCAACTTGTGTTTGACATACCCTATAGCCATATTCAAAATGCAAAATTATACATTGACTTTGATAACTATCGTATAAAAGGAAAATCCGGTGACAAGTCGACAAATAAAGCTTAACGAAACGTACCATGCTCAGCCAAGGCAAGAACTTTTGCAAGTGGCGGACGCTGTTGCGCGTGAAAAGGGAATCGATAAAGAAGAAGTGATCGAAGCCATGGAGCAAGCTATTTTAAGAGCAGCGCGCGCTAAATATGGTTTTGAGCACGATATTCACGTCATCATGGATAGGTCAACGGGTAGTGTCGTTATTGAAAAGCACATCGCTGTTGTTCAAGACAAAGAAAATGATTATACACAAATGACGCTTGAAGAGGCGCGCTCCCATCCAAAGCTTAATTCTGCGAACGAAGGTGATGTTGTTGTGCAGGAGCTTCCGCCCATCGAGTTTGGTCGTGTGGCTGCGCAAAGTGCCCGTCAAGTGATTGTTCAAAAGGTGCGTGACGCAGAGCGTCTTCGTCTTGTTGAGGAATACAAGGATAAGGTTGGTCAAATTATTAGTGGAATCGTGAAGCGTATTGAGTTTGGCAACGTCATTCTTGAAATCGGACGCGGCGAAGCAATTTTGCGACGTGATGAGATGATCTCCCGAGAGGTTTTTCAAAATGGGGATCGTATTCGCGTCTTTATCACGGAAGTGAATCCTCAAGCGCGTGGTCCGCTTGTTTCAGTATCGAGAACACACCCTGGCTTTATGGCAAAACTCTTCGAGCAAGAGGTGCCAGAAATTTATGATGGCGTGATCGAGATTAAGGCGATTGCAAGAGACCCAGGAAGCCGTGCAAAGATGGCTGTGTTTAGTCCCGATAGTGGTCTTGATCCTGTAGGGTCTTGTGTGGGTATGCGCGGATCTCGTGTGCAAGCGATTGTTCAGGAGCTTCAAGGAGAAAAAGTAGACATTATTCCATGGTCTTCGAACCCTGCAACATTTGTTGTGAATGCTCTTGCGCCCGCTGAGGCGACGAAAGTAGTTATTGACGAAGAGTCTTCTCGTGTTGATGTTGTAGTTCCTGAGGATCAGTTGAGTTTAGCGATCGGAAGACGTGGTCAAAACGTGCGACTCGCTTCTCAACTCACGGGATGGAATATCGATATTTTGACAGAAGCTCAAGAAGCAGAGCGTCGTAATCAGGAACATGGTGTTCGTACAAAACTCTTTATGGAAGCCCTCAATGTGGATGAAATGATTGCACAACTCCTTGCGGCTGAAAACTTCACCTCTATCGAAGAGATTGCCTCTGTCGATGTTGAGGAGTTTGCAAGCATCGAAGGATTTGATGAAGAGATCGGTGAAGAGTTGCAAAATCGTGCGCGGACCTATCTCAACGATCAAACAAAAAATCATATTGATGAGGCAAAAGCCCTTGGCGCTGCGGAAGATTTACTTTCTTTGGAGGGCCTTGATACACGTGTATTGATACTTCTCGTGCGCGCAGGAGTTAAAACGCGTGATGACTTTGCGGATCTTTCGGGTGATGAAGTGGTTGAAATTGTAGGTGCGGATGTTATGACATCTGATCACGCCAACAAACTCATCATGAAGGCTCGTGAACACTGGTTCAAAGAAGATTAGTCCCATGCGGTGAAAAATAAGAAAAGATAAAGCGAAGGAAAGCGATGACTGAGACCAAAAAGCCAACACTAACACTTGGCAAAAAGCTGGAATTAAAAAAAGATGTGGACCAGGTTCGTCAGAGCTTTTCCCATGGACGTTCAAAAACTGTGGCCGTGGAAGTAAAACGTCGCCGAATCAATGAAAAGAGTCAGACGGAAGATTCTCTTCCAGATGATGCAATGGATGATTCCTCTTCAAAGTTCACAAAGGACGAGATGGAATCCCGCCTTCGTGCGCTTCAGCAATCCCTTAAAGAGCCACAAAAGCAGCCTAAAGCCGAAGAAAATGTAAGAGAAGAAGAGACCCCTGTTGAGGTTGCGACAGAGGAAGAGAAAGCAACACCTCCAGAAGAGGTGAGGCCTGCGCCCAAAACTCAACAAACTGCATCTCAGTCTTATGCGTCAAGGCCTAGGACGGATACATCAAGACCTAGAACTGATGAGCGATCTGGAAGTTCTGCTCAGCGTAAGCCTTTTGAAAAACCAAGACCTCAACAGTCTGCCTCTTCAGCAGCTCCTGCAGAGCCTGTTATTTTCAGAGCTGATGATTATCTGACAGCAAAACCTAAACCTCAAAAACTCGAAACCCATGGACACAAAACTGAGGTGAGAAGTAAAAAGGCTATTGACGATGATGTTGAAGAGACGGCTGAGAAAAAAGCTTCAAAAGTAGAGCCTAAAAAAGTTGTTGCTCCGACAAAGCGTGATGCCGCTGCGTATCCTAAAAAACTTACAGGCGCATCTTTGGTGCGTGCTTTGGATGATGAGGAGATGGGGCGTGGTCGTTCTATGGCGGCAATTCGTCGTGCACGTCAAAAGAGTTTTGTGAAATCCCAACAATCAGATCAAGATGCACAAAAAATTGTACGTGATGTGATTATCCCAGAAACAATCGTGGTTTCTGAACTTGCAAACCGTATGGCCGTGCGTGGTGCGGATGTTGTAAAGTCCCTCATGAAACTGGGTATGATGGTAACTGTAAACCAAGTTATTGACGCCGATACGGCGGAGCTTGTGTGCGGGGAATTTGGTCACACACCAAAGCGTGTTTCCGATGCCGATGTGGAAATTGGTTTGAAGGGCGCTGAAGATGGTGCCGCAGATTTGGTATCTCGTGCACCTGTTGTCACCGTGATGGGACACGTGGATCATGGAAAAACGTCGCTTCTCGATGCTCTTCGATCTACAGATGTTGTGGCGGGTGAAGCAGGTGGTATTACGCAGCATATCGGTGCTTATCAGGTCACAATGAAAAATGGAAAGAAAATTACCTTTATCGATACACCTGGTCACGCTGCCTTTACAGAAATGCGTGCACGGGGCGCTAATTTAACAGACGTTGTGGTTCTTGTTGTGGCGGCTGATGATGGTGTGATGCCTCAAACGATTGAAGCGATTAATCACGCAACAGCTGCGGGTGTGCCGATCGTTGTAGCCATTAACAAGATTGATAAACCGGAAGCCAATGAAGAGCGTATTAAATCAGAGCTTTTGCAGCATGGTATTGTGACAGAAGATTTTGGTGGTGAAGTTCTTGCGGTTCCGATTTCTGCGAAAAAACGCATGAATCTTGAAAAACTTGAAGAAGCCATTCTATTGCAATCTGAAGTATTGGATCTTAAGGCGAATCCAAATCGAAGTGCTGAGGGTGTTGTTATTGAAAGTAAGGTGGATAAGGGTCGTGGTAACGTTGCAACCATCCTTGTTCAGCGCGGTACGCTTAAAGTTGGTGATATCTTTGTTGCGGGTAAAGAGTGGGGACGTGTGCGTGCGCTTGTGAATGATCACGGGCAAAAAATTACAGAAGCACTTCCTACGATGCCTGTTGAGATTCTTGGATTTAACGGTTCTCCTGCAGCGGGTGATGAATTTTATGTGGTTGAACATGAAAACCGCGCGAGAGAAATTGCAGAGTATCGTCTCCAAAAAGAAAAGAATGCCCGCGCTGCTGCGGCTGCAAAATCCAATATGGATCGTCTTATTCTTGGTCAGGCGGCGAGTGGTGGAAAAGAACTTGCGGTTGTGATTAAAACAGACGTGCAAGGATCTTTGGAAGCAATTACGGGAAGCCTTATCAAACTCGCAACAGATGAAGTTTCTGTTCGTGTTTTGCATGGTGCGGTGGGCGGCATTAACGAAAGTGATGTCACGCTTGCTAATGCATCGAAAGGCATCATTATTGGATTTAACGTGCGTGCCAATCCTCAGGCACGTGATCTTGCCCGACAAGAAGGTTTGGATATTCGCTACTACTCCATCATCTATAATGTAATCGATGATGTAAAGGCGGCAATGGGTGGATTGTTAAGTCCAACTTTGAAGGAAAACTTCCTTGGGTATGCGGAAATTCGCAACGTCTTCAACATTACCAAAGTGGGTAAAGTTGCAGGCTGTTATGTGACAGAAGGTATTGTGAAGAGAGGAGCGAAGGTGCGCCTGCTGCGTGACAACGTGGTTATTCATGAAGGATCTCTCAAAACACTTAAGCGTATGAAAGACGAAGTCAAAGAGGTTAAGAACGGTTTTGAGTGCGGTATGGCTTTTGAAAACTATGATGACATCAAAGAAAATGATGTGATCGAGTGCTTTGAAATTGAAGCCATTGCACGTACGCTTTAGCTTATGAAAAAATACGACGACAACACACATTCAGAGGTTATTGAAATGGAGTGTTTTCGTCGTCTTGATGAGCTCTCAAAAGCGCCTCCAAGGGATGCGCTTTTTGTTTTTGATATTGATGAGGTTTTGATTCACGCAAGGGATCAAGTACTTCGCCCTCCTCATAAAGCAAAATGGCTCCATGAGCAGATTGATAGTCGCTACTCTCCAGAGGAAGCAAAATATCTTTCAGGGTATATTTGGTCCGACTATCTCGTTCAACTCGTGGATCAAGACATTCCAAAGATTATCTCAGCTCTTTCCCTTGCGGGTGCGCGCCCTATAGCCCTTACTGCGGGATGGAATGGGGATTTGGGGAATACAGAGAATCACTGTGATTTGCGTATTGAGATCTTAAAAAATTACGGGATAGATTTTTCAAAAAGCTTTCAGCATGCTGACGAGATTTTTTTGGAGGAGTTTTCTTTGTGTGGAAAAATTCCCTCTTTTAAGCAAGGGGTCATTTTTGCATGTATGCTCCCTAAACACGAAATTCTTGATGCTTTTCTAAAGAAAGTAAAATTTATCCCTGAGCAAATTCACTTTATTGATGACTCGTTACCTAATTTAATAGGTATGCGTGACTACTGTGCCAGGAAAGAGATTGGTTACTTCGGATATCACTATGTGGGTGTTGAAAAACGTGAATTAGCGCCTCTCGATAATACGCGCGCAAAACTACAGTATGATGTGGTGCTCAGGGAAAAAATGTGGCTTTCCGATGAGGAAGCCGATCAAATTCTTAAAAGCACTAGGCAAAAAACTGTTCTGAAATAATACGCTCCTCCAGATGATGATCCGGGTCAAAGAGGAGTGTGTAAGATTTTGTTTTATCCATGGATACTCTGATTTCTGAAATTTCCACAATTTCTTGATCATCGCAACTTGCATGAACTCTGCGAACCTCTGCTTCGAGGACTTTAATGTCCACAACGGATGTATCCGGTAAAAGAGCGCCCCTCCACCTTCTTGGTCTAAACGGGCTGATGGGTGTAAGTGCGAGAAGGTTTGCACCGAGTGGGATAATGGGGCCGTGGGCAGAAAGATTATAAGCTGTGCTTCCTGCGGGGGTTGCAACCAAAATTCCGTCGCAAGAAAGCTCTTGCATGCGTACTTTATTGTCCACTGAAATCATGATTTTTGCAGCTTGGGCGGTTGTTCGAAAAAGAGCAACTTCATTGATGGCCCGGTAAGCGTGTGTCTTTCCATGAATATCTGTGGCAGACATATTGAGGGGGTGAAGAATTTGAGTTTGTGCGTGATGAATGCGGTCAAAAACACTGTCGAGATCTTCGTTAAACCGATTCATGAGAAAACCCACCGTGCCACAGTTGATGCCATAAACGGCTTTGTCTTTATACTCTCTAAGAATTTTAAGAAGCATGCCATCGCCTCCAAGAACAATAATTTTTTCAGCTTGCTCCGGGGGTGTAAATGTATATTTTTCTTCGAGACGTCTTTTTGTCGCTTGTGCCAGGACGTGATCCGAAGCAATCACTGCGAATGCTGTAGCGTCAATCATAGGAAAACCGATTGCCTAAAAATACCATGTGATATTCTACGCTATTTATAAGCTGATCTGGATCAAAAATTTTGCTATATTCCCAGAAAATACAACTTCATTGCATTGTTTCTATGTTTCGGTATCTCTTTCTTTTTTTTGTGATCTCATCTGCCCATGCTGCATCCGTAGATGCTGTGGAGCAAACTGGGGCAGTTGACGAATCTGCAGATACTTATGAGGCGGAAGCTGAGGAAAATACTTCTGATAAACCGGTTTATTCAACCCCGACAGATGAGGTAGCCAAGCTTCGTGCGGAAATGGCAGAGATGAAAAAACAGATGCAAGAAATGCAGGTGAAATCTCCCTCTCCGAAGACAACAACCGCATCAGGTTCCGTGAATCCGGCATCCTCACCAGAACCTAAACCTCAACCCAAACTTGATGATGATGTGACGGCGGTGTTGAATGATCTCGGCGTGGATCCCAATAACCTGCAAGAGGCTATGGGTGCTCATAACCAAGAAGAAGCTGTGGCCATGGCGAACGCTTATAAATCTGCGGGAACGATGGAAGTCAGCGGAGTTCAAGGGGAGTTTGATAAGTTGAGTGCTCTCTATCACAGTGCTATGAAGGGTGAGGACAAAAACCTTATTGAGCAAGCCAAGGGAGCTTGTGCTCAGTTTATTGATGCGCATCAAGATCATTCCTTGAGTCGTTCTGCACTTTTTTATATGGCAAAGCTCTTACTCAAACTTAACGAAGTCAAAGATGCACAAAATGCATTTGCAAGAGTGTATCGTGGCGATGAACAAGGGCCACATGCTGCGGATGCATTATTAGGTATGGCTGAAGTCTTTATTAAGGAAAATAATAAAGCCGCAGCTTCAAAATTTATTGAGAAGGTCAAAAAAGATTTCAAGCCAGAGTATTTGACAGATGATACAAAAGCGGATCTTAAAAGATTATCAGGTATTGTTGGCGGGGGAGCGAAAAAGCAGCAACCTTCGGTAAAGGCTCCTGCCAACAAACCGAGTGCCTCTAAGGCAAATCCTCAGCAAGTGCTTAAGGCGCCTGTTGCAAAAAAACAAAAAGCTGCTGCGTAGGTAGCATCAATAACCAGAAGGAGAATGTGACCAATGAACTGGATCACCAACTTTGTTCGTCCAAAAATTCAAGAATTGATGCGCAGAAATGAAGTGCCTGATAATCTTTGGACGAAATGCCCATCATGCGAACATATGCTTTTTCACAGAGATATGGCGGAGCACAAAAATGTCTGTCACCACTGTGGTCATCATTTTCGTATCAGCGCAAAAGAGCGCTTTGAACTTCTTTTTGATGAGAAATCCTTCACACTTCACCCTGTACCAAAAGTGTATGCCGACCCCCTTAAATTTAGGGATATGAAAAAATACACGGATCGACTGAAAGAGTACCGTTCCAAAACCGGATTTGAGGATGCCATCAAAGTGGGCTATGGCCAGATTAGTGGTGTGAGTGCAGTTATTGCGGCTTTTGATTTTGCCTTTATGGGAGGTTCCATGGGGCTTGCCGTGGGTGAGGGGATTGTCGCAGCCAGCGATCTTGCGGTAAAAACGCGTTCACCTCTTATCATTATCCCCGCTTCTGGTGGTGCGCGTATGCAAGAAGGAATTCTTTCACTAATGCAGATGCCCCGTACAACCATTGCTGTGGAGCAGGTTAAAGAAGCGGGCCTTCCTTATATTACAATTTTGACTGATCCTACGACGGGTGGTGTTTCGGCATCCTTTGCTATGCTTGGTGATGTGACAATCGCTGAGCCTAAGGCAACAATTGGATTTGCAGGTGCACGCGTTATCGAAGAAACCATGCGACAAAAGCTTCCCGAAGGATTTCAAAGTGCGGAATATCTTTTAGATCACGGTATGGTCGATATGGTTGTTAAACGCTCAGAGCTTAAGGAGCGTTTGGGAAATCTTTTGAAAATTCTGTGTAAGTATTAACCTTATTTTTTAAAGACCGTTGAAATCTACGGATTCTTTAAAAATTCCCCTTGCTTTTTTATGGGGTGTTGGTTAGGTTAAGCACAGCTATTTTATAGATACGCGCCCGTAGCTCAATTGGATAGAGCGTCAGACTACGGATCTGAAGGTTAGGAGTTCGACTCTTCTCGGGCGCGCCATAAAATTGAAAACACATCCTCTTTCATTTCCCTATGTTCGTGTCATTTTAGATCTCCTCGAAGATAACGGGGTTGATGCACGTCTTGTTGGCGGTGCTGTGCGTGATCATCTTTTAGGCCTGTCTATTGGGGATATCGATATTGCAGCAGGTGCTAGTCCCAAAGAAATTACGGAGTTACTAACGCCCCATTGTCAAGTTATTCCAACCGGCATTCACCATGGAACTGTTACAGCTGTGATGGATCACGTGTCCTTTCAAGTGACAAGCCTGCGCGAAGACATAAAAACCGATGGCCGTTATGCGACAGTGATTTATGGAACATCCTTTGAAAAAGACGCCGCGCGCAGAGATTTTACTTTTAATGCTCTTTATATGGATCGCTTTGGCGATATTTACGATTATTTCGGTGGAAAAGATGACCTCGACGCGGGACGTGTGCGGTTTATCGGTGATGCGACAACGCGCATTCGGGAAGATTATCTCAGGATTCTAAGATTCTTTCGCATGTATGCTTATTTTGGTCGTGGAGATGCGGATCATGAAGCTCTCCTTGCTTGCGAACTCGAAAAGTCTGGGATTCAAAATCTTTCTAAAGAGCGTATTCGTCATGAATTTTTGAAAATTCTTGATGCGCCACAGTCCCATAAAACGATAACTTTGATGGAAAAAACAGGTGTGCTTAGGGAAATCTATCCTCATACTCCTGACCTTCAGGCTTTCGATAGATTGTTGCCCCATGCGGGAGCCATTGTCGGGCTTTTAACGCTTTATCACGAAGCCATAGAGGATTTGACAAAGTCTTTTGTTTTGACAAAAAAGGAATCCTATCTTTTAAAAAGCTTTGAGATCTATAAAGGAACTTTTTTTAAAAAAAGTCCTGAGGAGCTTCTTTACAAGCTTGGAGTCGATGTTTTTGAGCAAATTCTAAAGGGACTTGGGGCTATCCATCAGATTGAAATCGCTCCTTTTTTGAGCATATCCAAAAACTGGGTGCGCCCTCAATTTCCTGTAAATGCTGAGGACTTGCCCTTTCTTTCCGGCAAAGATCTTGGTGATGCACTCAAAGCCACAGAAGAATTTTGGATTCAAAGTGGCTTTAAGGCGGGCAAAAAAGAATGTTTAGCTTTTCTCAAAAAGTGACAGGATTCCCCTGCGTGCTTCTACTCCTCTGTCAGAGCGCCACCTTTTAACATCATAAGATAAGTTCGTGCAATCGCAAAAATTTGAGATGTGCGATTGTAATTGTCTAGTGGTTCTTTTTCTTCCTTCAGGCGATCTTTGAGGTATTTAAGCAAAAACTCTCCAGCATGATCATGTCCGTGTGATGCATAATTAATGAGTGTTCTTAAGGAGTTACGTGTTTCTTCCTGTCCATCTTTTGGAAGGGAAGCGAAGAGTGTGGCCATCCTTAAGTCTTTGGGGGTGGGTTCTTTTTTTCTCTCTTGTTCTTGATAAACTTTAATGCGGGCAATTGCCATGGAAACATGTGCATCTGCTTTGATTGCGCTGACAAGGTCACTTTCCTCCATGTTGTTCAGGATTCTTAGGTGATGATTAAATAACTGAGCTCTTTTTTCTTCGCCCATTGTGTCAAAGCCAAAAGCATTATTATGTGATCCATTTAAAAGGGCTTGAATTGTAAAAACAGAAAGGGCCTTTTGATGGGCAGGAGAGTCCGTAAGAGCCTCTTGTGGATTGTGAAAAAGCCTTGCATATGCAAGTGTATGGGG
>JBDHTO010000030.1:0-11901 GCA_039808665.1 Alphaproteobacteria bacterium | reverse complement strand
ACATCAACACCCGGAATTGTCCGTGCTCGTGCACCTGTCGCAAGGATAATGTGCTTTGCCCCAATCGTTTGTGTTTTACCGTCTTTTTCAACGACAATCTTGTTATTGCCTGAAAGTTTCCCGTGACCATCCATATGAGTCACGCCATTTTTCTTAAGAAGATGTTTAATCCCCCCCGCAAGCTGCGCGCTCACATCCCGTGATCGTTTCACAATCGCCTTCAGGTCAACATCCACCTTAGAAGCCGTTACACCATACTCTTTTCCATGATCCATAAGATGTTTTATCTCTGCTGAGCGAAGAAGAGCTTTTGTGGGAATACATCCCCAGTTCAAACAAACACCACCAAGATGTTCTTTTTCAACAACCGCTACCTTAAGCTTAAGCTGCGCCGCACGAATGGCTGCCACATAACCACCTGGCCCTGCGCCGATAACAACGACATCAAATTGATCCATTTTTTATTTTCCTATTACTTTGACTTGGGCAAAGTTTATCAGGAGATCCTCATAAAATAAACCCTTCAGCAGCAACCCCGCTCACGAAAGAGTCTCGAGAGACATGATTATATGCTCCGGAAGTGTCGCCTCAATGAACAGAGGATCTTTTTTAGGATAAAGAGGAATGGTTAAACTGTGGGCGTGAAGGTGCAGCTTTTTATCCTCCCCATCCCCTCCATAAATTTTATCTCCCACAATGGGATGCCCGAGCGCTTGCATATGAACACGCAGTTGATGGGTACGACCTGTTTTTGGGGAAAGTGCAACATAGGTATATTGTTCAAACCGCTGCAGCACCCGAAAATGTGTTAATGCTGGCTTTCCATTCTCATGGTCAACCTTGCTCCACCATCTTGTGCTGTGTTGGCTCTGTTTACCAATGGGGAGATCAATGTCTCCCTCTTCCTGCTCGATAACCCCATGAACAAGAGCATGATAGGTTTTTTCAATAAGATTCCCCTCAAACATTTTTCCAAGACGACGCAAAGCCTCTGGATGGCGACCAAGGACAAGACACCCGCTCGTATCCTTGTCCAGTCGATGGGCAAGTTCCGGTTGGCGGGGAAGACCAAATTGAAGATGCTTGAAATCATGATCAAGAGATCGAAATTTCCCACTTCCCTGATGAACCGGAATACCACTCGGTTTGTTTAAAACAAGAATCATCGCATTACGGTAGATAATAAGGGATTGGATATCTTCTGGTGTCATAAGGGAAAAGTCGCCATAGGGTCATACACAAAGCATAAACACAAACTATCCAAGGATCATTGAGGTGTCGAGTTTTTTTCATTATGATGACGGGTGAAAAACCTTTACATCTCACTGTTATGGCACATCTCTCCCACACTGTTCAGGATTCCGCTGTTCAGAAGTTTCTTGAAGATGAAAAAGACCCTCTCTCAAAGCAACCTCTGTTGCACTCAAACTTCCTTAAATCTGCGGAAGTTAAGGAGAAGGTTTTAACACTTGTTTTAGAATGCCACCCCAAAGATAGTGATATTTTTGTTTCCTACGCAAAAGCACTTGAAGGCAAAACAATTGAGGGGATAGAAGCCATTAAAACAGTTGTGAGCACAGAAAAAATTACCCCCTCTTTGGAAAAAAGACGTGTTCCTGGTGTAAAGCGTATTATTGCTGTGGCCTCGGGCAAGGGCGGGGTTGGCAAATCAACAACCGCCGTCATGATAGCAAGGTCCCTTGAGCAACAGGGGGAGAAAGTTGGACTTCTCGACGCGGATATTTACGGCCCCTCTATTCCCACCATGTTAGGGCTACGGGGAAAAAAACCAGAGGTCTCAGAACACAAAAAACTCATTCCTCTTGAGGCGTTTAACATCAAAGTAATGTCCATTGGGTTCATGATTCCTGAGAATTCCGCCATGATTTGGCGTGGCCCCATGATACAAAGCGCCTTTCTACAACTCCTTTTTGAAGTGGAATGGAATGGAGTTGATACACTTATCCTGGATCTTCCCCCTGGAACCGGTGATATCCAGCTTACACTTGCTCAAAAAATCCATATGGACGGCGCTGTCATTGTGTCCACACCACAGGATATTGCATTAATGGATGCACGCCGCGCTGTTTCCATGTTTCAACGTGTCGGTGTACCTATTTTGGGCATGATTGAAAATATGAGTACATTTACCTGTCCTCACTGTCAAAAAGAATCCCATATTTTTGACCATGGACAAGCGCGCACCGAAGCAGAACGTTTAAATATACCGTTTCTTGCTGAAATTCCCTTGGATATTCGCATACGAAAAAGCCTGGATCAGGGCGAGATAGAAGCCCTTCCCCATATCTCTTTGTTCCAAAAATCAAAAATGGAGATATAAATTTACCCAATTACCCCTCGACAAAGACCGGTAAATCCGATATAAACATCTCATTGCCCAGGTAGCTCAGTCGGTAGAGCAAGGGATTGAAAATCCCTGTGTCGTTGGTTCGATTCCGACCCTGGGCACCACTCCTCGTAAAAAACCGAATGAACCAAGGTTTATGCCTTGGTTTTTTCTTTACCTTCTTCTTCGTGTGTATGAGGATGTGGCTGCGCCACTGTCAAACCAAGGGAATAGTCCATACTATCCTTTACAGTTTTTGCAATAGGACTCCACATACGCGCATTTAAATATTCAATCACGGCTTGCTGATTCACGGGGGATTTTTTCTCTGTAATAAAGCTTTCCAGAGAACTCACTGTGAATGCCAAAATATCTCGCACCGCCTCTTCTCCAGAGTCCTTAAACTCTTTGATATAAAACAGGACCTTATCCTTGAGTGTTTTTGCATCCGGTGCAAAATTCCTCACCATTTCGGGAGGGGTTGATTGAAATGCATCCGTTGAAACACTATTAATCATCGCTTCGAGTTTATATTGAATCTCAATCCATTCTTTCGTTTTTTTCTCATAAAACAAGCGGCTTTCACGCTCTTCAAAATGATTGTTTTGGGAGATTTTTAAAACAAGACCGCCAATAAACTGACTCATAAGGGTGCTCAAATCGTTGTATTGGTCAATAATTTTTCCGTCGTTAACCTTTTCAATAATATAGGCGCGCATTCCTTCACCAAGAGCCTTCGCAAGAGCAATTTGACGCATAATATCACTATCAAAACCAAGCTTTTCAAGACCGATGATATTTTTTTCTGTTGTATTTTTGGCATTGGCCGCAGACATTTTTTCTTCATCATTGACAGAGGCAGATTGACCACTCTCCTGATGAGATTCAATCGCCGCATTGAGGATTTTAATCCCCCAAATCCATGAAAAACAAATGAGAAAGAACGCTATTTTCATCACGTTGATACATCTAGGTATATACGTACACCCTGACAATAAAATGTTAAGTTCTGGTTAACGCATTTTATTTTGAAAAAATGAAAAAATTTTTATTTTGTTAACCTTTCGTTAACCATTGAAATCTAGCTCATCTTGTAGAGGCTCATAACATAGGTGGCGTGACGTGCTTTTTTTGATCGGATCACTTCTCACCTTATCACTTGCCGCAGCGGTTGTTTTTATGCCCAAAAAACGACTGCAATATATTCCCCTGCGCACCCGCCGCAAACGCCTGTTTTGATTTCAAAAAGCCCCAAGCTCGTGATATAAAGATATGATAAGCATGCAAGTTATTTTGAATCTTTATGTCACGCTCACTTATTGGCATCACCCTTGATCACGAACCCGCTGGGCATTATGCCACAGTTCCCTGGTACGCCATCCGGGAAAACTATGCCAACGCCGTTCATGCTGCGGGTGGTATTCCTATTTTTCTTCCCCACCACCCAGAACATATTCAACATTATGTCGGCATGATTGATGGGTTGATTCTTTCTGGCGGTCACTTCGATATCCCGCCGCATCTTTATGGTGATGAAGATATTCATCCTACTGTAAAAACAAAATCTCACCGCACAGATTTTGAGTGGAAACTTGCAGAAGGTTGTTTTTCCATGAAAAAGCCCATTTTGGGGATATGTGGTGGGATGCAGCTTCTTAACGTAATCCTTGGTGGAACACTGATCCAAGATATCCAAACCTGTATCGAAGGGGGCCAAGAGCATCTTCAAAAGCCGCCCTATCACACACCCCATCACTCTATCTCTATTGCGACGAACTCCTTGCTTTATACGCTTATTGGCGAAGCAGAAGCTCATGTCAACTCAAGTCATCACCAGGCCGTTGGAAAAATCGCACCGGGCATGAAAATAACAGCAACAGCACCCGATGGTGTGGTCGAAGCCATTGAGCATACACATCAGTATTGTCATGGTGTTCAGTGGCACCCCGAATACCATACATGCATGCTTGATCAAAAGCTTTTTGAACATTTTGTCGAAGCTTGCTAATGGAACGTATTGCAAAATTCCTTAGCCGTGCGGGTATTTGCTCACGAAGAGATGCAGAAAAGCTCATCAAAGAAGGTCGCGTGAAAATCAACGGAGTTATTCTTGAAACGCCGGCAACCCTTGTCAGTGGCGAGGAAAAGATTGAAGTTGATGGAAAAGTCATCCACACCAAAGAAAGAACCCGTGTCTGGGTCTATCATAAACCCGCAGGACTTGTTACAACCCATAAGGATCCTGAGGGGAGACCCACCGTTTTTGAATCACTCCCCAAATCTATGCCACGTGTGATCAGTGTAGGGCGCCTCGATTTAAATTCAGAGGGTCTCTTACTCCTCACTAACGATGGTGCGTTTGCCCGTATGGCAGAACTTCCTGAAACAAAATGGAAGCGCACTTATCGAGTGCGTGTTTTTGGAATTGTAGATGAAGCGCGTCTCAACTCCCTCAAAAACGGAATCACCATCAAGGGCATTCGTTATCAATCTATTGACGCGACACTTTCAAAACAAACGGGACAAAATGCCTGGCTACTCATCACATTGGTCGAGGGGAAAAACCGGGAAATACGACGCGTTATGGAGCATCTTGGTTACAGAGTCAACCGATTGATTCGCATTGGTTACGGACCTTTCGAACTGAATGAACTCCCCCTCCGCGAGGTAGAAGAAGTCCCCAGATCAATACTTCAAAAACTGTTTCCAACCAAACAGGAAAAGTCCAAAGAAAAGGCTTAAGTTAAGCCTTTTCTTTATCGCGAACCTCATACCACATGGCATTCAAAATTGAAAATGCACACGCGAGGCCAAGCCCCAAAACCCAACTGAAATACCACATTAGTACATTTCTCCACTCTTTTTCTGAATATCTACGGCTGTTACTTTTCCGCGCATGACACGATAAACCCACCCTGTATAAGCCAAAACGATGGGAACAAAAATAAGTGCGGCCACAAGCATGATAAAGAGGGTCATTTGGCTGCTTGACGCATCAAACACCGTCAACGAGTGGTCTGGGTGCGATGACGATGGAAAAAGAAAGGGAAACATCATCAAACCTGGAATAGAGACTATGCCAAAAACACTCACGGCACTAAAAAGAAAGCTCATCCCTTCCCTCTTCATAGAAACAAACAGCTGGGAAAGAATAATTCCCCCAAACGCCATCCCAGGAGCAATCCACATCCAGGGTTGCTGTTGAAAGTTCATCCCCCAGGAACCAAGGCCTCGCGTCACCTCTTTTGACAATGGATTAGAAGGAAAGTTCGGATCAATCGACGAAGAGATAGCATATCCCTCAACATTGGAAACCACGTACCACCAGGCCGCTCCTAAAAGAACGAATTGAAGAATGGTCATCCCCATCACGGCACATTGACTGCGCTTTGCGACATCGCCCTCTGTTTTAAGGGATAAATAAATTCCACCATGACGAATAAACATGGTGAGAGATAATAGACCACACAGTAATCCAAAAGGATTCAGCAACCCAAAAAATGTCCCTGTATAGGTCACACGAAGGGTCTCGTCAAAGTGAAAGGGAACCCCCTGTAAAACATTCCCCACAGCGACACCGAAAAGAAGGGCTGGAACAAATCCACCAATAAAGAGGCAAAGATCCCAAGCCCCCCTCCATGCGGATCCTTCAAGCTTACTTCTGAACTTAAATCCCACAGGACGAAGAATAATCGCAGCGAGGATGACAAACATCGCCAAATAAAAGCCTGAAAAACTCACCGCATAAATGGCGGGCCACGCAGCAAAAACAGCACCACCGCCCAGGACAAGCCAGACTTGGTTCCCCTCCCACACAGGTCCCACTGTATTGATGACAATACGTTTTTCCACATCACTCTTCGCGACAAAAGGAAGAAGTGTCGCCACACCAAAGTCAAAACCATCCATAATGGCAAGGCCTATGAGCAACACTCCCAAAAGGAGCCACCAAACAAGGCGAAGAATTTCATAATCCAAAGGTATATGCATGGGTTAAGCTCCTTTTTTAGAAAGAACGGGTCCGATTTTAATGTATTTCCTCATCAAAAAAACATCGACCACAAGAAGGATGGAATAAAACAAAACAAAAACAGAGAGAGAAATCCACACATGCTCAGCCTGAACGTTTGAGGCACTCAAGAATGTCGGCAAAATACCATCGATGGTCCATGGTTGACGACCATGTTCCGCCACAAACCAACCAAGCTCTGCGGCCACCCAGGGAAGAGGAAAAGACAGCATCGCCAAACGCAGAAATCCAGGATGCTTGTCAAATGTACGACGCGCAGAAAGAAGGAACGCATATCCAAACAAAAGAATGAAATAAAGACCAAGCCCCACCATCATTCGGAATGACCAGAAAAGAGGTGTCACGTTTGGCACAGTGTCCACGGCTGCTTTTTTAACTTCAGCGTCCGTTGCGTTGTGAATATCCTCTCGGTATTTCTTTAAAAGCAACCCGTACCCAAGGTATTTTCCATGATTTTGAAAAAGCTCAAGAGCCTTGGCATTGGATTTATTTTTACGTAAATCCTGAAGTGCTTTATAGGCAATGATACCTTCTTGAATATGCGCTTCTGCTTTTTTGGTAAGCTCCACAATACCCGGAACCTCTGTGTTAAAAGAACGCGTTGTAATGAGCCCCAAAAGATAAGGTACTTTTACTTCGTAATGGGTTTTCTTTTGCTCCACATCGGGCATACCAAAAACCGTCAACCCCGCTGGCGCTGGCTCCGTTTCCCACATGGCTTCAAGCGCTGCAATCTTCATTTGTTGATGCTCTGTGAGGGTATAACCACTTTCATCCCCAAGAACGACCACAGAAAGTGCTGAGGCCAATCCAAAGCTTGCCGCCACCGTCATGGAACGCTTTGCAAAATCCACATTTTTCCCTTTGAGTAGGTAATAGGCGGAAATAGACAGAACGAACATCGATCCTGTAACATATCCCGCACTCACGGTGTGAACAAATTTCGATTGGGCCACAGGGTTGAAGATAACATCATAAAAGGATGACATCTCCATACGCATAGTCTCCAAATTAAACTTGGATCCCACAGGATTTTGCATCCAACCATTTGCAATCAAAATCCAAAGGGCAGAGAGGTTAGTTCCAATCGCAAGCAACCATGTGATGGAAAGGTGCTGAAGTTTTGAAAGACGCTCCCATCCAAAGAAGAAAAGCCCTACAAAGGTGGCTTCCAAGAAAAAGGCCATTAAGCCTTCAATCGCCAAAAGAGATCCAAAAACGTCCCCCACATAATGGGAGTAATAGGACCAGTTCATACCGAATTGAAACTCGAGGGGCACCCCTGTTGCGACACCCATGGCAAAGTTAATACCGAAAAGAATACCCCAAAACTTTGTCATATCGCGCCAGATCACATTTCCCGTCATGACATAGACGCTCTCCATAATAGCAAGAAGAAAGGAAAGACCCAGTGTCAATGGCACAAAGAGAAAGTGGTACAAAGCCGTCATACCAAATTGCAACCTTGAAAGTTCAACAATGTCCATGGATTTTACTCTCCTTGTAAAAATGGTGCGCGTGCAGAATCAGAAACAGTCTGGGATTTAAGATATTTCATCCCCATAATGAGGCAAAACATCACACATAGCTTGACACACACGGCTATGATAATGTCTCGTCTAAGTTGTTTTTTATAAAGCTGTTTAGATATTTCAATCATAGGTTTATGAGAAAACAAAACACGCCATGTGTAAATACGTAAAATTGTCTCAACAAAGCCCCTGCCTTCTTTATTGGCAGAACGCCTTCCGATTGTTGTATTCTTGCAACATTCATGGTATGTCTGTGTGGACAGAATAAGGTGTTTTCATGACCATATCATTTACATCAAAGCTTTTTGGCGAAAGACAAAAACCTCGCCGGAAGGAGCTTCACCAAGGACAGCACAAAAATATTTACGAGGGAACATGTGAAGACTCTCTTGTTCTCTTCTTTAAAGATGCCGTCTTTGTAAAAAAGGAAGTCGTGGAAATTAATGGCATTGGCGCCATTAATCAAAGAATATCCGAAACACTCTTTACCCAGCTTTCTAAAGTAGGGATTCGTAATCACTTTATCAAAAGCCTCAATATGAGAGAGCAACTCGTCCAAGCCGCGGAAGTTATTCCTGTCTCTGTACGTGTGTATACTGAAGTTACTGGTGAGCTTGCCCAAAGATATAATCTTGAAAAAGAGACCTCTCTTCAAAAACCCATCATCGAATATCGAACGATCTCTGAACAAAGAGAGCTTCTCAGCAAAGACCATCTCGATGCTTTTGACATAGCTGAAGAGTCAGAAATTTTTGAAATCGAGTCCCTCGCACGTCGCACCACCGATGTTTTGTTTGGTTTTATGGCCGCAAAGGGGTTAATTTTACAAGCCTGCGATCTTCAATTTGGGCGCATTTATACAGATGATCCCTTTGCAGATCCTGAAATTATCCTTGTGAATGAACTCAGCCCGCGCACGCTCCACACAAAGGAAGCTCTCTCGGAAAACAACCTTTCCTTATCTGAAAAAGAAGATATTTCAGACATAGGACAGATTTATCAGCTTTTTGCTGAACGATTTTTCTTAAATCCTATGAATTAAATGAATGAAAGCCACACGCCATGCCTATACCCCAAGATGAATTACATCACATGCTAGAGTCGGCGTTTCCTGATGCTGAGATTCGTCTTAAATCTCTTGTGGGGGACAATGACCATTATGAAGCCACGATCCAATCCAGGGCTTTTAACGGGAAATCTAAGGTGCAGCAACATCAAATGGTTTACGCAGCCCTTAAGGGAAAAATGGGCGGCGAACTTCACGCACTTTCACTCAAAACCATCGCACAAACGGAGTAAAAATAATGTCCATTCTTGAACAAATCGATACAGAAGTTAAAAATAACGACGTTGTCCTTTACATGAAGGGCACAGCACAACTGCCCCAATGTGGCTTTTCTGGTGTGGTGGTTCAAGTCTTGAATCTCTTAAACGTTCCCTTCAAAGATATTAACGTTCTCGAGGATCCAGAAATTCGCCAGGGCATCAAAGATTACGCCAATTGGCCAACCATTCCCCAACTCTATATCAAGGGTGAATTCATTGGTGGATGCGACATTGTGAGAGAAATGTACCAATCGGGAGAGCTTAAAACCTTTCTCCAGGACAAGGGCCTCCTTGCAGCCTAAAAACAACATCAATCTGAAAAAATTAAGTTTTCATGTTATTTTTTAACTTTTTGTTAACCTTTCTACCCCAGCATGATCAAAGATTGTTCTTGAGAAGGATTTTGAAAGATGACAAAGACTTATGTTTTTATGATTGCCATACTTATCGTTCTTCTCAAGGCCCATGGTGCCTTTGGCAGCAGCGAACAGTCTACTCCTAAGAAGTCTATTTTTGATGGTTTATCTTTGCCTACATCAAAACTTTGAATCGATTGAGCTCCTCCTGGTTTCAGGAGGAGAATCTTTTTTTCAAAAACTCCCCTTTGAAAAAGGAAACCTGACAAAAATACTCACGAAAGAGCTTATTCCCGCTATCCTTAACCTTTGTGAAAAGGGAAACCTTTCTCTCAAAGATGTGACACATATTATATGTACCCAGGGCCCCGGATCCTTTACGGGACTGCGCATCACACTCTCCACATTACAAGGTATCGCCACGGCCATCTCTGCAAAAATATTTGTCACAACAACACTTCACATCCTGGCCTTTAAGGCACAAAAATCCCCTGTCATCGTTTCTATGTCTAATGAAAAAGGTGGATATTTCACCCAATCCTTTGAAATTCAGAATAATCTTCCCCTCGCCTTGGATGATATTTACATGACAGAAGAACCCAGTTTTTTAGGCGATGTCAGCGTTCATGACCTATTTGACTATGCAAACAAAATCAATGATTGGGGGGGAGTTGAACGTCTTTCCCCTGTTTATGGTCACACGCCCACTTTCCGAAAAAAATCACAATGACGGAGATTATCCCTATCACCCCCAGTGATGCAGAGGAACTCGCCTTTATTCATCAAAGTTTTGAACTCCCTTGGGAAAACCCGTGGAGTCTCAAAAGCTACCAAGAACTCCTTCAAACTCCACAGATTATAGGACTCAAAAACCTACAGAATAAAAAAATCTCTGGCTATATCCTTGCTCAAAAAGCCTATGACACTGCCGATATCCTTTTTATTGGCGTAAGGCCGGAATTTCAGTCCCAAGGAATCGGTGGACAACTTCTCAAACACCTGGAACGTGTCCTCTTGTCACATGGAGTTAAAGAAGTTTTTCTTGAAGTCTATAAGAATAATACTATTGTTGTTGATTTTTATAAAACATACAGATACTTTAATCTTTCCTTAAGAAAAAATTATTACAATACAGACTTAGGGGCTTTCGACGCTATTTTAATGAAAAAGGACTTATTGCATGTTTAAGAGATTTTTATCCTTTGCTTTTATTGCACTGATAACATGTTCATCATTCGCTGCAGAAATCGACTATGTTGGGCAGTTTGATGCTTATTATGCGGGCAGGAGAGTAGCTCCTGTTCGTCCTGACGATATCTCACAACAAGCAGCCTTTGACGCCGCAAAAGCACGTAGAGATTTTCTCAATCTCACACAGCTTTTTGCCCAATTTCCAGACTCCATAAGAGCACAGGTTATCGCAGATCATCGTGCGCAGTGGGAAAATCTTCGCGAAAGTGCAAATGCTTATTTTGGAGTAGATTCCCCCAATTACCTCCCCCATTCCTTGGATGCTTTGGAAGAAAGTTTTTCAACACAACGCGGTGGGGAGAACTTTAGACAACGCACTGTTTCCACTCTCACTGGTCGCACAGAACTTGCAGGAGTACCGGAAAGACAAACAGGATATGCTGTCAAATTCTTAAGTTCTGGTGCTGATAATCAGTGCTATATGTACGGCATGGGCATGGGTATGAATCCCCCTCTTACGGCACGCCGGGAAGCGGTTCAAAAAATCATTGAAGCTCTTGGCTCAGACAGAGGCCCCGCATATCGCCGCATGATTGCACTTCAGTTTATAAACCTTGCAACCACTGGAATTTCTGCCATCGGAGAAGAAGCCGAAGAACTCGCGCTTATTCCGCGACTTTTCGTCCGAGAGGCATTTATCCCTAATCAAACATTTAAAATTCTACGGACCGTTGCGAATGCACTTTCTCTGGCGGAATATAACGCCGTCCTGAAGGGGGAACTTTTAAAAGTTGCCTTAGGGAACACAGATCTTTTGGAAGAAATAAGAGAAGCCGCTGGAGACGTTCAGATTCGCGCCAACTATAAAGGTGTTACACTCACACAATGGGTGGACGATGAGGAAGTAGCAGTTTATGGAGAAGATGCCGATCTTTTTACACAAAGAGATAACGGTATGTTCGCCATTAAAATTACTGGTCATGAAACCGTTGCAGAAGGCGCCAGGAAATATCAGTTTCTTCATAACAACCAAGAGTTAATGAGCTCAGGTGAGCGCCAAGCAGCTTTTCGCGCCCTTGGTCGTGCACTCAACAGAACTCTTGGACGAGAAGAAAACAC
>JBDHTO010000029.1:0-12009 GCA_039808665.1 Alphaproteobacteria bacterium | reverse complement strand
TGCTCATGCTCATGCTCATGCTCATGCTCATGCTCATGCTCATGCTCATGCTCATGCTCATGCTCATGCTCATGCTCATGCTCGAATCGCGTGTGAAGAAGTTTGAGAGAGGGAATTTGTGTGATGGTGACGATTTTTGTGGGATCGATTTGATGAAAATATTTCTTTGATCCCAGCTCATACTCTGGACCCACCCAAATAACGAGATCTGATGACTTTAGGTTTTTGATATCACTGATTTTAAGAGATGATGTATGGGGTGAATTTTGTCCTTCATAAAGAGCACGCACATTGTGTTCTGTCCCCTCTGTAATTTTAAGGACAAGACTTGCGATAGGTTTGATAGAAGCAACAACATGAAGGCTATGCCCATAGGACGATAGCAATAAAAATAAAAAAAGGAATCTCAACATCATAAAAGGTGGGGAATAAATTTATACCCCACCTTTATAGAGGTTTTTTGTCAGAAATTACAAGATTTTGCACACTTCTGAGAATTGAAAGCGTGGGCTGCGCGGATATAATCCCTCAGGGTCACCGTATCCCAAATTGCACAAAAAGTTTGATTTTGTTTTCGTACCTTTGAAAAAGAGCTCATCACATTTTTCGTTGTCAAATCCGGACATGGGGCCACAATCGAGGCCAAATCCACGGGCGGCAAGCATAAAATAAGCTGCCTGAAGTGTGCCACTTCGCTGTGCCGTGCTGTTGATGAGATCATTGTTACCGACGAACCAAGATTTTGCATCCATATGAGGGAAAAGTTTAGGGAGATGATTATAAAATTCAAAGTCATCTGCAAAAATTGCTGTGACAGGTGCGGTCATGGTTTTGTCAATGTTACCGGGGGCCAGACATTCCTTGAGTTTTTCTTTAGCTTCCTTTGATTTGACAAATAAAACGCGCATAGGAGAGCAATTAGCGCTGGTTGCTCCAAATTTCATGATGTCATAGATTTCCTTGAGAAGAATATCCTCCACAGGACGATTTTGCCAGGTATGATGTGTACGAGCTTCTGTAAAAAGAAGCTTCATCCAGAGGGATTGATTTGCGGACATAAAAAATATTTTCCAGAATTTAAAGGGTATGCGGTTTTATTCTAGAAAAAAATTACAGGCCTGTCTCGGAAGAATTTAAAATTTTCTCTTGATGAATCTGTAATTTCTCCACAGAAACATTCTGGATGAGTTCTTCGAACATTTGATGCCAATTCAGCTCAGCTTTCATGTGGAAAAGGATTGATCCAATGCCAACAGCAGCTCTATCCATGAAAACAAAGGTTTTGGGTGGTTTGATTCCCCCGAGTTTGTTGAGCTCTGCGTGAACCTTTGACGCCACATCCCAACCGATGATTTCTTCTTGAATAAGGCGTACTCGATTATCCAGGAGCGGCTCAAACAGGAGTTTTGCCCAGGCGCTCATGACGTCAATCACTTCTTTGCTCATATGTTGAAAACCCCA
Organism: Alphaproteobacteria bacterium; assembly: GCA_039808665.1. Taxonomy (GTDB): domain Bacteria; phylum Pseudomonadota; class Alphaproteobacteria; order Paracaedibacterales; family JAKBAR01; genus JBDHTO01. The sequence continues at coordinate 10,548 of JBDHTO010000029.1, read as the reverse complement.
GGACTCATAGGCATGGACGAGTAAGGGACGGTTATTATCTCTAAGTGCTTGATAAAGGTCGGTAATTCCTTGAATAAATTCCGGTGGGAAAATTCGAACACACCCGAAATCTAAAAGATTAATACCATGATCCTTGTTCGCTTGATAATTTCCGGGATGAGGGTCGCCGTGAAGAATGCCAAAGTGATAAAGAGGTCGATACCACGCATCAAAAAGAATTTTGGAAAGGTGGTTTCGTGTGTCTTGGGAGCTTTGTGTCATGTCGAAAAAGGATTTTCCCTCAACCCACTCCATGGTGATCAATCGATCAGTACAGAGGGTGGGGAGGGTTTTGGGGACAATCACGTCATGAGAGCCATCAAAGACACGACGGAAGAGAGATTGATTCTTTACTTCATTCCTATAATCAAGCTCTTCTTTGAGTTTTTCTTTGATTTCTTCAAAAATTTCTGTGATATCAATAGCCGTGTTAAAGGCTCGATAGCCCTTAAGAAAAAGGGAAAGTTGAGCGATATCTCCCTCTATAATACTCCCCATATCCGGGTACTGAAGTTTGCAGGCAACCTTCCTGTCATCCAAAAGTGTGGCGCGGTGTACTTGTCCAAGGGATGCTGCAAAGGATGGGGTGAGATTAAAGTCTTTAAAATGATGTAGCCAATCGTTCCCAAGTTCACCCTTCATACGCCTTTTGACGAATCCTTCTCCCATCGCAGGGGCGTGGGATTGAAGGTTAATAAAGGCGTCAGCATATTCTTTAGGAAGTGCTCCGGGTACGGTTGCCAAAAATTGAGCCACTTTCATCACGGGGCCCTTCAAATGCCCAAGAACAGATAAGAGCTGCTCAGCCTGTTTTTCGTGGTCAATTTCCCCCCCTAAAGCACCGCTCGCTGCGTATTTCATCGCAGCAGCCGATCCATGAAAAGCTGTTTGCGCCATGCGTGATAGGGTTTTGAGAGGGTTTTTACTATCCACTAAAGAAACTTCAAAAGACTTGACATTTTTTTGAGAGATATCATAATGCCCGCAACTTTACAAATGGGGAGGGTGTGATGTTGTTGCCTTGGGTTATTATGATGTGCGTTATGAACTCTGTTCATGCATCAGAGGCAAAAGAGTTTTTGGCAAATCCAGGTGTTCCATTGCCTCCCCTTTATGAAAGGTATCAGGGAAGGGAAGAAGACCTTCCCCCGAAAAAAAGACCACTGAGCAACATTTATCAGACTTATGCGCACCAGAATGATCGAACGTCCGATGATGAAAGTGATGAATCCTCATCAGGTAGCGAGATTGATATTTTAAATTAGCCAAGCTTCTCTAGCTCTTCGACAAGTTCCTTGATTACATTCAAACCGCCCTGCCAAAAGGATTTGTCACGGGGGTCGAGGTTAAAGGGCTTAAGAAGATCGCTGTAATGCTTGCTTCCGCCAAGGCTCAGCATATGCAGGTATTTGTCCTGGAAATTTTCCACCTGTCCACTTTGATAAACGCTATAGAGCGCATTGACCAAACAATCACCAAAAGCATAGGCGTATACATAAAATGGTACGTGGAGGAAGTGGGAGATATAGCCCCAAAAGTTGTCGACCAGTGGATCAATCTCAACAGAATTGCCTAAGGCTTCTTTTTGGGTGGTTCTCCAGATCTCACAAAAATCACTGTGAGAAAGCTCCCCAGATTTACGTTTTTGATGAACCTCTCTCTCAAAAAGATGGAAAGCAACCTGACGGAAAACGGTGTTGATCATATCCTCAATTTTTCCGGCCAGGAGGGCTTTCTTTTCTGTGTTATCTTTTGCATTTTTAAGGAGTGAGCGAAAGGTAAGCATCTCTCCAAAAACCGACGCTGTTTCTGCAACGGTAAGGGGGGTATGTGTCAAAAGATAGGGTTGGGAATTGGCAAGATATTGATGGACGCCATGACCCAGTTCATGGGCAAGCGTCATTACATCGCGGCGCTTTCCAAGATAATTCAGCATGAGATAAGGATGCACATCCGGGGTTGTGGGATGTGCGAAGGCTCCCGATGTTTTTCCCTTATAAGCCGGTACATCAATCCATGGATTGTCAAAGAATTTTTGACCAACGTCGGCGAGCTTTGGGGAAAATGCGCGGTAGGCATCAAGAACAATTACTTTGGCATTGTCAAAAGACAAGGGCGTTTCTTCTTCCGTGGTGAGGGGGGCGTTGCGGTCCCAGTATTGAATCTTGGAAAGACCGAGCTGTTTTGTCTTCCACGCATAATACCTGTGGCAAAGGCTGTAATTTGCGCGCACTGTTTCCACCATCGCGTCTACAACATCCTCTTCGATGTTATTGGCAAGGTGTCTTGAGTGCCAAGGAGAGCTGTATCCACGAAGCGTATCGGTGACATCTTTATCCTTTAACAGGGTGTTAAAGATCAAAGTCATCATGGATTTTTTGTCCTGAAGCCCCTTGGAAAGAAGGGTGGCTGCTTCTTTGCGAATCTCTGGTTTTGGGCTGGACATATGCTCAAGGAGCTCAGAAAGGTTAAGATCAGCGCCTTTTGAGTCTTTGAACATCATTTCCGCAAGGGTTTGGTCAAAAAGCCTGACCCAAGCCTGACATCCGGTGAGGTCTTTTTGTGGCAAAACTTCTTCAAGCTTAAGATCTAGTTGAAACTCCTTAAACACCCGAACACGTTCAAGCCAGGGTTTGTAGGTTTGAAGTGCCGTGTTTTCCTCAAACATCTTATTTAACTTGTGGCTATCGATATCGTTGAGTTCATGAGTAAAAAAGACGGTTGCTGTATAAATTTCTGTAGCAAATTCATCCATACGTTGCTGAAAGGCTTGGACCTTTTCATCCAGCATCGCGGTTGCAAAGTGCAGGTAAGCATAACTTCCAAGGCGTGCAAGCTTTTGTGAGAGTGCTTGGTAAAGTTCGATGTGTTTTAAAAGATCCGATGCAGACGCTGAGGTCATCTTTCCCTGGAGGGAGGCGGTATGTTTTGCATCTTCGCGGATAGAGAGGATGTCTTTTTCAATTTGGGGATCATCTAATTGGGTATAAAAATCTGTCAAATCCCAGCGAGGAAGGGCGTGTGCGTGTGTCATGAAAATTCCCAAATAATTGAAAAAACTTGGTTCGATCTTGTCATGAGTTGGTGTTTGCTTCAACTCTGAAATGTGACATTCATTGTGTTTTATTTCTAAAACTGCTTAAATTTCTCCAAGAATGTCTTATTGATTTTTCCCCATGCGCTTTCCTCTTATTTTTGTTTTTTTGCTTTTTTGGACGATAGAGGGGGTTGCGGAGAGCGACAAAAAACAGGGAAGTATTGCAGGGCTTGTTCCCACATTGAATAAATATGGTTATATGTCGGATTTTTTGTTGGATCCGTACTCCCTCGATTTCTTAATTTTTGCCACAGAGACGCCAAAGCATATTTTGGAAATTGGAGCAGGATTTGGAAAGCTATCCCTTGAAATCATCAACTATGGTGGATCTGCGGTAATTAATGACTTGGATCCAAGGCATATCCAAGCTGTTGAAGAAAAAGTTCAAAAACAGTACAGAAACAAGATTGATTTTGTTGTGGGGGCTTTTCCCCTTGAGACAAACTTTCGTGACAATACTTTTGATGCCGTGTTTGTTCGGGTGACTCAATTTTTATCTGGAGACCTTATTGAGAAGGGTCTTTTAAAGATTTATAAATGGCTTAAACCAGGGGGGAGGATTTACATCGTATCTCCCACCATCCATATGCCGCACGTGCAAAAGCATGTTCTGGAGTCCTTCAAACGAAGGAGAAAATCTGGTGACAATTGGCCCGGCTCGGATATTGAAAGTCGCGATGTTTTTCCAAGACAAATTGCAGAAAATATGCCGTCAAAGGTGCATTTGATGGACCTGGATGTTCTTGTGAAGGGGGTGCTTCGGTGTGGATTTGAGGTTTTGCGTGTGGGGTATTATGATCGCTTTAAACGGGATCGTATCGAAGACATTCACGAACGGAGTGGCCTTGGGATTATCGGGGTTAAAGAGTGAAATTTTTTTCAATATGCCTTCGTAGTGTCTTTCTTTTTTTTCTGATCGCGCAAGCCCACGCCCTTACACATGAGGTTAAGGGAAATTATTCCTCTCTCCGTATTGAAACTTCAGCGGAGAAAATTGCACCCGGGGATAGCTTTGATCTTGCGCTGGTCATGAGACTTGATGGGGATTGGCATATTTACGGAAAGGAACCTGGTGACCTTGGGCGTCCTACAACCTTTGATTTTACCGTTCCCTCTGGTGTAATTGTTGACCCGGTTATGTATCCTGAGCCTGAGAAGATTTCATCACAACTGGGAACCTCTTTTGGGTATTTTAATCAGGTTGTGTTTTTGACGAAGGTCCATCTTCCAAAAGATTACAAGGGGGACTCTCTTTCTCTTGTGGTAAAGGCAGATTGGCTTGTGTGTGGCAGTACATGCGTTCCAAACGCCAAAGAAATAAACATCCGTGTGCCTGTCGCAGTGCCGTCAGAGTATGGGGAGTTTCCCTATGCCTCATCGTCGATGCGCCCTGATTCGAAGTTGATGCCCCCTGATTCGAATACGATGAATGGAATGCTCACGGCGCTATTCTTTGCCTTTTTAGGGGGGATTATCCTCAACATCATGCCGTGTGTTTTTCCTGTTCTTTCCCTTAAAGCGCTCCTTCTTATGCAATCAAGAGAGTCTTCATCTAAGGCGGAGTCTTTGTTTTATACCCTGGGTGTTTTGGTTGTGATGAGTATTCTAGCGGGGGTGGTTATTATTCTCAAAAAATTGGGTCATCATGTGGGGTGGGGGTTCCATATGCAGTCCCCCTTATTTGTGATGTTTTTATTGTATCTTTTTTTCCTCTTAGGGCTCGTACTTTTGGGAAAGGTGAGTGTTCCTGGACTTTCATTTTCTTATCATGTGGCTCATCCTCAGCATAAAAATTTTGAAGCCTTTGTGTCGGGGGTTTTGACGACGCTTGCGGCAACGCCGTGTACGGCACCTTTTATGGGTGTTGCGCTTGGATTTGCCATGATACATTCGGGTGTGTCTATCCTTGGCATTTTTCTGATGCTTGGGCTGGGTATTGCCTTTCCATTTCTTGTTCTCCCCCATATTCCTGGAGTGATGGGTACCCTTCCTTCGCCGGGGAAATGGATGGAAACAGCCAAAAAATGGCTCTCTCTTCCTCTTTTTATGACGTGTGTATGGCTTCTTTGGGTTCTTTCCATGGAACGCGGGCTGGATATGATCTTTATTGTGGGGGCTGGGTGTTTTTTTATGGCTCTGCTGACATTGAAGGCCTCTAAAAAATGGATGCCCCTTCTGACCTTTTTCTGTCTCCTCGGGGTAAGCGGGACTTTTGTTTATGTATTCTTTGACAGCAAAGTGGATAATGTTCAAAAAATCTCACAAAAGAAATATTCACAAAAAGATGTCGATGAGGCCCTTAAGTCAGGGAAACCCGTTCTTGTTGTGGCGACCGCGGCGTGGTGCCTTACATGTAAGGTGAACGAAGTTACGTTGCAAAGTGCCGAGATTCAACAAAAACTCAAGGAAAAAAATGTTGAAGTTTTAATTGCAGATTGGACGGAAGATGATCCTGAAATTTCAATGCTTCTTGAAAAAAATGGACGGAGTGGGGTGCCATTTTACATTTTTTATCCAGGGATTGAAAAAAAGCCTATTCTTCTCTCGGAATTTCTTACAAAAAAAGACGTGATAAAAGCGTTAGAAAGCTAGGAAACACAAAGTTTTTGTGCTAGGGTAAGCCTGATTATTTTACGAGGTTTAAATTTCATGAAACACTTTTCCAAACTATTATTGCTTTCTGCCACTCTTTTGTCAGGTGCTGTATTTGCTGCTCCCTCCACATCGACGACGGGTGGTGTTGCAGTAGCAGCGCAGAGCGCTCCTGCGGCCGCAACACCTGGTGCTCCTGTAGGGGCTCCTGAAAAACTTCAAACACCTAAAGAGCTAGAAATCGTTCCTGTTAAAAAGTTTAACTCGGATGAGGCTGCTGCAGTTGTTGAGGTTATAAAAAACTATCTTCGTACAAACCCTGCTGAATTTATGCAGCTTGTTCAAATGTCCATGCAATTCCAAGAGGCAAAGCAAGAAGAAAAGACACTCGCTCTTCTCGAGTCTAATCGCGACGCTTTGATGTCTACAGATAATGCTATCGTTTTAGGGAACTCCAAGGGAACGGTGACCATGGTACTTGTTGCTGACCCACTTTGCCCAAACTGCCGATTTCTTGAAACCATGTTAAAAAAACTGATGGCACAGCAACCTGCACTTAAGGTCATTGTTCACCAGTGGGCATTTGTTTCCCCTGAGTCTGCACGTATTGCAAAATTCCTTCACGCAGCGTGGAAAGAAGATAACGCCAAATTCCCAAAGTTCCTTGAAGGATTTTTAAAGCTTGAAAATATTCCTTCTGAAGATGAAATGAAGGCGCTTTTGACAGGAGCAAAGTATGATTTTGAAAAGGTAAAAACAACCGCGATGTCTCCGGAGACAGCTGCAGTCCTTGAGAAAATAGAATCGCTTGCGAAGACTCTCGAGCTCCGTGGTGCTCCAATGCTCTTGATTAATGGTCCAGATGGAAGGTTTATTCCTGTTCCACCGATCGCCGAGCAAGAGATGGGAAAACTTGTAACAGAACTTGCAAAAGAAGCGAAAGCTGTTTCTAAAGAAGTAAAAGCAGAAAAGACAGAAAAGACGGAGCAGCCTAAGGCAGCGTAGTTTTTAAAACTCTGTATATATAAAGGGGGGGGGGAGTATCGTTGCTCCCCCCATCTTTTTTGTGTTGGGATTTTTTAGTTTTTGTAGGACTTTCCGTGTTGATGTTACTTTGCCAAGGTGCCGACCGTTGGTGTCGGTTTTCATTGCTTTAAGATGAGGTGAAGCTATGAAGACAAAAAATGAGATGGATTATTTAAATGATCTTGATCAGCTTTATGATATGGCCCTTGGAAGGGAAGATTTTTCAAGCGCCTTGAAAATAAAAGATATTCAACTCAAACATGCTCAAAAAGTTGAGAAAATCGATGTTGAAGCACTCTCCGATACTCAACTGGACACGATGATCAAACGGCTTGAGTTGATGATAGACGCTCAAGGACAAGATTTTTAATGCTTTTGAATAAGGCCTCTTGTTCTTGACTTCCGTCAAAAACAACTATGCGCTTTGGATTTTTTTTTGCAATTTCTAAGAATCCAAAGCGTACCTTTTCATGAAACGCCCGATCTCTTTCATCCATATGATTGGTAAAACCACGCTGTTGAAGGCGTTTTTTTGAGGTTTCAACATCAAGATCAATGACAATCGTCAGGTCCGGTGTTACGGCTACGGATTTTTCTTCGAGTGTTTTAAGAAACTCCATCTCCATACCAAGACCGTACCCCTGATAGGCAATCGTTGAATCCATATACCTGTCACAGATCACAATTTTTTTGTCAAAGAGTGCAGGAAGAATCATGTTCTTAGAGTGCTCGTGGCGTCCTGCATTAAACAGGAGAACCTCTGAAAGGGGCTCCCATGTTTGATTAAGCAATAAAGATCGAATCATCTCGCAGCTTGCATTTCCACCGGGCTCACGTGTGTGTAAAACCGCATATCCTTGCTCAATAAGATAAGTGGCAAGGAGTTTGCTGTGGGTGGATTTTCCAGAGGCTTCACCACCCTCAAACGTGATAAACATTTAGGATTTTCCCGTGACAAGATATTGAATAGAATTCCAAAGGCGGGCAAAGAAACTTGCACGGGGACAGCTTTCTGCGGCAGCTAACCCTACTTCATAAGAGACACTCGGAGAGGTGACAATAATTTTTCCAATGACCTGATCTTCTTTGATCGGGGCTTGAATCGGACTGTCGTATTGTACCTTGACCTCAAGTTTCCCTTGTTCATTGCGTGGCAGAAGAAGTGAGATATCATCAACGGTTTTGAGTGCAATGGTTTTTTTCTCACCGAGCCAAACGGGCGCTTCTTTTTCGACAATATCACCCTTTTTGAAGACCGTTTTTCCAAGGAAGTTTTGTTTTGTCCATCCAAGAATTTTTCGTGCTTCGTTGGCGCGCTGTTGCATCGTTTTTAACCCGTTAATTACGATAATGTAACGTTGATCTCCATCAACACAGGACGCAACAATACCGTAGCCCGCCTCATTCGAATGACCTGTTTTAATGCCATCACAACCAAGATTGTTATAGAGAAGGGGGTTGCGATTTCCCTGTTTGATGTTGTTGTAGGAAAATTCTTTTTCAGAATATAGAGGGTAATACTGAGGGTGATGGCGAATCAGGGCGATAGACAATTTTGCAAGGTCACGCGCAGAGCTATAATGCCCTTCTTCTGGAAGGCCGCTTGTGTTTTTAAAATGCGTATTTGTGAGGCCGAGTTCCTTTGCCATATCATTCATGAGGGATACAAAGTTTTCCTCGGATCCAGAGATGCCTTCTGCGGCTGTGACGGATGCATCGTTTCCAGATTGAATAATAATGCCACGTAAAAGATCCATGACGCTGACGCTTGCATTGAGGGGAAGGAAGGTTCGCGTTCCTTCTGTTTTCCAAGCTTTTTCACTGACCATAAACATGGTGTCTGGCTTTATCTCATTTTTTATGAGCTTTTCTTCGATGATAAAGCTCGTCATGATCTTTGTCATGGACGAGGGGGTCATTCTTTCATCAGCATTTTTCTCAAGAAGCACTTTTCCTGTATGGTAATCCATGACGATAGCGTAGGTGGAGTGGAGAGCGATGTCTGATGTTCCTGGTGCTTTGATAATCGCTGCGTTGTCAGGTTCAACTTCTTTCGCCTTAGGTTCTTTAGCTTTTTGAGATTGTTTCTTTGCTGAAGCAGCTTGCTTTTTTACGGATTGTTTCTTTGGCTTTTCAGCAAACGTCACCTGTGTGGACAAAGCACATGTGAGCAGAAATACAAAAAATGTGAGAAAACGGAGCATATCTATTCCTTTACAAGTTTTGGATTGTGACCGAGGACATCGAGTGTTGAGAGAGCACTTTGTGCATCGCTAACACTTTTATAGGGACCACAACGGACAACATAAAACTTTTGTCCGCCTTGAACAACCTCTTTGATGGATCCAGGGGCAAGGGCTGTAACCTCGCCAAGATGTTTTTGAGCATTATTCATATTTGTGAAGGAAGCGAGCTCAATATAATGGCCTGTGGCCTGGACAAGGGGTTTGGGCGCAAATGTTTTGAGAGGCAAGGATGACGGAACATTTTGTGCCACATTCTTAGCAACCTTTGCGACAACATTTTTTGTGGCCGGTTTGGCTGTCTCTGGAATCAGATCATCGATATTTTGATAGATTTTTTGTTCAACAACCTCGTGAATTCCTTTCTTTGATGCAAAGTGAGGTGCTGGATCTGCAGAGGATGCTGACGACCCTTCATCTTCTGGGTAATGGCCGACGATATGATTGCGGTATACTTCTTCCCAAGTTTCTCCAGGCACAACGCCGGCTTTATTGCCATGTTGTGCAAGATAAAGGGCAAGGGCTTTACTGTGGCCCTTGAGTGCTCTGACTTTGACTTGCGCGGTGCCTTTTGAATAAACTCCAACTTTTTTTGCGGCACCGACGGAGAGGTCGATGATACGCCCTGCATAGGTATAGGGCCCTCTATCATCTACGACAAGATCAACGGATTCACCGGTTTTGACGTTTGTCACGCGGACAACTGTTGGAAGGGGGAGTGTGCGATGGGCTGCACTGACACCCTCTTGGTCAAAGATTTCGCCGCATGCCTTTTGTTTTCCGTGAAATCTCGGGCCGTACCAAGAAGCGATGCCCTGTTCTTCGTAATCATAATGAAGTTGAGGGTGATACCACGCTCCCCTTACAAAATAGGGTTTGCAAGATCTACAGATCCCCTTGACGGCGGTGACTGGCCCTCTGGGCTCATGTGTTGCACAAGCTGAGAGAAGAATAAAAAGAGAGAGAAGAGAAAAGCGCTGTACGTGCATATTAAAATAAAAAATGAAGTTTTGAAACAATGCCAGATTATAAGGATGAGTTTTAAAAGGCAATCATCTCGAATCTAGGTTGAGAATTTATATTTCTCACACCAAGCTTGATACATCAAAACGCCCCATAAACTGTAGCTCCAGTTACGGTTATTTTTGATCATATCGTGAAAGCGGTGCGTGATGGGTTGTGGGTCTTGGATGCCGTTATTTTTCAATTTTTTAGGATCGAGCAAATACGCAGCCCAGTCATGGAGAGGGCCCTTGAGCCAAGACTCCAAAGGAACTCCAAACCCTTGCTTAGGGCGTTCGAAAAGGGATTTGGGGACGTGCCGTTCAAGTGTTTGTTTGAGGAGCCATTTTGAGGAGCCATGACGCATTTTGTAGTGCATAGGTAAAGCAAAGGCGAATTCAGCGATGCGATGATCCAGAAGAGGTCCCCTTGCTTCTAAACTCACGGCCATGCTCGCACGATCAACTTTTGTGAGAATGTCATCAGGAAGATAAAAAGCCGCATCAAAAAGCTGCATGTGTGTTGTAAAGCTATCTGTGGAAAATCGAT
>JBDHTO010000028.1:0-12152 GCA_039808665.1 Alphaproteobacteria bacterium | reverse complement strand
TGCAGCACTCACAAGGGAGCTTGTCCCCATAAAAAGCGCGGATATTAAAATAAGGCGTTTCATTTTTCCTCCCTAAAACAATTCAATATCGTCACTGGAAACGGATGATTCCGCATCCATACCCGATGAAAATGGTGGTTTTTTATTCATAATGGCATCAATAGGCTCCTGGAGTTCTCCAGGAAGTTCGGATTTCAAAGCCTCAATATCCACGATAATGGGATTCACCGTTTCTTGGAGTGAACGAATCCCCTCGTTCAATGTCTGCATACTTGATACGGTACGTTGAATATGTTCAAGATCTTGGCGGACACGATCTTGATATTGAATGTCTGTAATCAACTTACGAGCAGAATCTGCAAATTCACGGGAGGCTTGGCTTGCGTCGCCCACAATATGAGAGATTTTCTCACTGTTTTCGATCAACCCATTCATCATCTCATCCAGTTGTTCTTTAGCCAAAATATTGTCAGACATATCAATACTTGCAACCTTTTGGAGAAGATCTTGGGCGTAATTGAGTGTCTGCGTCATTTGATTGACTTCTTCACGAATATTCACCGCAAGTTTTTGCGTATCGTTACTTAAATCTCTGACTTCACTCGCCACAACTTGAAAACTCTCGCCTGCCTCTCCCGCCCGCACAGCTTCAATAGTGGCATTAATGGAAAGATATTTTGTTTTATGATTAATAATTTCAATTTGGCGAATACTTTTTTCAATTTTATTAAGATTACGCACGCCATCATTCAAAATATAGACCATCAACATGGCTTGCTTTGAAATCTCAAGCATACAGGTAATGGACTCTAGAAATGTTTTATGAAGCATCCCAGAGACTTCTTGGATGCTTACTGTGCGATCCCCAACCTGAACATTTTGAGCAATAGAAATAAGTTCGTTAAGGTATTGAGCTTGGAGACCCGCATTTTTTGAAAGGGTTTGAAACTGAGAAGAGAGAGCCCCCGTCTTGTGCTCAGACAGGTTAATGATTGCTGAAATGCGCTCTCTTACGTCATCGCTAAGATGTTCTGCAAGATTGCTAAACCCAACCCAAGATTTTTCACACCCGTCTAGTGAAGCAGACGAGGACGCACTCACCGTTGGATCTTGAGGATGTTCCGGTGATTGACTTGGAAATTCTTCGTGATTTTTTGCCTCAGAAGAATGCATTACACAACATCAATAAATATCTATTTGTGTTCATTAGACCATGACTTTCTAAAAAAACCGTTAATATGGCATAAACAAAAAAACTTTAAGAAAATAAGAAAGATTCTGAAGAAAGACTTTGTGGAAATTCTTGACCTCTGAACTGAAAACGGATAGATAATATGTATAAAGATGGCGGGTGTAGCTCAGTTGGTTAGAGCGCCAGATTGTGGTTCTGGAAGTCGCGGGTTCAAATCCCGTCACTCGCCCCATCTTTGAAGCATCTCCGAAAGTATACTCTATTTATTAGCCACCCATTGTGCGCGTGGTAAGTTCTGTGATTTTCTCCACAGCAATCCTTAATCCCTGTGCTACGACATCAAGATTGGCGTTCAGTTCTGCTAAAGACATAGCCGTTTCCTCAATATTTCCAACACCCATAATTTGTTGACTCAAGTGCGTCTCTGTTGTGTGCCCTTGCTGTTTAACCCCCTGATAGAGATTATTCATGACCGAAGAAAGGGTATGCTGAAAATCCTTTGATCCCTTTTTTGTTTCGGAAGCAGAATCAACAATGGCGCCAAGGTTTTGCTGAGGTTGAGCAAGTTTGGCGGCTTGGCTATAATTGGCAATTAGTGATGCGGACATGGCTTACCTCTTATCTATTGGGCTTAATCAAAGCAATGGCGTCTTGCTGCATAGAGAGAATTTTTTCATAGGCCTTAAGATTCGCCTGATACCCCCTTTTGGCTTCCATAGAGTCTGTCATCTCAATGGGGCCTTTGACGTTTGTTTCTGCCACAAATCCTTCTGCATTAGCTGCAGGATCTTCAGGGGCATAGATCATAGGAAAGGGTGACTGATCTCGGCCAATTTCTTTGATTTTGACAACTTCAACACCTTTTTTACGGTCCATCTCTGAAACAAAGGAAATAGTTTTCCGTTGATAGGGATCCATTCCTTTTTGTGGCGCCCGACTTCCAATGTTTGCAAGGTTTTGAGCAATAACCAAAAGACGCTGTTTCTGCGCCTCCATACCAGAAAGGGCAACATTCATCATTTTTGCAAAAGTCGACATACTAAAAAGGCTCATCATCCACTACCCCTTTCCAATCACAAGACGCACCATGTCATGATAACGTCTATAAATATTAATTAATGCCTGATATTCCATAGTTATTTGGCCAAGGGCGAGTGATTCCGTTTCGCGGCTTATCATCTCTCCCGTATTGACTTGGGCATTCGCAAGATCAGAAGTCATTCCATGGCGCGTTTTTTTGAGTGTTTGCGCAAAGGGTTTAAGTTCCATACGACGCATACCCACAATATCGGCACGCGCGATGTTTTGGGTCATTTCAAAGCTGGAGGCCTGTAAATATTTAAGCTTTTCTGTCAAAAGCTTCATCAAACCTAAGCTGAGGGGAGATGCCTTATCGAGCATCGCAATCCTACACTTCCGTAATCTTATAGGTCTATGGTGCAAAGAAAAGTTTAATGAATGGTTAAAGAAACAAAGGAAAGCGGCAAAACTTTCCTCTCTTTCTTTTCATGGTGTGGAAAATATTTCCCTTGATTAAGAGTTTGTTATCCTAAATCAAAGAGCTACTCGCAAACCTTGGGCATCTCTCAAGAATATATATACATAAAAAATTTTTCATATTTTGGCGGAATCTTTTAGACCATCTTAAGATTATCGTATTAAAATATTCCCATCGTTCTGCATTACTCTGTGTGACTTCATGTATCAAAAATCAACGCTTAGCGTTTTAGGACAAACATTTCACTACTATCCTCTTTCCCAAGTGGAATCCTTATTTTCAGGGATCAGTCTTCAAAAACTCCCCATCACCCAAAAGATTCTTCTTGAGAATATGCTAAGAACTTCTGCCTCCAAAAAAGATGTAGAAAAAGCTGCCCATCCCGATGCACACAAATATGGTGTAGAAATTGGTTTCTCCCCTGCACGAGTGCTTATGCAAGATTTTACAGGGGTTCCCGCCATTGTCGACCTTGCCGCCATGCGTGATGCTATGAAAAGTAAAGGGAAAGATCCTCGCAAAGTAAATCCACTCATTCCTGTCGATCTTGTGATTGACCACTCCGTGATCGTCGATCATTTTGGGAGTTCACATGCCTTTTCCGACAATGTGAAGGTGGAGTATCAACGTAACCGAGAACGCTATCGATTCTTAAAGTGGGGCCAAAAGGCCTTTGAGAATTTCCGTGTTGTCCCCCCCGGAACGGGTATTTGCCATCAGGTGAACTTGGAATACTTGGCTTCTGTAACCTTTCAAAACACAACAAACCCGAATGAAACGCTCGTCTATCCAGATACCCTTGTCGGGACAGATAGCCACACGACCATGGTCAACGGTCTTGCCGTCCTCGGCTGGGGTGTTGGGGGCATCGAAGCCGAAGCGGCCATGCTTGGGCAACCCATTTCTATGCTTATCCCGGAAGTGATTGGATTTAAGCTTAAAGGAAAGCTCCAAGAAGGTGTCACCGCGACGGACCTCGTTCTTTTTGTGACAAACATCCTTCGCACCAAAGGGGTTGTCGGTAAATTCGTTGAATTTTATGGAGAGGGCTTAACCCATCTCACCCTCGCAGACCGTGCAACCATTGCCAACATGGCCCCTGAATACGGCGCCACATGCGGATTCTTTGCCATCGACGAAGAGACACTTTCTTATATGCGCTTTACGGGAAGATCCGACATTCAAGTCGCCCTTACGGAAGCTTATGCAAAGGAACAGGGACTCTGGCGTGATGCACACACACCTGATCCTGTTTTTGCAGATACTGTTGAGCTTGATCTTTCAACCGTAAGACCAACACTCGCAGGCCCCAAAAGACCTCAGGATAAGGTTTTGCTTGAGGATGCAAAGGCATCTTGTGAAGCCGCCATCAAAGAAGGTCAGAAATCCATCCCCGTCTCTGGGGAGTCCTTTAATCTTAGCTCCGGGGATGTTGTGATTGCGGCGATTACAAGCTGCACAAACACATCGAACCCCTCTGTGCTTATGGCCGCAGGGCTCTTAGCGAAAAAAGCAAAGGCGTTGGGACTTAAGGCAAAACCATGGGTCAAAACATCTCTCGCCCCCGGATCCAAAGTGGTGATGGATTACCTGAACCAAGCAAATCTGACAAAGGATCTTGAGGATGTTGGTTTTTACCTCGTGGGTTATGGATGCACAACATGTATTGGAAACTCTGGCCCCCTCGCCGATCATCTTGGCAAGGTGGTTGAGGAACATGACCTTACCGTAGCCGCTGTTCTTTCTGGTAATCGAAACTTTGAAGGGCGTGTTAATCCTCATGTTAAGGCAAATTATCTCGCGTCCCCACCCCTTGTAGTGGCCTATGCGCTTGCCGGAACCATGCTCAAGGATTTTACAAAAGATCCTATTGCACAAACACCCGATGGAAAGGATGTGTACCTTAAGGATATCTGGCCCTCTTCAAAGGAGATCCAGGAGGCAATCCAATCCTTCATGACACCTGAAATGTATAAACAGCAATACGCAAAGGTTTTTGAGGGTGATCATGCTTGGCAATCCTTGGATGTGGATGAAAGCACGACCTATGCCTGGGAGAATGACAGCACCTACGTCAAACATCCTCCCTATTTTACTATGAAAATGGCGGAGCATTACAATGTCAAGGGTGCCCGCATTCTCGCCCTTTTGGGGGATAGCATTACAACGGATCATATTTCCCCTGCGGGTAATATTAAAAAGGACAGCCCTGCGGGAAGATATTTGAGCGATCACGCGATTCCCCCACATGATTTTAATGCCTATGGCGCACGACGGGGTAATCACGAAGTCATGATTCGCGGAACTTTTGCCAATATCCGCATTCAAAATGAAATGCTCGAAGGAATCACAGGGGGATACACGCGTATCTTTCCAAGCGGTGAACAAACAACCATCTATGATGCAGCCGAATTCTATCAAAAGAATCATGTTCCAACGGTCATCGTTGCTGGCAAAGAGTATGGCACAGGATCCTCTCGGGATTGGGCAGCCAAGGGAACACGGTTGCTTGGTATCAAAGCAGTGATTGCAGAAAGTTTTGAACGCATTCACAGGTCAAACCTTGTGGGCATGGGAATTTTACCCTTGCTCTTTCCTAAGGGAGTTAACCGAAAAACCCTTCACCTCACAGGAGACGAAACTGTAGATATTATTGGTTTCAATGGCACACTCACCCCTGGCATGCCTATTAAAATGGTTATTCATTATAAAGCAGGCTGCACAGAGGAAGTCCCCCTCACAGTCAGCATGAACACAGCTGATGAAGTTGCCTACTTCCGATCAGGGGGCATTTTGCCCTTTGTCATGGAAAGCCTGGCTTAGATAGGACAAAAAAGACTTTTTGAATCCGGGACCCTCAGGTTTCCCGGATTTTTTTATGCACAGCAATGATATTTTTGCCACAGAGGTTTCCTTTCACATGGATAAAATTTAGAATTCCTCCTGGTAAGACACGCGCAAATTCGCTAACGTGTGGAAAGGAAGTTAGGTTTTAAACGAACCTTTGTCACCGGAATTTTATGGATTTTTTCTTACTCTACTTTTTACCTTTTGTCATTGCACTTACAGTCCTTGTTTTCATTCACGAACTTGGCCATTACTTTCCAGCACGCCGTTTTGGTGTAAAAGTTGAAGTTTTTTCCATCGGATTTGGCCCTGAGCTTTTTGGTTTTACGGATAAACACGGAACACGGTGGAAGTTTAGCATGATCCCCATGGGTGGTTATGTGCGTATGTTCGGTGATGCCGATGCCGCGAGCTCTCCTGATGCAGACAATATTTCCAAAATGTCCGCTAAGGAAAAGGAACAAACACTTCACAGCAAAACACCCCTGCAGCGCATTATCGTGAGCGCAGGCGGACCCTTTGCCAACTACCTCTTTGCGATTTTGGCCATGATCTTTGTTTTTTCCATTCATGGCGTAGGCGTCATCCCTGCAAAAGTTGGCGCAGTCAAAGAAAACTCTCTCGCCACAACCATGGGCATCAAAGAAGGTGATGAAATTCTAAAATTGAATGATGCAAATGTTGCTGATTTTAAGGATATGCGGGAAAAAACTCAGACCTTCGAAGGGAATAAGATCACCCTCACCGTCAAACGAGGAGCTGAAACACTTCATCTTTCCCTAAGCAAACCAGAGGGCTTTTCAAAACCCTTGATTTTTGGCATCGTCCCCGCCCAACCCAATTATCACAAAGTCTCTTTCCCGGAAGCGATTCGCGAAGCGTTTAAAACAACTTATGATATGTCTGTGGGAATGCTTCAAGGCATTGGCCAAGTTCTCCTCGGAAAAACAAAAGCTGCAGAATTTGGTGGCATTCTCGCTATTGGTGATATGGCTGGAAAAAGTGCTCAGACAAGTGCTGTATCCTTTATCGTCTTTCTTGCTGTGCTTTCTGTGAATTTGGGGCTTTTGAATTTGCTCCCACTTCCTATGCTAGATGGCGGACATATTGTATTTTCGGGGATTGAGTGGATCGCGGGCAAAGCTGTTCCCCTCAAGATCCAGGAAAGAATCTATTTGGTTGGGTTTATTTTTCTTGCCAGCCTTATGCTCTATGTAACGTGGAATGATCTTATGCGTTACAAAGTTTTCCAATCAATTCAAAAACTATTCTCTTAAAAGGACTAAAGAATGACCAGGATTTATGCTCTTTTGTTATCCACTCTTTTGCTTTCCACCGCAGAGCTTGCAGCTTCTGTTGGACAGGTTAATGACATCAGGATCCAAGGGAATCAAAGAATTGAACAAGAAACCATTCTTTCCTATATCCAGATAAAAAAGGGCCTTCCCGCAAGTGATGAAGAGCTTAATCATGCATTAAAAGAACTTTATGCAACAGGATACTTCACAGACGTTAAAGTTCACACCGAAGGAAGTACCGTTGTGATCGAGGTTGAAGAGAACCCCATTATCAATCGTATTGCCTATGAGGGGAATAAAAAGCTTCGCGATGATCAGATTAAGGAAGAAATTCAGCTTCGCCCAAGAGAAGTTCTTTCTCGCACAAAGATTCAGGCCGCACAGCAACGTATCTTGGAAATGTACAAAGCCATGGGACGTCTTGCGGCCACTGTGGAACCAAAGATCATCAAACTTGAAGAAAACCGCGCCGATGTCGTCTTTGAAATCAATGAGGGAGACACAACTTACATTCAAAAAATCAATTTTTTAGGAAATCGTCACTTTTCAAAGTCAAAACTCGAAGATGCACTTTTGAGCAAGAAATATCGCTGGTTTAGGTTCTTTGCAAACGACGATACCTTTGACCCACAAAGATTTCAAGCGGATCAGCAAAACCTTCGCAAGTTTTATTTTGACCACGGCTACGCTGATTATCAGCAAAAATCCGCTGTTTCAGAAATCTCTCCAGATTATAGCGGATACCACCTCACCTTTTCCTTTGATGAGGGTAAACTCTATAAATTTGGAAAAGTAGAGATCGAATCAAAAATCCCCTCCGTTAACGCGGAAGAGTTTAGACCTCTCATCCTTTATAATGCTACCGAGGATTACAGCGCGAAACTTGTAGAGCGGACAACAGAGAAGATTACGGATGCTTTGGGCGCCAAGGGATATGCCTTCACAGAAATCGATATTGTCACAGAAAAGCATCCCGAGACACAAATTATCGATGTCAAACTCGTCATCAAAGAAGGACCCAAAGTCTACATCGAACGCATTGACGTCATTGGAAACGACCGGACACGTGATCATGTTATCCGCCGAGAGCTTGCCATTCACGAGGGTGACGCCTATAACATGCACCGCATCAAAAAATCTGAACGAAACCTCAAAGATCTTGGTTACTTTAAAAACGTCGAAGTCGTTGCAGAGCAAGGTGACAGCCCTGATAAAGCCGTTCTTCTCGTCAAGGTTGAAGAACAGTCCACCGGTGAGCTTTCCTTCTCAGCTGGATTTGCAACCGTTGATGGACCTCTTGGCCAAATTCGCTTTATTGAACGTAACTTTATGGGCAAGGGACAGATTCTCCATGCATCCACAAGCATTGCAAAACGCTCTCAAGAAATCGATCTTGGTTTCGTGGAGCCTTATCTCTTTGGAAGACAGCTCGAAGGAAGCGCAGATGTCTTTGCGGCACGCTCAACCAGGTTTAGCTCCTATACCCAAGTCACAAAGGGAACAACGTTTGGTCTTGGATACAGGCTTTCTGAACATTTCTTCCAATCTTTGAACTATACCCTTAAGCAAGATCGTGTTTCCCATGTCAATGCAAGGGCTTCAAACTACATTAGGCAACAAGCCGGTTCATATATCACTTCTGAAGTCGGTCAAACCCTTTACTATGACCGCCGTGATAGCCGTGTTGACACCACATCCGGTTATATCCTCTCTTTGAGCAACTCCTACGCCGGTTTGGGTGGAAAAGTAAAATACCTCAAGCATGTCATTGGTGGCACCGTTTACGCATCCCCCATCGAAGATGTTGTGATTGCACTGAAGGGATCTTATGGTGTGATGGATAAGGCGGGTAAGAAAATTCGTATCGTCGACAGCTTCTTCCTCGGCGCAGAGTCTTTCCGAGGCTTCCAATTCGGTGGAATTGGCCCTCATGATAACAAAACGGGAGATCCCCTTGGTGGTACACGCTTTTGGTCTGGAACCCTTGAATCACTTTTCCCGATCGGTCTTCCGAATGAATTTGGTATCAAGGGTGCCGTCTTCACAGACTTTGGTAGCTTGTGGAAATCCACAGAAACAGGACCCGGAGTTCGTGATAATAAGTTCGTACGTCAATCTGTGGGTGTGGGTCTTGCTTGGAACTCACCTTTTGGTCCAATCCGTATCGATTATGCTGTACCGGTTAAGAAGGATAAATTTGACGATACGCAACGCTTCCTCCTTAGCTTTAAAACAAAACTCTAATGAAGCAGATTTGGGAATCATATAAGAACTGGTTTTTGGGGGGCGTTTTTCTTCTCGTCCTCCTTGTTGCGGGATATTTTCTCTCAAAACCTTCTTATCCCAAAGAATCTCTGCGTATTGGCATTGTTGATTTTATGCGCATTAGCACTGAGAGTAAGGCTTTTCAGGATATTAACAGTTACTGGGAAAATAAACACAGTGAAGCCGGACGCATGATTTTTAACTCAGATAACGAACTGAGACAGGAATACAATGAGATTCGAGAAAAAGAAAAACGCTTAAGAAAGCCAGACCCGGCTCTTATTGCAAAGAAGCAAGCTTTTGAGAAAAAGGTTGTGGCCCTTGAACAGCTTGTTCAACAAAGAAAAAATGAGCTGAATACCCAACGCATGGAGCTTAACACCCGGCTCAATAAAAGAATCAAAGAAATCCTCGAGGATATTTCAAAAAAAGATGGACTTCATATCATCCTTAACAAAAATATAAGTGAGGATGCTCCCGTCGTACTTTTTTCTGGTCAAAGTCTGGATATCACTGATAAAGTGATCCGAAAGCTCGACGAAGTACGAGATGAATTTGTTCTCCCAGATTAGTGGGATGAGTTGAGAATGATCGATACGCATTTTTTTAAAAAAAATAAACCTGTTTCCCTCAAAGAGATTGCAAGGCTGCTCGGAGCGGAAATTGTTGGCAATGACTCTATCCTTGTCACGGATGTGGCTCGACTTGATGAAGCCGAAAAAGGCCATGTCGCATCCTTTCACAACGCAAAATTTATCAAAGAGCTCTCCTCTACCAAGGCAGAAGTGATTGTCCTCCATCCAAAGGACCAGGAAAAAGCCCCCAAAACGGCGACACTCCTCCTCACTCCCACCCCCTACCGAGCCTTTGGACAAGTGGCAGCCCTTCTTTATCAAGAAACATTTCCTATGCTTCCTGGTATCGCGTCTACAGCGATCATTCACCCGACGGTCACCATTCCCCCAAATGTCTGTATTGAGGATTTTGTCATCATCCACCAAGGGGCCTCTATCGGTGAGCGGGTTCACATCAAATCACATACCATCATTGGGCGACATGTGGAAATCGGTGACGATACCGTGATCGAAGAACACGTCAACATTGCCTATGCCCTTATTGGAAAACACGTTCACATCAAACCTGGGGCAAAGATTGGTCAATCCGGTTTTGGCTTTCATATGGATGAAAAAGGTCCATTTCCCATTCCTCAACTGGGCCGCGTTCTTATTGGGGATCGCGTTGAAATCGGATCCAACACAACTATTGATCGTGGATCACAATCGGATACCGTTATCGGAAGCGGTTCTCGTATTGATAATCTTGTACAAATTGCCCACAACGTCAAACTTGGGAATAACTGCATTATCGTCGCGCAAACCGGCATCGCAGGAAGCTCCGAACTTGGAAATTTCGTTGTTGTCGCAGGACAAGTAGGTATCGCGGATCACCTCAAAATTGGTGATGGCGTACGTATTGCAGCTCAAAGTGGTGTTATGCGTAATATTGAGCCTAAAACAGATGTTGCAGGATCTCCCTGTCTTCCAGCACGGGAATGGCATAAACAAACAGCTTTTCTAAAAAAAATGATCACAAAAAGAGGATAGGATGACAATTTCTCACCCCATCAATTCTAATGACAACAAGAGTGCACAGATGATTTTGGACATACTAGAAATAAAAGAACTGATCCCCCATCGTTATCCGATGTTGCTTATTGATAAACTTGAAATTGTCGAGATAGGGCAAAAGGCCATTGGCATTAAAAACGTCACACTTAACGAATGGTACTTCGAAGGACATTTCCCAGAACGGCCCGTTATGCCTGGCGTTTTGATTATTGAAGCGATGGCACAGGCTGCGGCAACTCTTGTGATGAAATCACTCATTGAAGAAGGTCTTGATCCTAAGCAAAAACTTGTTTATTTCATGTCCATTGAGGAAGCAAAGTTTCGCAAACCCGTTGGCCCCGGAGACACGCTTAAACTTCATGTGGAAAAAGATCGTGCACGCGGTCCCGTTTGGCGTTTCAAAGGTCAAGCTATGGTGAATGATATCTTAACCAGTGAAGCCCTTTTCACCGCTATGATCGTGGATAAATAAATGATGACGTCACACCCACTTCAGCAAGCTTCTATGGATATTCACCCTACAGCGGTTATTCATTCCTCAGCTTCTTTGGGGGAAAATGTAAAAATTGGCCCCTATTGCTATATCGCAGAAAATGTCTCCATTGGAGAGGCGACTGTTATTGCCTCTCATGTTGTCATTGAATCCAATACAACAATTGGATCCCACTGCCAAATTTTTTCCCAAGCGGTGATTGGAGGAGCCCCTCAATCCCTTCACTACAAGGGAGAACCCACAGCCACACGCATTGGCAATCACACAGTTATCCGCGAACATGCAACCATTAACCGTGGAACTATTCAAGGAAGAAGCGAAACAGTCGTTGGGAATCATTGTTACCTTATGACAGCATGTCACGTTGCCCATGACTGTATTATCGGTGACTTCGTCCAATTTGCAAATAATGCCACGGTCGGCGGTCATGTCGAGGTGGGTGATTATGCGATCCTGGGGGGGCTCTGTGCTGTTCACCAATTCGTTCGTATTGGACACCATGCGATGATTGGCGGTATGGCCGGTGTAAAGCATGATGTCATTCCCTACGGCATGGTCAGCGAAGATGATACCAAACTGAGCGGTCTCAATCTCATTGGTCTTAAACGTCGTGGTTTTTCGACAGAAGATATTCAAGCCCTAAGAAAAGCCTACACACTTCTTTTTGAAGCCAAAGATAAGCCTTTTTCAGAACGACTTGCGGATATCAAAAATGATTTTGGTCACAGCGTAGGTGTTGCCGCCATGATCCAGTTTATTGAAAATCACGGAGAGCGTCCCCTTTGTCAGACCCGATAGCAAAAAAAATCGCTCTTTTATGCGGGAATGGAGATTTACCACGACTTCTTGCTGAGCAATTGTTAACTGCGGGTCTTGATTTCACGTGTATCGGTTTTGAGGGCATGACATCCCCTGATACGATCAAGGATAT
>JBDHTO010000027.1:0-13958 GCA_039808665.1 Alphaproteobacteria bacterium | reverse complement strand
CCCGCTCCCAATATGACCTACAATTATATTTTGTTTGGAAAGCAGGAGAGTCGCGATATTGTCCTTAAATTATCATGGGACAAGGATGCTTTTCTTCGTGAGTTTCATGCCCTCTCTGCTTATCAAACCTCGGGTTTTTGTCCAAAAATTATCAGTCGATGCATCACACGGCGCGCAATCCTCATGGACAGAATTCATCCGGGCGACCCCCTTTCAACGCTTTTTCCAAGGAATGAAGATCAAGCGAATCAAGTCTTTGTGTCCATTCTTCCGCGTCTTCATGATTGTGCTTTTGACCCTAAGTCCTTTACCCCGGTTGAAGATGTTCTCATAACTTTTTTCAAAAATGCCCCTCACATATTTTCAAAAGAGGAGGTACAAACCCTTCAAAACATCACAACGTCCCTTTTAGAAACAACCACAAAAAAAGTGCTCCTCCACGGCGATCTGCATCACGACAATATCATATCCCATGGAAACACATGGATTGCCATTGATCCCCAGGGGTTTGTGGGCGATCCCGCTTGTGATACGGGGCCCTTTATGCGAAATCCCGTAGAAAAAATGACAGATCCCTCAGCACACAAGGATCTTTTGCTCCGCCGTGCACATACCCTTGGTACGCAACTTCATTTTGATCCTCACCGTGTCATGGCATGGGGAGTGGTCCAAGCAGCCCTCGCTGCAAGTTGGGACTTCGAGGATCAAGGACGCGCAGAAAGGTGGATCCCCATTTTCCAAACACTTTATCATGGGTATCAAGAGTTAGGGTAAAATCTCAACATCCACACCAATGGACGTTGCTTTAAAAATTTCCTCGATCTCTTGATTGGTGACCGCGATACACCCTTGGGTCCAATCGATAACACGATGAAAAATACCCATCCACCCTAAACCGTTTCTTAAACCGTGGATCATAATATCCCCACCGGGAGGGCATCCTGCTTTATGGGCACGCTCACGATCTAGAGAGTTAGGATAAGATATTTTCAAAGCACGATGGTATCCACTCCCTTGATTCTTTGCACTGATTTTATAGGAA
This sequence comes from Alphaproteobacteria bacterium, assembly GCA_039808665.1. GTDB lineage: Bacteria > Pseudomonadota > Alphaproteobacteria > Paracaedibacterales > JAKBAR01 > JBDHTO01. The sequence goes on along the minus strand of JBDHTO010000027.1, from coordinate 12,916 downwards.
CCTTCTGGTGTTTTTTGATCTCCCTGACATACCTTAGGCCCCACACCTTTTCCCAAAGAAACTCTATATACTTTGAGAAGATTTCCACTCCCGTACACGGACATTGCATGCTTTGATTTTTCCACCACAATTTTGTCGATACGCACAGGGTGGCCCACCGTTCCTCCCCAATTCAGGTAAAGCAGTACCCCCATCAGAAGAAAAAGAGCTATGAAAATCTTTAACGTCATTTACCCAAGAATGATTTCATCGTGTTGAACGTCTACCTTGACCTTTTGCCCATCAGCGATCTCTCCCGAAAGAAGGGCAAGCGCTAATTTATCCTGAAGGGTGCGTTGAATAAGACGTTTAAGGGGTCTTGCTCCATAAAGTGGTTCAAACCCAGCATCCGCAAGCCAATCCATGGCTTTGTCCGTCAACTCAAGTGTCACATGATGCTCATGCAATAACCGGTCCTTCAGATCTCTCAACTGAATTTCGGTAATTTCACGCATATGCTGCTTACTCAACCGTGTAAAGAGCAAAATTTCATCCAAGCGATTCAGGAATTCTGGACGGAAATTGGCGCGTACCGCCTCCATCACATGATCACGCACCTTAGGCGTAATGTCCTCAGAAGCCGCATAAAACTCGGCACCCAAGTTAGAGGTGAGGATAATAATCGTATTTCTAAAATCTACCACATGCCCCTGGCTATCCGTCAACCGCCCCGCATCCAAAACCTGAAGAAGCACATTAAACACATCGGGATGCGCTTTTTCCACTTCATCAAAAAGGATGACTTGGTAGGGGCGTCGCCTCACACTTTCAGAAAGCACCCCACCTTCCTCGTACCCCACATAACCGGGAGGGGCACCAAGTAAACGAGAAATACTGTGTTTTTCCATATATTCAGACATATCAAGACGCAGCATATGTTGGGGATCGTCAAAAAGAAACTCCGCAAGCGCCCTTGAAAGTTCTGTTTTTCCAACACCTGTTGGCCCAAGAAAAAGGAAAGAACCAAGGGGTCGATGGGGATCTTGAAGTCCTGCACGAGAGCGCCTGATCGCGTTGGAAACCGCTTTAATGGCTTCATCTTGACCAATCACACGATTGTGAAGATGCTCTTCAAGCTTTAACAGTTTCTCTCGCTCTCCCTGAAGCATTTTTTCAACGGGGATCCCCGTCCATCTTGCCACAATCGCGGCAATATCTTGTTCTGTGACTTCTTCTTTCAAACTGCGCTCTGTTTGCTTTGCTGTAATGTCTTCGAGGTCCTTTTCAAGATTTGGCAACAGACCATATCGAATTTCTCCCGCACGTCCGAAATTCCCCTCACGTTGAACAACATCAAGTTCTGAGCGAAGCTGGTCAATTTGCTCCTTGATTTTATGAACATCATGGAGGGATTTTTTCTCCTCCATCCACGCATCCGTGAGTTTTTTATTTTCTTCTTCTAATTCAAGGATTTCATGATTCAATTTCTCAAGCCGATCCTTACTTGCTTTGTCGGATTCTTTCTTCAGGGCTTCTCTCTCAATCTTTAGTTGGAGAAGTCGACGATCAAGCTCATCAATATCTTCTGGCTTAGAATCCACAGCCATCTTCAGTCGACTTCCCGCTTCATCCATCAGGTCAATGGCTTTATCCGGAAGAAAACGATCCGTAATGTAACGATCGCTTAAGGTACACGCGGCAATGATCGCAGGGTCACTAATGCGCACACCGTGGTGAATTTCATACTTTTCCTTGAGCCCACGAAGAATAGAGATCGTATCCTCAACAGAGGGCTCCCCCACCATAACGGGTTGAAACCGCCTGGCAAGGGCTGCGTCTTTTTCAATATATTTCCTATACTCATCAAGGGTTGTCGCACCTACACAATGAAGCTCTCCACGGGCAAGCGCGGGTTTGAGCATATTCGATGCATCCATCGCACCATCGGCTTTTCCCGCCCCCACAAGGGTATGCAGCTCGTCAATAAAAAGGACCACATCCCCTGCTTCTGCAACATCTGAAAGAACAGCTTTAAGACGCTCTTCAAATTCCCCTCTAAACTTTGCTCCCGCAATAAGGGCACCAAGGTCGAGAGACATAAGACGCGTTGACTGAAGGGATTCCGGCACATCTTTATTCACAATACGCTGAGCAAGACCTTCTACAATGGCAGTTTTACCCACACCTGGCTCACCAATCAACACGGGATTATTTTTTGTCCTTCTGGAAAGGACTTGAATCGCACGACGAATTTCCTCATCACGGCCAATCACCGGGTCGAGCTTACCTTCTCTCGCCACTTGAGTCAGGTCCCTGGCATATTTTTCAAGGGCTTGATAGGACTCTTCAGCATTTTCATTCACAGCAGGTTTTCCTTTTCTCATCATATCAATCTCTTTCTTCAGTTGATCTATGTTAAGGCCACATTCCTTGACATGCTCTTTCCAGGGGAAAATCTCTGTTATCCCAAGAAGCAGCGTCTCAAGGGTGATAAATTGGTCCTTGCGCTCAGTCGCAAAAGCTTGTGCCGTGTATATCAGCTTATTCACATCCGCCCCAGTAGCAAGCTGGTAATCCGCGGATAAAATTTGGGGTTGTTTTGAAAGCTCAGCCTTTACTTTTTTGGAAAGACTCTGGATATCTAGGCCTGAAGCCTTGAGTAAGGATTTCGCAAGATCATCCTTGAGCACTTCCTCCATGATATGAGCCACAGAAAGCTGAGGATGGCTTGCCCCTTGTGCATTCTGCTGAGCAGAGACAAGGATAAGTTGGAGTTTTTGTGTAAAATTCATCATGACGCCACCTCAATACTTTTAGAAGTGGCGCAAGTCCTATGCGGAAAGAGCTTCTTGATCCACGACATCCTCCTGAGATTCAGAATCTTCGGCGGGCTCCTGCCCAACTTCTTGATCTTCATCAGCAGCGGCAGCCACTTCTCCGTCATTATTAGACGCTTCTTCTTTTGGATTTTCAAGCTCAATCAATGCTTTAACCTCATTAAGAGAACGAAGGTAATGCTCAGCATATTGAAAATAATTTTCAGCCAAAATACGATCGCCAGATGATCTTGCTTCCCGAGCAAGGCCAAGGTATCTATCTAAATTTTGCTGAAAGGTATTACGCTGCGCCAGAAGAGATCTTCCGCCATTTCCGCTTCGACCGTGCTTTTGAAACCGTTGTGGTCCGCGACGTTTTTGATTTTGTTTCATCATCCTTTGGGGATTTTTATGAGGATTATCCATAAGTTGATACAAACCTATTCATAATAGTTAATTATTTTGAAAAAACGATGCATCGATCTTTTCCAGCAAGGTCCTTAAGCACCTGCTTCAGACGAAATCCTGAGGAAGTAAAAATCTCTACAACGCTTTCACGCTGAAGGTGGCCAATCTCGCAAACAAGGGCGCCACCATCTTTCAAGAAGAGCTTAGCATCTTTTGCAATCGTTTGATAAGACTTAAGTCCACTATTTTCAGAAAAAAGTGCAAGGTGGGGATCAAACTTTCTGACGGTGTCTTCGATCTCTTCATCCTGACCTATATAGGGTGGATTTGTAATAATCAAAGAGAATTCTTCCCGTGGAATAGCGCTAAACCAATCGGAATTCACCCACACACAATTTTGAATACCATGGGTTTCAGCATTTTCCCTTGCCACAACAAGGGCCTTATTCGATATATCGACACCCACAGCATGACCTACGCCCTGCATCTCCAGCAAAAGCGTAATCAGCAGACATCCCGTCCCCACCCCTAATTCAAGAATTGTCAATGGATGAGGAAGCTCTTTCTCTATATCCAGACACACTTGAATCAACACTTCAGAATCTGGGCGCGGATCGAGCGTATCGTAAGTTACCTTAAAATCACGGCTCCAAAACTCACGCTTTTCGATAATTTTTGAAAGGGGTTCCCCCCCATTAAGTCGCGCTTGATAGGCCACAAGAAGTTCTTCTTGTGCTTTTGAAAAAACAGGATTATCCCAGGGCATCAAAGACTCCCTCGACACCCCAAGAACATAAGCAACAAGCGCTGGATGATATTTCTTCATAGGCAAAAAGTTAGCAGATTTTATGGGTTGTCAGGTACCTTTCTTTTAAGACAGACTAAGTATCTCACTGCTTAGACGCAGAAACCTTGGCGGACTCCCATTGGGGTTCTGTCTTTTTTAATTTTGGAGTCAATTTCATGAAAAAAATCATACTATTTACATCAACTTTATCTCTTATGGCTTCTCCGTTTGTTATGGCCTCATCCCAACCGGACAAAGCCGAAGCCGCCCAAGAAAGAAAAATGGAAAAGGAGAGAGATATCAAAAGAAAGGGAGCACGAGACAAAAAATTCGATTCCCAAAATCGCTATGCCTCCGATGAGTCAGACACGACGTCAAGCACAACCCACGATGTCTCAGAAGCTAAATAGAGTGAACTTTTTGAGAGCACACTCATTATTGAAAAGTATTATATCGATAGGAACATTTTATGATTCGATTAACAACTTTACTTATATTCACTATGATCTCCATGTCAACAGCCTCAGTATTTGGAAAAGGCGGTGATAACAATTGGCCATGGAAAAACCCTGAACATAACGGAAAAAAAGCAGCATCAGTGGATCCCGTATTTCAAAGGCGTTTTGAATCGGCCCCTCTGAGAAAAACACCTTCAATGGCCACCCTAGATTCCAAACTTCATGCACAACATGAAAAAAGAAAAGCCGCACGAAAAGCTTTCAAAGCGGCACAAACCAAAAAATGCCTAGATACCATGGGCGCTGAGGGTAGAAAAGCAAATACCAAAAGACGCGTTAATTTAAGGAAAATCCTCGAACCCATTCATCAACCTGGTCGCCCTGAGTGGGCTGGCGCGCAAAAGGAAAGAGGAAAAAAACACGTTCAAAGTGTTACTCCCTCCTCCACGGCACCATTGAATTATAGTGATGTTGCAAAAAGCCTCTCTCGCGCAGGCATCCCCGTTACGGTTGAAAAAAGCGCCCATAAAAAGAAGGGAAAACGTCCTACAATTTTTGTGGCTACATTCAAAGGAGAAGCGCACCCCCTCGATCAGATTCTTCACCAAAAAACTGTTGATGTCACGCACACAAATGATGGACGTCCTCTTTTGATTCGCACACAAAAACCCTGGGCATTTGGAGAGAAAAAACCAAAAGCACTCAGCATCAAAGATGCGAGAAAAGACAAAGAAGCAAGGCTTGGAATTCTTGAGATTGATGATGAGGATGAGAGTGAGAGTGAAATCTCAGAGGAACAACAAACTCAACAAGGATCATCTGAAGAGGAACAAAACGAAGGCCCCTTCACAAAAGAATTACGAAGAGAACACTTTGCATACCATAGCAAGCAAATCCGAATTCTAAGAGCACAACTCAAGGAAGCATTTTCCCTTCAGGACGAAGAGAGAATTTCAAAAGAGATTCGTCTCAATCGCCTGATGGCCTATCATTACGGAACACAGGGACAAAAACCAAAATACGGCGCGTGGAAGCTTTCAGCAGAAGATGCTCTCCCTCTTTATGAAGAAGCCCTTGATCGATTAGCCCAAGAAAGAGAAGGGTATGAAGATCCGGAACTCATCAGCGCCATTACCTTTGAAATAAAACGCGTGCAGGAACTGGTCTATCGCGCCAGAACAAAAATCGATCGTGCATGGACCATCGATCAATACGAATCTCCCTCAGAAGATGAAGAATATTCCTTTGATGATGACTATGATTCAAGAGCGGAGGCGTATACAGATACTCATGATCGTCACCTCGCAAGACAGATACGTCGAGATAATCTCAGGAGAAAAAACCAAGACATAACCTTTGCAAACTCTCTATCCAGAGGCGAAATAAATGTGGATGTAGAAGGCGGTAAATTTGTTGTCAACGACAAGAGAAGAGCCCCTCTATCTCGACTTCTAAGGGAGGGAGAAGTTTCTATCGTTAAAACAAGGCGTGGACATGTGCTTGCGAAAAACCCGGAGCATCTGAGGTTAAAAATTAGGATGATGCGAACTCAGACGGGGAAACATAATTCTATAAAAGCAACACCTAAAACTCGAGATGCCGAGGAACACATTCCTGAAGCATCAAACCTTTCAGAATAAATTTATTTTTTTCCACTTAGAGCTTAACACGTCTTGTGTTAAGCTCCCTTTCAATTGATATCCACAGTAATTTATCATGCGCCTTGATCTTGTGACCCCGACAAAACCTGACTACCGCCTCCTCAGCCATGCCATTCGATTTTTAAGCATGGATGCTGTTGAAAAAGCAAAATCGGGACATCCGGGACTTCCCCTCGGCATGGCAGATGTGGCCACCGTTCTTTTCCAAGATTTTATTCGCATCGACCCCCTTCACCCCAACTGGATGAACCGTGATCGTTTCATTCTTTCCGCAGGGCATGGATCCATGCTTCTTTACTCTCTCCTTTATCTTTGCGGTTACCCCAATATGTCTATTGAAGAGATTAAGAACTTCAGACAGCTTGGAAGCCTTACCCCCGGTCATCCTGAATTCGGACATACTCCGGGCGTTGAAACCACAACGGGACCACTTGGACAAGGCATTGCAAACGCCGTGGGCATGGCTATTTCTGAGCGTATGCTGAATGCACGCTATGGCAATGATATTATCGACCACTATATTTATGTGATTGCAAGCGATGGTGATCTTATGGAGGGTATTTCCCAAGAAGCTATATCTCTCGCGGGTCACCTCAAGCTCAAAAAACTCATTGTTTTCTTTGATGACAATCACATCACAATTGATGGAAGCACAGATCTTTCCACTTCTGACAATCAACTTCAAAGATTTAGCGCCAGCGGCTGGCATGTTCAGGCAATCGACGGCCATGACTATGCTGCGATTCATCAGGCTATTCAATCGGCCCAAGAAAGTGACCGTCCAAGCATGATTGCATGCCGCACAGAAATTGCCCATGGTGCCGCAACAAAAGCTGGGACACACCATGCCCATGGCGCTCCCCTTGGCGCAGACGAAATCAAAGCCACCAGAGAAAAACTTGGATGGAATGCCCCAGAATTTGCTGTACCCGAAGATATCCTGCTTGAGTGGCGTATTCCCGGCCAACGTGGTCAAAAAATTCACGAAGCTTGGAAAAAGAAATTTGACACCCTTTCGCCAGAAGACAAAAAAGCCCTGAACCTTCCGAGGAAAGAAGCCGTAAAACTCATTCAAAAACCCCTTGAGGAGCTTCGACATCGATACCTCAACGAAAAGCCAACTCTTGCAACGCGTGTCCTTTCTCAACAAGTCCTTGAAGAAATAACACAATCCCTTCCCCATCTTGTGGGAGGATCCGCAGACCTTACGGGATCAAACAATACAAAAAGCAAAGCGCAAGAACCTATCACACCCTCTAATTTCTCTGGGGGATATATCTATTATGGTATTCGCGAACATGCCATGGCCGCGGCGATGAATGGTATCAGTGTTCATGGCCCCCTCATTCCTTACGGCGGGACGTTTCTTGTTTTTAGTGATTATCTTCGCCCCTCTTTACGGCTCTCTGCATTGATGGAAAGACCCGTCGTTTACGTTTTGACCCATGACTCTATTGGTCTTGGCGAGGATGGACCGACCCATCAACCGATTGAACATCTTTCTGCACTTCGCTCTATCCCGAATGTTTATGTGCTCAGACCTGCCGACTCTATTGAAGTTACAGAAGCTTGGGAAATTGCCATTGAGTCGGAAAAAACACCGTCGGTATTGGCACTCACACGTCAAAATCTTCCAACTCTTCGCGTGGAAGCTTCTGAAAATCTTTCAAAAAAAGGGGCCTATATCCTCAGTGAGGCTGAGAAAGAACGCCAAGTCACATTTATTGCAAGTGGTTCAGAGGTTTCTATTGCCATGGAAGCCAAAGAAATCCTCAAACAGCAAGGTATTCAGGTGGCCGTTGTCTCTATGCCGTGTCTTGATCTTTTTGAGGCTCAAGGCCATGACTATATCCAAAAAACCCTTGGATCTGCACCACGTATCTTTATCGAGGCCGCAGCACCACAGAGTTTGTACCAGTATATGCGTCAAGATAAAGGTGGGATTTTCATGGATCACCTGATTTGCATGAAGAGTTTTGGTGCCTCGGCTCCTATTAAGGAACTTTATCACTACTTTGGTATCACTTCTGAGCATATTAAAAATAAAGTATTTGATATTTTAAAAAATTAAGCTACGATTAAGAGGATGTTAATATTTTATCTTTTTTCATTCATACCTCGACCTAAAGGGCGGTAAAGCTTGTCTTTGCCGCTCCGTTTTCGCTTCTTGACGTCGAAATTTAATAAGGTTGAGTAAAATTACCATGACACAAAAAAAATCTTATACTTCCGCCTATGTCGGATGGGGATTTATTTCCCTCTTCTTTTGCTATCAATACATCCTAAGATGCACCCCTGGCATCATCACACAGGAATTACGCTCCACATTCAACATGACCGCTGAGGAGTTTGCAAATCTTGGCGCAATCTATCTCTATGCCTATGCCGCTTTACAAATTCCCCTCGGTTTTTTGGTAGATCGCATCGGCATCAAAAAAGTTGTCCTTGCTTCCATGCTTATGTGCAGCTTTGGCACACTTCTTCTTGGGTACACAGACCTCATCAGTGTCGCTTACCTCAGTAGATTTTTGATTGGCGCGGGTTCCGCTTGCGCCTTTATGTCCGCTGTGAAATGGGTTGCAGATCATTTCCCAGAAGGAAATCGAGGATTTCTTATGGGGGCGACACTGACACTCGGAACAGCAGGAGCTTTGAGTGCGGGCACGATCCTTGTCACATTAATTGAAAATCTCACCTGGCGCCCCGCTATCATGTTTACAGGGTGGATGGGTATCGGCCTTTTTGTACTGACCTTATTTTTTATGGAAAGAACATCTTCGACACTCAAAAGTACAGACTCAAAATCATCTTTTGACTGGGGCATCGTCAAAGAAAATCTTTTAAAAATTGCAAAAAATCGTAACGTCCTTATTTATGCCGCACTTGCAACAGGTCTTTACACCCCCCTCTCCGTTCTTGCGGATCTTTGGGGTGTGAGTTTTCTTTCACAAAAATTTTCTATTCCACGGGCAGATGCTGCAGCAAGCGTGATGTACCTTTACATTGGTCTTGCGATGGGATGCCTTTCTCTTCCCTATCTCTCAGAGCGTCTTGGGATGTTTACGAACACGATTCGTCTTTCCATTTTCATCATTCTCACTCTTTTTTGCATCATTGTATTTGGTGACATTACTTCACTCTTTGTTTTAAAAATTCTCTTTACTATTCTTGGCTTTTTTGCCGGCGCGGAGATGATTTGCTTCACAGGAGCAGTCACACAAGGTATTCCGGGACAAGCAGGTCTTACCGTTGGTTTTGTAAACACCCTCAACATGCTTGGTGGTGCAGTATTAGAGCAACTTATTGGAAAGGCGCTTGATTACCAATGGAGCGGTGCCGTGAACGAAGAGGGATTGCGCCTCTATACAACGGAGCAGTATACTTACGCCATGAGCATTCTCACAGTTGTTGTTCTGCTTTCTGTGTTTATCTCTCTCGCACTTCGTGAAAAAGAAAAGGGACGCGCCGCCGCATGAAAATCTTCCTGGCTTTATTACTCTTCATCACAACCGCAGCGCATACGGCGAACATGACAAAAGAGCCGAGCCGCCTCATTGAAAATGAAGAACAGCTGGAAAAAGATGTTGATGCCGCTCTCGATGATATCAAGAAAAAATCTCCCCAAGTTCATGAAGATGCCATTCGCATTTGGAGAAATTTTAAGGCTGGAAAATCTGATCCTCACTACACCTATCGTTATTGGGGAAGGGATATTGTGCTTTTTCTTCAAAATACCAAAGGCTACACATTCGATGATGAGATGAAAGTTGCTCAGGTTTTTGGAATCTTGCTTAAAAAAAATCTCATCAACAAAGATGCGGCCCATGTTTTGACCATCAATGTGTGGTCACAACTTGCCTATCTTCAAGGCAGAGCCAATCCACATCAGGATGAGAAAAAAGAGGAAGAAAAGCCAAAACTTCCTCTTTCTCAAAATGTTCGAAGCGCCTAAGAATCCCCCTTTACGAATAGATAGCCAACATCGTAAGGTGTCTCCAATGGGTTAACTCTGGGGATATTGTGCATGCTTGCAATACAGGCTATTTTGGGAATTTTTTCATTTATTGGTATCAGTTGGCTCATTAGTGAAGATCGTCAGGCGGTAAAAAAAAGGCGGATTTTTCAAGGACTGCTCATCCAAATATGTCTCGCCGTTCTTTTAACGCAATTTCCCCTTATTCGTCACGGATTTGAGTATCTTTCAAGGGCGGTGGATGCCCTAAAATCAGCAACCCAAGCAGGAACAAGCTTTGTTTTTGGGTATTTGGGTGGCGGAGATGTCCCCTTTAGCTCAACAGGAAGTACTTTTATCTTCGCACTTCAAGCTCTACCTATGATTATGGTGGTGAGTGCACTCTCTATGCTTCTCTTTCACCTGAATATTCTCCCTTGGGTCGTGAAGCGCATTTCCTGGTTTTGGAAAAAAACCATGAGTATTGGCGGTGCACTTGGCACAGCAGCAGCAGCAAAGATTTTTATGGGTAACATCGAAGCTCCCCTCCTGATTCGCCCTTATCTCAGCAAATTCACACGATCCGAGCTTTTTACCATTATGACATGCGGCATGGCAACAACAGCGGCTTCTGTGATGGCGCTTTATGCCATGATTCTTAAGGATGTTATTCCAAGCACCCTTGGGCATATCCTCACAGCTTCGATCATCAGCATTCCCGCAGCCATCACACTTGCACGTATCATTGTTCCTGAAAAATCTGAACAAACCTCAGGATCCATTGTGATGCCTTATAATTTTTCCAATTGGATGGATGCCGTTTCAAAGGGAACAAGTGACGGCCTCAATATTTTCCTCAACATCATGGCGATGCTTGTAGTTGTGATTGCACTTGTGGCACTGGGCAATAGCCTCCTCTCCTTCCTTCCACATATGGGCGGAGAAGCGATCACATTTGAAAGATTGTTTGGATTCGCTTTTGCCCCCATTACTTGGCTTATGGGTATTCCATGGAGTGAAGCCATCACGGCTGGAAAACTTTTGGGAACAAAGACTGTTGTCAATGAAGTTGTTGCCTTTCTTGAGCTTGCAAAAGTAAAACCAGGTGAACTCAGCGCGCAAAGCTCTCTCATCATGATGTACGCCCTTTGCGGATTTGCGAACTTTTCTGCGGTGGGGATTGCGATTGCAGGTATGGGCGCTATGATTCCTGAAAGAAAAGATGAAATCATCGGCCTCAGCATGAAGTCCATTCTTGCAGGAACTTTTGCAACATGCCTTAGCGGCACAATCATCGGCCTTCTTATGTACCTCGAGGGTATGTTCAGGTAACTAGAATCCCGTCCGGTATTGCACAGCTTCTGTGATATGATGTGGCGTAATACCGGCAATACCCTCTAAATCCGCAAGGGTCCTCGCAACACGAAGGGTTCGAATATAACCCCGCGCAGAAAGATGAAATTTTTCCGCAGCTTTCATCAAAAGAGATTCACACTCCTTATCAAGTTTTCCGTGCTCCCAAAGGTTTTCTCCGTCCAAAACGGCATTCAACTCCCCATCACCCCTATTGCGTTGGATACGCCTTGCAGCCTTAACACGTGCGGCGATTGTTTGAGATGATTCGCTTTCATCCTTTGAAAAAAGCTCGTGGGGAGCAACATCCCCCACGCAAACTTTGATATCAAATCGATCCAACAACGGGCCTGAGAGTTTTTGCTGATATTGTTCTCCACACAAGGGTATTTTGCTACATTGTTTGGCCGGATTTCCAAGATATCCACACTTACACGGATTCATGGCGGCAATAATCTGGGCACGGCAAGGATATCGAATCATTCCATTGGCCCGCGCAACAGAGACATAACCCGCCTCAAGCGGTTGACGAAGGGCCTCCAACGTGGGTCTTTGAAATTCAGGAAGTTCGTCCAGAAAAAGAACACCGTGGTGGGCCAAAGAAATTTCACCGGGACGACACTTTGCCCCACCCCCAATGAGTGCGGGCAAAGTTGCCGAATGATGGGGATCTCGATAAGGTGGATAGGTGATAAGGCCATCTTCTGGTGTCATTCCCGCAATACTGTGGATCATTGTGACTTCAAGGGACTGCTCAGGTGTCAATCTTGGTAAAATTCCCGCAAACCGTGAAGATAACATAGACTTTCCCGCACCGGGAGGGCCTACCAACAAGACATTATGCCCCCCTGCCGCCGCCACCTCAAGAGCGCGTTTCACCTGTTTTTGCCCTTTAATCTCAGAAAAATCACCATAAACGGGTTTTTGGGCATCCATGGAAGAAAGCTCCACCGGAGCACAAGATGGAACGACCCCAGATTTGAGTTGGTGCATAACCTCCAACAAATTTTTTGCGGGCAGTAGATTTTGCACCCCTGACCAGCGGGCCTCCTGCATAGAAGCATGAGGACAAATGATCCCTTTCCCCTGAGAAACCGCTGCAATAGAAGCTGGCAAAACCCCTGGAACATTCTTTACCGCACCATCAAGTCCCAACTCCCCCACAATGAAGTAATCAGAAAGGACTTCGTGATCCACCGCACCGAGAGAGGCGAGAATGGAAAGCGCAATGGGAAGATCATAGTGTGACCCCTCCTTTGGAAAATCAGCGGGAGCCAAGTTCACCGTCACACGTTGGGGGGGAAGACTGATATTCATACTATGAAATGCGGCACGAATACGCTCTCGCGATTCACTCACCGCTTTATCACCAAGCCCCACAATATTAAACGCGGGGAGTCCCGGCGCAATTTGAACCTGAACATCAATCACAACAGGTTCCATTCCGTGGAAGGCAACCGTCTCACATCTTGAAAGCATGGGCTGAGAACTTGGAAAATTTT
>JBDHTO010000026.1:0-13991 GCA_039808665.1 Alphaproteobacteria bacterium | reverse complement strand
GTAGAGCTTGGGCTTTCTTCAGATGTGTCTGTTTTGGTTTATTATAAAAAGGATTTTTCTGTAGAAGCAGTTTTTAAGGCATTCGGGGCTAAGGATGGTCCCGCAGTATAGGTTTCACAACCCAATAAAAAAGCCCTCGTAAGGAGGGCTTTTTTATTTTTCCTGTTGTTTTTATCTTCTGTCGCCAAAGAGATTGATAAGGGAAATAAAGAGATTGATAAAATCCAGATATAACTTCAAAGCACCGATAAGTGCTTTTTTCGATGTGGTTTCCTGACCGTCGCGTTCGTAATACACGGATTTAATTTCCTGAACATCATAAGCTGTAAGCCCCGTAAAGACCAAAACACCGATGACAGAGATAACGAACTGCATCATAGTGCTTTGGAGGAAAAGATTTACAAGACTTGCAATAACAATGCCAATAAGTCCCATAAACAAAAACGAACCAAAACCACTCAGATCACGCTTTGTCGTGTATCCATAAAGGCTCATGGCGCCAAAGAGTCCAGCCGTGATAAAGAATACCCGTGCCACACTTTGACCTGTGAATGCCCAGAGGATGGATGACATGGAGACACCCATCAGTGCAGCATAGGCAAAGAAAAGAGCCTGAGCTGTTTGAAAGCTGAGCGTTGCTACTTTAAAGCTTAAAAAGAACACAAGGGCAACGGGTGCAAAAATGGCAACCCACTTAAGGCCAGATCCCCAGATGGACATCATGGCGGCTTCGTTGGAAGCAAGAGCAAAAGCCACAAGGCCTGTCAGGGCAAGCCCAAGGCCCATGTAGTTAAAAACACTAATCATATAGGCGCGCAAACCTTGGTCAATATCATCAGCAACACCGACGGTACGCGGTCCTTTAAACATAGAACGATCGTCCATAAAACACTCCTTTGAGAGATTACAATAATCCAGGAATCAGTATAGGGTTTTACGATAAAAGAATCAAGGCGAGGGAAAATAACCTTTTGCGCCCAACAACCTTGCAAAAAAAGGGGAAATAAAGCTATTAATAAGTTCTAGTGACTTTTAAGAAAGCACAGTAGATTTGGGTAAAAAACTCATCCAGGCCTTTCGCTTATTTATTCCTTTTTGTTTGCACCGTGATGCAAGAATTTTCTTTTTCTCCTCCCTTGTGGTGATGGGGGTTGATATCTATGCGGCGGCGGAATTACCCTTTGCTTTTTCCTATATTGTAGGGTTGTTTAAGGGGGATGCGCCACCTCAGATGTCTGATATCTTGCTCCAGGCGTGCATCATTTTTGGAGTTTTTACATTTCTCACAAAGACCATGTCATTTTTACAGGACCTTCTTTTCTATCCTGTTGTGAATGTTTGCATTCGTGAGCTTCACTTTCGTACAAACTTTCATATGCACGGGCTTTCCATCGAAGAGTATGAGAAACTCTCCATTCCAGAGGTGCTTAGCTTTATCAAGCGTATTGGGCTGAGTGCGCGTTTCTTTCTGAATACTATGCTTGTCACCTTTGTGCCGACGATTATCAAATTTGTCGTTGCCTTTACCATCTTGATGAATATTGGTGTTTTTCGTGAAGGACTTGTGATTGGAGCTATAGGCCTTGTTGTTCTGTATGTTCTGGCCATGCGTTTTTATATGCGTGCGCGAAGAAAAAGCTGGCTTATTACGGACCGTGTAACACTTGCCATAGGTGAAAGTATCCGCAATACAAGGCTTGTGCGTTTTTATGAATCCTTTGAGAGGTTGCGTATTCGAAATTTAGTCAATGAAGAGGCGCGCGCATGGTTTCGATCCACCATGCAAATGGATGGAATGCAGATTCTTATTGGTGTTGTGATTGCGGCTATTATGGGATCTGTTATTTTTTATGGTGCTTACGGTGTTTTTGAAAAGACCCTCGCGCTTTCAACGCTTGTTCTTGTTCATGGGCAGCTTTCGGCCCTTCTTGTTCCCCTCAAAAGCAGCCTCCGTGAGGTCCGTCAAGTTTTTGAGGCAACTATTGACATTGAAAAAATTTTGGATCTTTATGCTTTACCTCAAGAATCAAGAAAATCAGGAAAAGGGATTTTAATCCCGGTTGAAGGTGCGCCAGCTCTGGACATAAAGGGAATAGATTTTTCTTATCAAGATGATGTTGTTTTTAATAAGTTTTCCATGTGTATTGAACGGGGCGATCGCGCCCTTATTTTTGGGGAAAGTGGTGTGGGGAAATCAACGCTTCTTTCTCTTGCAACGGGACTTTTAAAACCCCAAAACGGAGAGGTGACAATTTTTGGGCATCGCCTCTGTGATCTTTCTTTGGAGGAAGTGGGGCAATTCCTCCACTATATTCCCCAAGATGTGCCCCTTTTTAAGGCAAGCTTTTATGAAAACCTTGTTTATGGCTGCGGAGAGGTGAGTCGTGAAGAGGTTGAGGCGGTAATTGATGTGGCATGCTTAAGGGGGCTTTTGGAAACTATGCCCGAAGGAATGAATTCAGATATTGGTGAGATGGGGTCAAAACTTTCGGGGGGGGAAAGGCAACGTCTCGCTCTGGCGAGAGCTATGCTCATGAAGCCAAAGCTTCTCATTTTTGATGAAACAACAAATGCGTTGGATGAAGAAACAGAAAGACTTGTTTTGGATCATGTGCTTTCCTCCATTGAAACGGTTATTTTTATTTCCCATCGCCCGATGCATAAAGAGCGTGTAAGCAAAGTTGTGAAATTGGATCGAATGTTGGTCTCTGTGTTCGAGGAGCATGCAAGCTTTTGATGATTTATGGCTTTTCAGGCTGTTGTAGAAGAGCAACAATCATCTAAAAGTGATTGCAGTTCTGTCATAATCCTATTGAAAAACCAATGGGAACGAGGATATCGTGAAAAGGCTATGAAATATTATCTTTATACACATTTCTCTCGCACAACAACATCCGCCTAGGGGCGGCAATCATACTATCTTCTTGACAATTTAATACTGAAATACCACCTAAAAGGTGGGAATGCGTTATTCTTTCTTGCGGAGAAACCTAATGAAAATGCTAAATTACCTCAAAAAACTCCCGGTGCAGCTGATGCTGTGTCTTGTGGGGTCTCTCATACTCGGTCCTTACCTGAGCCATAGTACTGTGCAGATGGTATATTCTGCTAGTTTCCTCATCAAGGATGTTTTGATCTTCGTCTTGCCTGCGATTATCTTTGTCTACATTTTTGATGCACTTGTTGGAATGGACAAAAAAGCACCTTTGTTGGTTTTAACTATTTTGCTGATGGTGTTTTTATCTAATTGCCTTGCTGTAAGCACAGCCTATGGTGTTGCTCATCTTTTTGTCCCCTTTCTTGGACAAAGTGTCCTTGGTGATGTGGGAACGACAAAAGAGCTTATTACACCACTCTTGGACCTTCCTCTTCCCTCTTTGATTTCCCCAGATATTGCCATGATGAGTGGTATTGTCGCTGGTCTTGTCGCAGGATTTTTTAAGATTAAGGGCGCAGGACAATTGGCAACAACACTACACAAAGGTGTCACCCTTTTTCTTCAAAAGGCGTTTATCCCCGTTCTTCCCATTTATGTCACAGGATTTGTTCTTAAACTTCAATTCGAAGGATCTTTGGGCGTTTTGATTCAAAACTATGCTCAAGTTTTTGTCATGGCGATATCATTGATTTTTGTTTATTTAGCATTTCTTTATTTTGTGGGGAGTGGATTTAGAAAATCAAAGTTTCTAGATGCTGTGCAAAACATGGTGCCAGCAGGAGTCACGGGGTTTAGTACCATGTCAAGTGCAGCAACGATGCCGGTGACCATTGAGTGTACAGAGAAAAACCTAAAAGATCCTCGTTTTGCCGATCTTGTCATCCCGGGTACAGTTAATATTCATCTTCTCGGTGATGCGCTGGCCATTCCGCTGACCGGTCTTGCGCTTATTTGGTTTAAAACAGGGGCCCTTCCTGACCTTATGACCTATGCCATTTTTACGGTGATGTTCTCTCTCACAAAATACTCCTGTGCAGGTGTTCCAGGTGGTGGTGTCATTGTGATCCTTCCCGTGCTGCATAAATACCTCGGTATGGATCAAGAGCTTATTTCTCTTATGACGACACTTTACATCCTTCAGGATTCCATCTTTACGGCATCCAATGTTGTTGGAAATGGCGCATTCGCGATGATTGTGGAGCGTGTATGTCGTACCCTTTTTGGCAGTGCTCAGCAAGTAGACGCTGACTCTTTGGAAAACGATAAGGAAAACAATATTTTAACAAAAACAAAAATAGCTTAGATGCATAGAACTCTTGGGAAAGTCTCTTTTCTTTGATTAGAGATTTTCTTAAGGGTCTTTTATGAATACTAGAGACCCTTTACAGGGGAAATCCTTTTCAACAAACTCTCCCGATAAAACCCCCTTTACGGGAGGCCCAGTTTTGCTAGAATAGCGAAGGTTAACCCTTAAAGAATGACATGATAATGAAAAAATCAATTCAAGTAGCGATGATTGTGGCATCTGTTGTCTCTCTCAGCGCTTGTGCACCGCGTTTGGGTGGAAATGATTATAGCCTTTCTGGTACAGGTGAGATCAGCCAGACATTTGTAGGGACAGTAACAGCTGTGCGTCCTGTCAATCTTACCGGCCAAGACAAAGGTCAAGACGGTAAGCTTGGTGTGGGTGCAGTCGCCGGTGCAGCTGCAGGTGGCGTTGCTGGATCTTTGATTGGTAGAGGCGCAACACCATGGATTACAGGAACACTTGGTGCCCTTGCTGGTGGTGCTGCAGGTCATATGATTGAACGTAAAGCCACAGAACAACAAGGCTTTGAATACACGGTTAAACTTGATCAAGGTGATACTATTACCATTGCACAAGGTGCGGAGCCTGCTATTGCTGTTGGTCAACGTGTTCGCGTTATCCACAGTGCCAAGGATCGCAGCCGTATCGTTCCAGCATAACCAGAATATCTGGTTTTCCCTTAAAAACCTCCCTATACTTGGGGAGGTTTTTTTATGGGAGTCTCCTTTTTATGGTTCCGTTTCTGCAATCTTCGATCCTTCGTCTTCCCCATGTACGTCATGGATTTTTCACGCGCGAGGGGGGAGTGAGTTCAGGTTTTCTCTCAAGTCTTAACTGTAATCAAAAACATGACGACATGGAAAATATTCTGGAAAACAGGCGTCGTGTGGTTGAGACACTTGGTGGCAAGTATTGGGTTGGGGTGGATCAAAAACACACCAATCAGGTGATTTTTGTGGATAGCCTTCCCAAGGAAAGTGTCGTTGCGGATGCCATTGTGACTATGACATCAGGTTTGGTTATTTCCGTGCTGACGGCGGATTGTGCGCCAATTTTACTTGTAGATAGGGAAAAATCTATTGCCGCTGCTGTTCATGCGGGTTGGCAGGGAGCGTTTTCAGGGGTTATTGAAAATACGGTCGCGCTTATGCGTGAAAAGGGGGCCACAGAAATTCTTGCGGCCATTGGGCCTTGTATCCACTCTGAATCCTATGAGGTTGGCAAAGAGTTTGAGGGACACTTCAATGAATCGGAGGTTTCAAATCACACAAGGTTTGAGGAGATTTTTTCGGAAAATGACAGGGGTTCACTTCAATTCAACTTGCCCCATATGGTGTATAAGATTTTGAAAAACCTCGGAATTGAAGCTGAGCCATCTCAATATAACACCTATAATGATGAAGAAAAATTCTTCAGCTATCGTCGTAAAACCCACAGGAATGAACCGCCACAGGGCGGCCAATCAAGCTCGATCTGTCTGGTTTAGGAGGGGGCGCAACCTTATCTGAAAGGGGGCTCGTCAAATCCGCGAAGTTTTCGTGAGTGCAACTGGTCCACACCACGCTCACGAAGAAGGCGAAGGGTTTCTAAACCAATTTTTAAATGTTGACTGACACGTTCCCTGTAAAAGACGTTTGCAACACCCTTGAGTTTTAACTCTCCATGGAGGGGCTTGTCCGAGACGCAAAGAAGTGTTCCATAGGGAACCCTAAACCTAAATCCATTCGCTGCAACAGTTGCAGATTCCATATCCAAAGCGATAGCGCGGGATTGACGGAAGCGCTCTGAAAGCTCGCGGATTCGAAGCTCCCAGTTACGATTATCTGTGGAGACAATGGTTCCTGTGCGCATGCGGACTTTGAGTGCGTGGACGTCACATTCTTCGTTGTGTTGTTCAGCCACATTAAGGGTGGCTTCTTGGAGGGCGACTTGAACCTCTGCGATAGGAGGAACAGGAACCCACGGTGGAAGATCTTGGTCAAGAACCTTATCTTCACGAACATACGCATGGGCCAAAACATAATCACCAAGAATTTGGTTAGCACGCAACCCTGCGCAGTGGCCAAGCATGATCCAGCAATGGGGGCGAAGAACCGCAAGGTGATCTGTGATGTTTTTTGCGTTACTGGGACCTACACCAATATTGATAAAGGTAATGCCTGTGCCGCATGGGCTTTTGAGGTGATAGGCGGGCATTTGTGGAAGGTGTTTTGGAATCTCTCCTGTGACGCCTGAGTCATCATAACGTGGGTTTGCGTGGATCGTGTTCCCTGGCATGACAAGATGTGTGTACTGTGTGCCATTTTGGACCTCATTAAGGCCAAACTGCACAAATTCATCAACATAACGTTGATAGTTTGTAAGGAGGACAAAGCCCTGAAAGTGCTCCGGTGCAGTGCCTGTGTAGTGATGTAGGCGTTGGAGTGAATAGTCAACACGCTCCCCGGAAAAAAGAGCAAGGGGGTGGGGTTTGCTTGCACATGGTTCAAAGGTTGAATTCGCGACGTTGTCATCAATACGGCTAAGGTTCGGCAGGACAAATCCATTCTGCATTTCCCAAAGCTGATCGGAATCCAAAGAAACAGAGGTATGATCCACAATAAAAGGAAGGGGAATGGGGGCATCACTTTTTCCCACATAAATGGGAATATTGTGACGTTCAATGAGGAGCTTAAACTGCTCGAGATAATATTCCTCAAAAATATCGGGTCGTGTAAGTGTCGTTCCATAAACACCAGGATCATGGGCGATACCATAGGAAAGGCTAATGTCCTTATTCAGATCTTTATTTTCAACGATAATGGCAGCATAAGGGTAGGTGGCTTCGTTAATGCTTTGTAAAGCTGCTGTAAAGAGTTCACCTTCCCCCTTGCAGAGATAATTGAAAGCCTTTTTAATGATCGAGGCATGCTCGTCATAAATCTCACGGATGCGTTTGACAGCATCTTCCGCGTTGTAAAAAGGCTCCATGTCACGCATGGATGTAAGTGTTTCGTGTGTGTGATTTGTTTTAAGAAATGGCTTCATCCAATCCTACCAAGTTAAGGGAAAAGGTACGCGCGTCAAAGGGCTGTAGATCATCAAAACTTTCACCTACGCCAATGGCATAAATGGGGAGTTTATATTTTTCTGCAATGGCAACAACGATGCCTCCTTTTGCGGTTCCATCAAGTTTGGTCACGATAAGACCTGTAAGTGGAATAGTTTTAGAAAAAACTTCCACCTGTTGTAAAGCATTTTGACCGGTTGTGGCGTCAAGTACAAGAATTGTTTCATGGGGAAGGTTGGGATTGTTCTTTTTTAAAACACGTTCAATCTTAGAAAGCTCTTCCATAAGGTGGGTTTTATTGTGGAGTCTTCCCGCTGTGTCAATCATAACAATCGTGGCTTTTTTGCTTTTTTCCAGCCCTTGAAAAACTACACTCGCAGGGTCGGCTTGTTCTTCACCTTTATGAAGTGTAACGCCGATGCGATCCGCCCATACCTCAAGCTGACCCACAGCTGCGGCACGGAATGTATCTGCGGCAATGAGTGCAACGTTTTCCTTTTCAGATTTAAACTGATGGGCAAATTTGGCAATAGTTGTTGTTTTTCCCGACCCATTGACGCCCACAACCAGAATCACTTTCGGTGAATCTGTGATTGAAGACAGGTCGAGTGGTACAGCTAGGGGACTGAGAAGGGATTGAATTTCTTCTGCCATGATTTTTTGGATATCAACGATATCGGCATCGCGTTCATATTTTTTAGATTTAATGGACTGGATAATCCTCTGTGTTGCGCTCACTCCAAGATCAGAAGTAATCAAAAGTTCCTCAAGATCTTCGAGAGTTTCTGCGTCTACCTTTTTTCGAACAAAGACGTTTTTTACACCCTCAGAAATTTTTGAGGATGTTTTAAAAAGACCTTCTTTGAGACGTTTAAAAAAGCTCATAAAGCGTTTGTTTCCAAGGAGTTTTCAATACATTCGCCGAGAAGTGTCTTTGAATCAAGCCCCGAAATCTTCACGCGCACAAGCTCACCAATATTAAGATTTGGATTTTGAATGCGAACAGGGGCGAATCCTTTTGTTTTGCCAAGGAAAATTTCTGGATCTTCTTTTGTGGCTTCTTCAATCAAGATATCATCTGTGGATTCAAGAAGACTTTTGAAATACTTTTCAAGCTGTTGTTCGCCAGCGTCGCGTAGGCGGGAAGCGCGCTCTTTTCGAATATCTTTGGCAACCTGTGGCATGCGTGCCGCGGGTGTTCCAGGCCTTGGGGAATAAGGGAACACGTGAAGATACGTCAGGTCGCATTCTTCAACGAGATTTAATGTGTTTTGAAACATCTCCTCTGTTTCTGTGGGAAAGCCTGCGATAATATCTGCGCCAAAAACGGCATCAGGTCGAAGATTCTTTACTTTTTTACAAAACTCGACAACATCTTGTCTCAAGTGCCTTCGTTTCATACGTTTGAGAATCATATCATCTCCTGCTTGAAGGCTGATATGGAAATGGGGAAGAAGGCGAGGTTCAGACTGAATAAGCTCAAAAAGATCATCATCAACCTCCACAGGGTCAAGGGAGGATAATCTCAGTCGTGTTAGGTTGGGAACAAGATTGAAAAGGCGCCTTAGTGTTTGTCCAAGTGTTGGCGAGGCAGGAAGATCTTTACCATAATCCGTGATGTCTACACCTGTAATTGCGAATTCTTTGAATCCATTATCCAAAAGAACATGAATCTGCTTTGCAATTTCGCTTAAGGGGACGCTTCTCGAGTTGCCACGTCCAAAGGGAATTGTGCAGAAGGTGCACCTATGGTTGCATCCATTTTGGATCTGTACAAAGGCGCGAACTTTTCCGTCAAACCCCGATACCAGGTGAGTGGCGGTCTCTTTGACAGACATAATATCATTGACCTGGATACGGCTATGTTTGTCGAGATAGCTTTCAATTCTCAGTTTCTCGTCATTGCCAATAACACGCTCAACTTCCTTCATATCCGCGTATTGTGTGGGATTAATTTGAGCAGAGCATCCGGTTACAATAATGTCGTGATCGGGATTTTCGCGTTTTAATTTCCGAATAGATTGGCGTGCCTGTCTCTCTGCTTCGCTTGTGACGGCACAGGTATTAACGATAATAGTTTTTCCAAGACCTGCGTCACCGGCAAGGGAGCGCATCACTTCGGATTCGTAGGTATTAAGCCTACATCCAAAAGTGACAAGTTTAATGTTTTCTTCTTCTGCTTCAGCGCGTTTTGTAACACTCATGGGTGATAAAAATATTGTCCATTAAAACATATTCGAGCGGGGCCACGCATGTGCCAGTTTTGCCTTTTATAAAAAGTCAAACTTCCGCCCTGTTGATGAACATTTATATCACCATCCGTACTTAAAAGGGAAGCATTCGTTGCTGCAAACGCACTTGCAAAAGCGGCTGTGCCACATGCAGGGGTTCGGCCCGCCCCGCGTTCAAGGACATGGATGTGAAGATCTTGATCTGTAATGGAGGCAAAAGTCACATTGATACCCCTTGGAAAGTCGGTGGATGCTGCCAATTGGGGGGCAACAATGGAAAATTGAGCATCATCAAAATATTTGACAAAAATCACAAGGTGAGGGTTTCCCGTGGAAACATGAAACGTTGCAATAACGTTGTCATTCAAAAGCCAAAGAACATCTTCAATAAAGGATTCCTGAAGCATCAAAAATTTCGGATCGTCCAGGCTCAAGGTGACGCTACCTTCATAATCACTCGTGAGAGTGACAGAGGCTGAAATGCTGGATGAGCCGGCTTGAAAAATAATATGATCTAGCTTTTTTTGATGGGCGAGAAAAAGGGCAAAAGCGCGACTTCCGTTGCCACATGCTTCTGCCAAACTTCCATCAGCATTGATAAATTCAACGTGATGATCCTGATAAAGCAGAACTTGATCGCACCCCACGCCATAGCGGCGGTCTGCAATACTTTGGGATAAAGCTTTGGGTATCAGGTCTTTGGTATCACTTTGTCGGATAATGACAAAATCATTGCCAAGGGCTTCTGCTTTAGTAAAAGGGATGATGATGGGAGAAGTCATTAGAAAAGCTTTTTATGCCAATTTTTAATGGGAACGCCCAAAAATGATATGGTATAGCGCCAGTAGTTTTCAAGGACGCGTTCTACATAGTCACGTGTTTCCCAATAAGGGATGAGTTGAATCCACTCTACAGCTTCGATTTTTCCACTTTTTCCCGGATATCCAAACTCTTTCACCCATTTATCAACGCGATTGGGCCCTGCGTTATAGGCTGCAATGGTCAAAATAAGGGATCCATTATAGCGTTTGAGGAGACCTCTTAAGTAGGCTTCACCAAGGGCGACGTTAGATTTTGGATCGAATAAACTTCCGTATTTTAAGCTTTTATCAGATCGTGCAATCTGGCGTGCAGTCCCATCAAGAATTTGCATGAGCCCCTTAGCACCCTTGGGGCTCACAGCTTTTGATTTAAAGCGGCTTTCTTTGCGAATAATGGCATGGATAAGGGCTTGCATATTGATGTGTGCATCATCAAACAGTGGTGGCATAAGCATGCGATCAAGTTTCGGGTAAGCTTCCTCCATCACAGGCATGACGTATTTTGCGCCAATTTTTGTGACTTGGACCGCAGCGTGTGGTCCTGCGACTTCTGCCGCGAGGCTGATGAGGAGCTCGTGTTCATCCGGTTTATCTACCTGAATAGCAAGCTTCCAAAAGAAAAGCTCGCTAAGCTCAATGTTTGCGACTTTCTTGAGTAGGCGTATGACCTTCACCAGCTCCAAATTATCAAAATCTTTTCTTTCTTGTTTTGATACAATGTAATCTTGGGGATCAAAGTCTTCTTCCAGCATGGAACTTGCAAGCTGTCCATAAAAAACTCCACGATTTTTTGCGGCTTTTTTAAGCCATTCATCACGTTTGTGTTTGTTTTTATGGGCTTCTGCGGCGCGCCCTGCCCAATAAGCGGCCTTACTCAAGGAAATGGCTGTTTCCATTTTTTCATAGAGTTCCTGAAAGTCGGCATAGGCTTTTTTTGAGTTGTTGAGAAATTTAAGATTGAGCCAGCCCTCAAGCCATTTACTTTCCGCAAAAGGAGCTCCGCGCTCTGTCTTTGCGCCTTTGACAACTCCATAACAGTCCTTGTATCGCTTTTTTTCTAGGTATCTGCGGGCAAGAATTTTTTGAATACTGTTCCACCAACGATCAGGTTCCTGTTCAATGGCTTTTTGAACACTTTTTTCATCTAAAAAGCGTTTAAGTTCATCATTTTTTTCACCCTTAAGAAGATACCGACCATACTGCCATAAGTACCCTTCATCATGGGTGGTTAGCCGTTTACGGTGCTGCCCCTTTGCAAGGGAAATACGATCTTTGGCGATGTGGATTTTGTTTTTTTCAAGATGGGGAATGAGCATTTCTGCTTCGTCCAAGCGGTCTTCATACATGAGATAATTGAATCTTTGTAGGATTTCACCCTTGTCTATGTATTTTTTTCCGTAGCTTAGAAAAGCTTTAAGATCTTCTCGTGTTAGGGGAACTTTGATAAAGATGGTCTCAATAATCTTATGATCCTGTTTTTGTGCAACTTTTAAAAATTCAAGAGCCCCTTTGTGTGTTGCGGGTGGGTTTTTGCGAAACCACTCTCGGATGAGATCTTTATCTGTGTCTTTGTCTATATTTAACTCGGCCTTACGTTTGAGGACAACTTGATTTGGCCAAGTGGGACTATTTTCAAAAAAATGGACAATGTCCTCAAAAGAAGCGCTATCATCCTCAAGGCTTTTCCATTTAAGGATTTTTTTTGCGAGTTTGCATTCCTCCTCGTCTTGAATTCTTTCCCATTTTCCAGGGACAGAGGTTGTAATATGGCATTTTCCAAAAACAACATGGCAACAGGGAGCTAAAAAAATAAAAAAAACGAGGATTGAACGCTTTAATTTATGAAAAAGGCTGATTATGTTAAGAGCGTACATAGAAAAGAAAATGAAAGAAGGGTTGATGATGTTCTTTGGTTCCATTGTTGCAGTGGTAACACCTTTTAAGCAAGGAAAGATTGACTTTGAGGCTTTTGTAAAAATCCTCGAAAACCTGATCCAATCGGGTAGCCATGCCATTGTTGTTGGTGGATCGACAGGAGAAGGATCGCTTCTCTCGTTTGAGGAAAGGAAAGAACTCTTAGCTTTGGCCATTTACACAGCTTCTGGTCGTGTGCCTATTATCTCCGGATGTAGCACGATGAGCACGTCTGAATCCATCAACATTGTGGATCAAGCTGAAATTCTTGGGTGTAGTGCGGCTCTTGTTACACCTCCTGCGTATGTCCGTCCAACTCAAAGAGGGGTCATTGACCATTTCAAAGCGCTTTATGCGCACACAACACTTCCTCTTATTATTTACAATAATCCCACACGTATTGGCATGGATATAAGTGTTGAGACGGTTTTGGAGCTTGCAAAAATCCCAACAGTTGTAGCGATTAAAGATTCCCACCCCGACGTTTCGCGTCTTTCGGTGTTGAGGCAGAAAATCAAGTCTATGTGCGATCAAAATGAGCTTCCACAAACAAAACCGTTTAGTTTATTAAGTGGGGATTCCCCCTATTTTGCAGCGGCTCTTGCCATGGGGGCGGATGGATGTGTTTCCATTACCGCTAATGCTTGCCCTGAGCTTTCTGTAAAGCTTTATGATGCTTGGAAAGCGGGGGATCAAAAAACCTTTGAAGAGATTCGTGATAAGCTTGTTCCTGTTGATGAATTGATGTGTGCAGAAGTTAATCCCACACCGATAAAATACATCATGCATAAGCTTGGTTTTTGTGAAAATGAAGTCCGGCTTCCCCTTCACCCGATTTCAAAAGAGCTTGAATTGCGGATTGATCGTGTTTTGAGTTTTTCAAAAGAGGCGCTTTCCAAAGCAGCGTAAATCATTATGAGCAAAAAGAACGAGAATGATAATTATAAAATCGCCGCACAAAATAAACGTGCGCGGTTTGATTATCTTATTATAGAAGAGCTAGAGGTCGGTATTGTTCTCACGGGAAGTGAAGTAAAATCTATCCGTCAGGGCAAGGTAAGTATTGGTGAATCCTATGCCGGAGAGATGGAGGGGGAGCTTTATCTCTTTAATGCAAATATTTTGGAATATAGCCAGGCGAGTCATTTTAATCATGAACCTAAGCGTCCACGGAAACTTCTTCTCCATAAACGAGAGCGCAACAAATTTTTAAATGCGATCCGCAAGAAGGGGCTGACCATTATTCCTCTTGTTATGTACTTTAATCACAAAGGAAAGATAAAGCTTAAAATTGCGCTGGGTAAGGGTAAAAATACCGTGGATAAACGAGATAGCATCAAAGACCGTGATTGGAAACGGGACAGGGATCGCCTGTTAAAAGAACGCAGATAATACCCTTAACAAAACAAATTTAAATTCTATCTAGACGTTCCCTTATTTTTCCTGAATAATTTTTCTTAGGGATAGCAGATGTGTCCTTAACATCGGGTTCTTTAAGGGAATCTTAATCCCTTTGTTAGACAATAGCGTAAAAGATTCTCAGAAATCTTTGATTTTGATGTAACGAAAGGAAAGTATTATGAAAAAATTAGGAATTTTGCTTGCGACGTTGTTTGTTTCTGGCTCTGTATTTTCTGCAGCACCTGCAGCACCTGCAGCACCTGCGGCACCTGATGCAGCAAAAGGTGAGCATCCTCACGGAAAGCACGGTGGAAAACCTCATCATGGG
>JBDHTO010000025.1:0-14104 GCA_039808665.1 Alphaproteobacteria bacterium | reverse complement strand
ATTCCACGCTCAATGGTAAAATCTTCCTGCCCCATATTGATCAAAATGACCTTCACTTCTCCACGATAATCCGCATCGATGGTACCGGGCGTATTCAAAACTGTGATGCCATGTTTAAGCGCAAGCCCGGAGCGCGGGCGAATCTGCCCTTCAAAGCCTTCTGGAATAGAGTAGGAAAATCCTGTGGGGATCAAGGTACGTTCAAATGGCTTAAGGATCACAGGCACATCCACCGCAGCTGATAAATCAAGCCCCGCACTCATCGCCGTTCCATAAAAGGGAAGGTCCATATTTTCTGCGTGCTCTAAACGTTTTACGGCAACTTGTGTCATTTTCTCATCTCCTTATAGATAGTCTTTTAGATATTTTCCTGTGTAGCTTTCTTTGACCTTGATAACCTCTTCAGGCACTCCTGTGGCCACAATACGTCCGCCCTTGTTCCCACCTTCGGGCCCAATATCCACAATAAAGTCAGCCGTTTTAATCACATCCAGGTTATGTTCAATGACAACCACTGTATTCCCTTGCTCCACAAGGCGTTGAAGCACTTGCAAAAGCTTATCAATATCTTGAAAATGCAGACCTGTTGTCGGTTCATCCAAAATATAAATCGTTTTGCCCGTTGCCCGCTTTGAAAGTTCTTTAGCAAGCTTAATACGCTGGGCTTCACCCCCGGAAAGGGTTGTCGCTTGTTGACCAACGTGAATATAGCCAAGCCCAACTTCTTGAAGGGTTTTCATTTTATCCCGAACGCTTGGGTGGTCTTTGAAAAACTCTAAAGCTTCGTCCACCGTCATGTCCAAAACATCTGCAATAGACTTATCACGATACGTAACAGAGAGCGTCTCGCGGTTATAACGTTTGCCCTTACACTGATCACATTGGACATACACATCCGCAAGAAAATGCATCTCGATCTTGATAACACCATCACCCTCACATGCTTCACATCGCCCCCCCTTGACATTGAAGGAAAATCGCCCGGGAGCATATCCTTTTTCCTTTGCCTGGGGAAGGCCTGCAAACCATTCACGAATACTCGTAAAGGCACCAATATAGGTTGCAGGGTTTGAACGTGGTGTACGCCCGATAGGCGATTGATCGATATCAATTACTTTGTCGAGATGCTCAAGCCCCTGAATCCCTTTATAAGGACCCGGCACATCCTTAGCCTCATAAAAATGTCGCGCAAGAGCTTTATAGAGAGTCTCAATCACAAGGGAAGATTTCCCACCCCCTGAAACACCTGTGACACAAGTCAATGTTCCAAGGGGGATGTCTAGATTAACATGCTTGAGGTTATTGGTCGTGGCTCCTTTGAGAGTAAGCTTAAAACCATTACCCGCTCTTCTTGATTTTGGAACGGAGATCTCTTTTTTTCCAGAAAGATAGGCCCCCGTAATGCTTTTACTATCAGCAAGCAAATCACTTGGGGTCCCTTCAGAAATAATATATCCACCGTGAATCCCCGCTCCCGGTCCCATATCCACGACGTGATCACATGCCATAATGGCATCACGGTCATGCTCCACAACAATGACAGAGTTCCCAAGATCCCTGAGATCTTTAAGTGTTTCAATAAGACGATCGTTATCCCGTTGATGCAAACCGATGGAGGGTTCATCCAACACATACATCACGCCCGTTAATTTGGATCCCACTTGAGAAGCCAAGCGAATACGTTGGCTTTCTCCACCAGAAAGCGTTCCAGAAGATCGTGCAAGGGTCAGATACTCAAGCCCCACATTCACAAGAAACCCGAGGCGGGCCTTAATCTCTGCCAGGATACGTTCGCCAATTTCCTGTTGTTTTGTTGTCAGTCGAAGATCGTCAAACCATTTGTGTGCATGCTCAATAGAAAGCTCGGTGACTTCACCGATATGCTTATCTCCCACCTTTACGGCTAAAGCTTCATGTTTAAGACGGTGCCCCTTACATGTTTGACACGGGCTTGTACTTTGATAAGCGGCAAGCTCATCTCGATAAGCTTCACGCTCAGTTTCTTTATACTTTCTCTCAAGGTTGGGGATCACACCTTCAAAGGGTTTTTCTGTTGTATACCGTCTAAACCCATCATCATAGGTAATGGGAATACTCTCATCCCCAGATCCATAAAGGATCAGGTTTTTGATATTCGTGTGCAAATCTTCAAAGGGAATATTTAGGGAAAAATTTTTGGCCCGTGCAAGGGATTCCAAGATATTATAATAGTACTCATAAACGACCGCTTTTTTCTTTCCCGCTTCACTTCTTGCCCACGGCGCAATGGCTCCCTCCCTCAGGGAAAGATGCGTATGGGGAATAATTCGACTTTCGTCAAAGGCCATCTCCATCCCAAGTCCATCACAAGAGGGACAAGCACCATAGGGGCTGTTGAAGGAAAAAAGCCTTGGCTCAATCTCAGCAATACTAAAGCCGGAAACGGGACAGGCAAACTTCGAGGAAAGGATGATTATCTCCCCTGAATCTACATTTTCTGCATGAATCAATCCATCGCTAACCTTAAGACCTGTCTCAATGGAGTCCGTCACACGTTGAAGGGCCCCCTCTTGAATTGCAAGACGGTCGACCACAACAAAAATATCGTGCTTCTTATTTTTATCAAGTGCGGGAACATCTTCTATATATAAAAGCTCACCATTCACTTTGACCCGTGAAAAACCCTTTTGACGAAGATCAGCAAATTCCTTTTTATACTCACCCTTTCGCCCGAGCGCGATGGGCGCCATAATCATAAGACGGGTTTTTTCAGGAAGCCCCATAAGGCGGTCCACCATCTGAGAAACCGTTTGCGCTTCAATAGGAAGTCCTGTTTCAGGAGAATAAGGTATACCCACACGTGCAAATAAAAGACGTAAATAATCGTAAATTTCTGTGATCGTTCCAACTGTGGACCGGGGATTTTTTGATGTTGTTTTTTGCTCAATCGAGATCGCCGGGCTCAAGCCCTCAATACTATCCACATCGGGTTTATTCATCATCCCCAAAAACTGGCGCGCATAAGCGGACAAGCTTTCGACATAACGACGTTGACCCTCTGCATAAAGTGTGTCAAAGGCAAGGGACGATTTTCCCGATCCGCTAAGCCCTGTGATCACAACAAATTTTTCCCTGGGAAGGGTTATGGAAATATTCTTAAGATTATGTTCCCGCGCACCGCGGATAATAATGTCTTGGGTCATAGAAGGGAGAGAGTCTTATTACGTGTCCTCACGTTACATTAAGTTTGCCTACAGATGCAAGGCAGAAGGCGACGAAGAGCGCGCATCAGGCGATTTCTATAACTCGTTGAAACAGACCTTCTTTGAGGCATTGATTCATGTTGATTTAAGGGATCCGTAGGGTCAAAAATTCTCAAACGTGAGACTAAGGTTGTGTGGATCAAATAGAGAATATCGTCTATTTTAGGCTTCAACGCATCTGCATCCATCTCCTGAAAGTTAGGGGGTAAATAGTACCCTTCCTTTTGCGTATAATATATCCCCGCCCCTATGGTGACCCACTCCGCAACATCATCATAAGACAGCATTTCCTGTTGATAACGTGCTAACTCCTCCTTTATAGCATGTAAGCACACCAGGTCAGGTTCGCCTTCTAACTGGGGAGAAATCGCTTCAAATCTCTGCTCCCAATATCGTGCCATACGTGCAAAGGCATTAATCTGGGGATGAGAATATTGAGGCAACTCACCTCCCTCCCCCCTATCCATTCCTGTAACAGCGCAGACATTACACAGAAGCACCATCACAATGATCAATACATGAACAAACAAAGCTCGCCCCCTCTTCATACACCCATCCCTATCTATACACTAAGGATTAAAGAAATATTAAACAAATGCTCTTACGATAAAATCGGAAGTGTGCTCTGATTTATGGAACATACACAATCAACCCTAAGAAAAGCAGCGCGGGAACATGTGCGATGTTGAAAAAAATAAAGAGGTTTTTCAAAAACACTCTTTCCTTTCTTTCCAAGGATCTTGGTGCTTTTCACAGTTTCCTGTTGAAGATCACACATTGCATCAAACGGTTTTACGAAGAAAGCGGACTATCCGATCATCCCACAACCCAAAAATCACTGAATTTCCTCAAACTTTATGCTGGCAGGATAAAAATGAATACCGCTGAATTCAAAGATCAATTTCCTTCCCTTTTGCAACGACTGATTGCGAAAGTAAAGACCCTTTCCCCGTGGCAACTGTTTCGCATATCTCTTGGGATTTTTATGCTTTTCGCCCTCGCCTATTTCTATGTTCCTCGGATGTTTTATACCTATAGTACGGCCGCGGTTGTCACAGCAAAACTGATCCCCATTCGCGCACCTATTTCAGGTTATGTTAAAACTGAAGTCCCCCCCATTGGCACAGAAATTGATAAAAACACCTCAGTTTTGACTCTCAACAATCCCAATGTGGACAAATCGGAACTTGATACATTGACGATTGAGATGGAGAGTCTTAAAAATTCCATCACGGCTACAGAAAAAGAGATAGATGACCTTAAAAAAGTCCAAGAGGATCTCGGCAAAAGCCGTAATGAATATGTGAAGTCCCTTATTGATCGGACTACAATTGAGCTTGAGATTTCAAAAACAAATCTAAAAGAAAAAGAGGCAACCCTCGAAGAAGATAAGAAAAAGCTCAAGCGAAAAGAAAATTTGGGAAAGAAAGGGTTTAGCTCACAACAGGATCAGGAGTCTGCAAACTTTAACACCCAACGAGCTGAGGCGAATTTAGAAGAAATAAAACTCCAAATCAAACGCTACGAAACACAAATTGAATCTCTTAGTAAGGGTATTTTTATTAACACTGACGGACGAACAGATGTGTCTTATCAAGAGCAACGTATTAATGACATTCGTATTAAACTTGTCGATATGAACCAAGGTATAGATGAAAAGAAGGCAAAGATCACAGTCCTTCAACAAACCATAAAAACAAAAACAGAGCTTCTGGCACGCCTTGGAAACTCAGATGTTAAGCTTCCTGTACAGGGCGCAATATGGAAAATCCACGTCTCAAAGGGTAACTACATCGAAAAAAATACACCTCTTTTTGATGTTATCGACTGTAATGATCTTTATGTTAGCGCCACGGTAAGTGGAAAAATGTTTGAGCGCCTGAAAGTTGGACAAAAAGCAAAAATCCTGCTCAACGGTTCTGACCACTATGTTGATGGTCATATCGCCTATATGCGGGGAAGTGCCCTTGATTCAAGTTTCACAAGTATCATGGTGGGACGCAGCACCCAAGATGCATCCCATGACATGGAAATTCTCGTCAAACTTGATACAGACCAACTTAAGGATATGAAGGGTGACTTTTGTAATGTGGGTCGTGTTGGCGATGTACGCTTTTAGCAAGAAGCGCTTTTTTATTAAAGAAAGAAATCCGTCATGATTGGCCAAGATCTTCAAACATACTTTCCTCTTCTGGCGGTTTTGACGTTTTTTACCCTTATCGCGCCCTCTCTTGATAAGAGTTCCATTGTAACGCGAAGAATTCTGTCCATCATCGTCCTTATTATTTTTATAAGGTACATTGACTGGCGATTTTTCCATACAGTTCTTCCTTACCACTATGTTTCTTTCCAGGGTTTTTGGATTTGGTTTTGTTTTTCACTGGAAATGATCAGTTGGTTCGAAAATGGAATTTTCCATGTCCTTATTACAAAAACACGAAATAACTCACCCATGGCAGATGTTCTAGAAAAACAGCTGAGAATACTTCCAAAAAGTGAGTTACCTACTGTGGATATTTTTATCCCAACCTATAACGAAGAAATTGATGTCCTTGAGAAGGCGATCATTGGCGCAGAAAATATAGATTGGCCCCAGGATAAAATTACACTCTGGATTCTTGATGACGGGAGACGTCCCTGGCTGCGACAGTATTGCCGCGAGCGAAAGATTGGATATATCGCACGCAATGACAACACCCATGCAAAGGCTGGAAATATTAACTTTGCCCTCAAACACACAACGAGTGAATACATCGCGATTTTTGATGCCGATTTTGTCCCACAAAAAAACTTTCTCTATCGCACCATGGGATTTTTTGAAGACCCTAAAATCGCCATCGTCCAAACACCTCAATTTTTCTACAACTTTGACTTTCTCCAAACAAACCTTGGGGTTTTTCATCAGGTTATGGATGACCAGCGTCTATTTTTTGATGTCATTATGCCCTCACGTGATGCATGGGACTCTGCGTTTTTTTGTGGATCTTGCGCTGTTTTCAAAAGAGAACCTGTTGTAAGCGTCGGAGGCATTCCCCATGAGTCCGTCACAGAAGACATTCTTCTTTCGATTCATCTTCTTAAAAAGGGCTATATTACACGTTATCTTAACGAACCCCTTAGCCATGGACTTGCCGCAGAATCTATTCATGCCTTCACTGTCCAAAGAAAAAGATGGTGCAAAGGGGGCATTCAATTATTGTTTGCAAAGAATGGTATATTTTCATCATCTCTTGCCTTGAAGCATCGCTTATTTTTTCTCCCCCTCCATTGGCTCATTCACCCCTTTATTCGTCTTTTAGTGATTCTCATTCCCATCATCTTTCTTTGGACCAATACCCTTCCTATGCTTATAGGGCACCCTTCAGAAATCCTTGATTATCAGGCTCCCGTCTTTCTTACGTCTTATCTGCTTATGCTATGGCACGGCCCAAGACGATGGATCCCCGTTATTACGACGGCATTTGAGAATATTATGGCTATTAATCTACTACCCACCATTCTCAACACACTCACCTCCCCCTATCAAAGAGTTTTTAAGATCACCCCCAAAGGAAAAACTGTCCATCGACATACCTACCATCCTCTCTCTTTATCCGTTAGTATTTTCTTTTTTGCTGCACTTGCGGGGGGGCTCATTCTCAATATTATGACGCCCTATAGAGTTGTCTCTCATATCGGTCTTTTCCCTGTTGCCGCGGCATGGGCTTTCTTTACCCTCATCATCACGGGATTTATGATCACCCTCAGTATTGAGCGACCCCGTTACAGATCCGAAGAACGATTTGACGTTTCGCTCCCCGTCAAAATTAAACTTAAGGATTTTTCCCTAGACGGGACTATTAAAAATTTTTCCCCTCATGGTATGCTTCTTCACTGCCTTAATTTTCCACCTCATATGGAAGAGCACATCCTTTCTCTTCATGTGGAAGATTTGGGTAATCTTACGGGAAAAGTCATTTCCTCCCATGAAAATTATATAAAAATCTCACTCCTCTATGAACAAACGGAGGAAGACGAAAATCTAAGACGAAAGGTGATTGCGTTTCTCTATACCGGTCCACACATTGTCAGGAAACATCCAGAAACCTATCTATGGCATTTTATCAAACAACTCTTTCATAGATTTTTTGGTAATCACGACCATTTAAAGAAATTCCGGGATCAACAACAATCCCCCAGCCAGAAACATTAACCTTTTCTTAAGAATTAGAGGGCTTTGATAGACATAGAATCACTTTATGTCATATGTTTCCATGCTCGCATCCCTTATCACGCCATTCCTATTCTACCTTGTCCATGCGGGATGGGTACTCGGTCTTTTTTTAATCGTTCTTTATGACAAAGGCGTCATAGGAAGCTACGACGCCTTATTTCCAAGTTGGATGGTCTTAAGTATGGCTGGAAGCTTTGTGCTTGCCTATCTTGGCGAAGTTAAGCGCCCGTTGTTGCCCATTCAATAAGTTTAGGTTTGCTCAAAAGGCCGACCTTCACACTTTGCATTTGTCCGTCTTTAAACATAATAAGTGTTGGAATACTGCGCACGTTAAAACGTGCCGCCGTTTGTGGATTTTGATCAAGATTCACTTTGACGATTTTCACTTTCCCCTCAAGCTCAGGAGCTGCCTCCTCTAGGATGGGAAGAAGCATACGACAAGGACCGCACCACTCTGCCCAAAAATCAACAATAACAGGAACGTTCGACTCGAGAACGTCTTTATCAAAACTTGAGTCGGTTGCTTGGTGAAGAGCCATGAAAAAAATCCTTTTTTGTTATAAGTGATATTTCTTTTATCATAACGAATTGGAATGACTCAAACAATTAAATGATCATAAATGGGTGCAATCACAGCCAGTACAATCCAAAGAAGAAAAAGCCCCATTATGATCAAAAGGCTGGGTTCAAAGGATTTTAAAAAGAGCTCGATATTCTGTTGATGCTGTGTATCCTCATGGGTATACGCTTGTTGACACGCCTCGATGATCTTTCCACTCTCTGAGCCTGCCTTAATTAAAGAAAGAGAAAAGGCAGAAAACATTCCTGTTTGCCTTAACATCTCAACAAGGGGATGACCTGAAAAAATCTTTTCATGGCAGGTTTGCATGATATTTTTAATATAGTTGTTTTTATAGGTGTTAGCCGTAAAATCGAGTGCTGACTTAAAATCGATACCTGAGTCATACAGACGTCCCACATAAAAAAGCCAGTGGTTTTGCACGCTTGTCTTTAAAAGGCGTCCTATCCCCGGAATTTTTAAAAGGTTCCCTGTCAAAAAATTTTGCAAAAAAGTAACGCGCGGCGACAGCAATCCTATCAAAAGAGCACACCCCATGACCACTGCAAGAGAAAGGCCATATTTTTCTAAAAACGCGGCTGTGTGAATAAGGGCACGTGTCATGAAGGGGAGCTCATTCACACCCAATTCCCTAAGATAGATAGATATTTGAGGAAGCAGCATTTGCGTAAAAACGATCACCATCGCTATCAAAAGGAGCGTCAATACCAAGGGATAAATCCCTGCACGACGCATCGTTTGTTTGCGTTCCTGCTCTCTTTTCATAAGTTCATAGGCCTGCTCCAGGGATCTCACAAGCTGGCCACTTTGTAACCCCAACCGAATGATATGAACAACATACGGGGGGAAAACGAGGTATTCTTCCAATACCTGATCGAGGGGTTTTCCCTTTTTAAGTTTTTCAATCATAGAGAGAATGGACCTCTTCACAGAGGTTTTTTGACGATCTTGGAGAAAGTATTCAAAAGCCTGAAGCAGGGAAAATCCGGATTTTGTCAAAAGCATCAGGGTTTGAAGGATGTACAGCGCATCTTTCACACGAAGGGACCTTCGCCCCTGCGCCCCCGTAACAATGTTAAAGGAAATAAGCTCCATCTTCTGCTGATGCAGGGCGGATTCTAAGGCTTCTTTGGAGTGAAAAAAATCTTCAACCTCATGAATATGCCCCTTTTCATCCAATGCTTTATAGATGTAAAGAGCCACTTCTTCCTCCCCCTTCGAACCCTACTACTTGTGGAGCGCTTTCTCAAAAGTATCCCACGCCGCCTCTTTCAACGCTTCACTAAAAGTGGGATGGGCATGACAGGTCCTTGCAATATCTTCAGAGGATGCACCAAATTCCATCGCCATCGCAGCCTCTTGAATCATTGCCCCCGCATGGGATCCTATAATGTGAACCCCAAGTACCCTATCTGTACGACTATCTGCAATAATTTTTACAAACCCCTCTGTTGAAGAGATCGCCTTGGCAAGACTGTTTGCAGAAAAAGGAAATTTACCCACCTTAACCCCGTGACCACGTTCTTTTGCTTGCTCTTCCGTAAGCCCCACAGACGCCACTTCTGGCTGAGTGAAGATAACAGCTGGAATCACATCATAATTAACGTGACCCTTTTGTCCCGCAAGCATCTCAACAAGGGCAATCCCTTCCTCTTCTGCCTTGTGCGCAAGCATCATTCCACCAATAACATCGCCAATGGCGTAAACACCTGCCCGTGATGTTTCAAAATGGTGATTCACATGGATAAAGCCACGTTCATTGGTATGAATCCCCATATGCTCAAGATTCAGACCATCCGTGCATGGTTTACGGCCCACCGATACAAGCACCACATCTGCAGACAAAACTTCTGCGGGTTTTGATAGATCTTCTTTACGCACAACTTCCACATGAATTTTTTTACCTTGTTTTTCAGAAGCAATCACTTTCGTATTCAGCATAAACTTTATGCCTAATGATTCTAAGGATTTACGAAGCTCCTTACGTACATCATGATCCATACTCATGGCAATTTCAGGAAGGGCTTCAACAACTGTGACATCTGATCCCAATCGTTTCCAAACAGAGCCGAGCTCCAGGCCAATATACCCACCACCCACAACAACCATGTGCGCCGGCACTTTTTCAAGATCAAGCGCCCCCGTGGAAGATACAATCATCTTTTCATCCGTAGGAAGGGTTGGAATATCAATCACCTGACTTCCCGTGGCAATGATGGTGTGCTTGGGGTGCAAAACCTGCACTTCACTACCCTCATGAACATGTACAACCGTTTGATCCCCCTCATGACCCAGGGACGCTGTTCCATGGAAGACTGTGACCTTATTTTTTTTGAGGAGGAAATTCACCCCACCCGTAAGCTCGCTCACCACGTGATTTTTATGTTCAATCATCGTTTTGACATTGACGCGAACATCCGTCACTTCAATACCGTGTTTATGAAATTCATCTTTTGCTTGGGAGTATTTATAAGCACTGTGAAGCAACGCTTTTGAGGGAATACACCCCACATTGAGACACGTCCCGCCGGGTTTTTCTCGTCTGTCTACAAGGGCCACTTTCATCCCCAACTGACTGGCACGAATGGCCGCAACATAACCACCAGGACCCGCCCCGATGATGACAAGATCAAAATGCATACAACACTCTTAAAAAGTAGAAAATATTTTATCAAATTCTACCACAGGATCCTTAGGATTCTGTTAACAAAAATGCGCACACTTTCTCCCCACCCTAATAATTGGGTTGAGGGTAATAGCTTCCCTGGGAAGGTGTATAAGGCGGCGGTGAATAAGATTGCTGGGGACCATAATAGGCTTGAGGAGGAACTTGTTGTGGGTAGGGTTGTTGAGCACCATAGTAAGGAGGGGTGGGTTGTGACATGTAAGGCTGCGATACATAGGGTTGTCCCACTTGAGGCTGCATTTGCCCATAGTTTTGTTGTGGAACTTGGGGATTGTAATATCCCTGCCCCTGGAACGATTGTGGCTGACTAGGGACCGCATAACCTTGGGAAGGTGGCATACCATATCCTCCTCCCACAGGTTGTTGTCCTTGAAACTGTCCCATTTGAGGAGATTGAAATTGGCCTGACATCTGCTCAGGCGCCTGCACTGAAGGAGAGGCATTATAAGGATTGCCTGCCATTCCCTGACCTGACATCAGTTTTTTTGTATTCTCCCTTGCAAGATCCGTAGAATGTGCGGCTTCACCCACAAGTTTTCGAGAAATTTTAGCTGAAGCATAATGAGAAAAAGGCTGCAAAGCAGGAGGTAGCTTTGATGTTGCCTTCCCCACAACATTCATGGCCTTTCCTGCGGCTCCCATGGCTGCATCTTCTACATAATTCCCCGCAACATTTCCTGCGATTCCTGCAAACTGAGCCACACCTGCATTTTTATTGGCATGATGCCAAGCGCCCTTCCCATCAGAATTTTCTTCTGGAAGGGTTTTATAGGCTGTCAAAAATCCCACACCGAAAAAAATCATGCCTAAAAACATCATCCCCATCATGAGGCCAAATATGGAAAGTTTATTCATGACAAACCAAAACTCTTGAAATACCCAATTATGAAGAAAGTTGCTCACAAAGCTTAGCGGATCCTGCGCCCCCAACAACCTTTTTTTTTCGGGAGAAGGCTGTACAAAGGGGGGGGGGCCTGAAAAACCCGCGGATTTCGCATTAACAATCTTAAACCCATCCAAGGGATAGGATTGATCAAAGACAGGCGCAATCCCAGAGATCTTGCGATCTTTGAGAGGGAGAGATTGATTATTTTGCCGCGCCTTCTTCTGCATAAACACTTCGGTCACACTCTTCGTGAGACTATCATAAAAGTAAATCCACTTTTTTTATAGAGAGAAAGAGAATGAACTGTTTTGGAATTCATTTCTTTTTTCACAGCTCAATAGTTTTTTTAATCTCTAACATTTGTATCAAACAAAAAAATTTTGGATCAGCTGCACTAGGGAGTGACAGATGTCTCTTTAATAAAAAAGGGACACACGTCGCGTCCCTTTTTAAGCTTATCCTAAGTTTAGGATTTTTATTGTGGCTTAGAATCAAGTGTTTTATACCGCTCATCGATATATTTCAGCATATATAGAGCATCTTCTGCACGAAAATCTGGTGTCAAATCCATGTTGGTATACCTTGAAACCTTTTCTAAATAAGATTTAGCTTCTTCAACAGTAGCATCTTGAAAGAAGATTGCTCGAACCCAAAGAAAATCATATACTTTTGTCCACACTTCCTTCGCAATTTCTGTGGGATTACCATTCTTATCTTTCTGCTCCATGAAGGCCTCAGCATATCTGAAATAGCGATCACTCAGCTCTTTTGGAAGGGGACTTATCGATGGAAGAAGAAGTTTAATCACACGGAGACGAGCCCTTTCTGCAAGAGGAGATAGCCTTTCTACCCTATAGGATAACGTGTTATCAAATTCTCTAAGCTCTGTAAGAGCGTCACAAAAAGAAAATTCATCAGACACTTTCACCACACCTAGGTGATTGCTTATTGATTTCAACTCCATATCATCGAATATCGCATTCAATGCCTTTTCAGCAGTTATTCCGACTGTCCCATCAGGATTCCTCTGGCTCGCCATTTTCATTAAAAAAGCAGCCCGAGTCTCTCTAGGAACCTTATAAAAGAAATCTTTCCCCTTGATCAGATCTCTTATCATATAATTAATATTCTCCCTTGCCCTTTTCGCATTTTCTTTAGAGGCAGGGGTATCACCCTTCTGTGAAGCAACATCATCAAAGAATGCCAAGAGTTCTTCTAGATTGATTCCTTTAAATTTTTGATTTCCATACACATCCCGCAACAAAATCTTTTTGGCTTTTTCTGCGGCATCTGTGCTGTTACCTCCCAGATCCATCTGTTCAGTCACATTTTTTATATAGCGGAAACGCTCCTCATCAGAGATCCCCTCAAACAAAGACCTGCCACGTACGGCTTCACCTAGCAACCCTGTCATCGCAGTGCCCGCCCGTAACGTGGGATTACCCTGGCTGTCCGTCTGTCTCGTCAACGCCTCCACATAGGCCAAACGATATTTCCGGTCGACACCCTCAAAAATATCCTGACCATAGACTGCCTCGATAATCTTATACCCTATTTTATCTATTAACTCTGGCCATAAACTAGGCTCACCCGATGCCCTTTCTATTGACTTTTCTGCAGTATCCGCCCTTTCTAAAAGATGGGTCATGATTTGAGGCGTAAGTTTATGGCCAGAGTTAATAGATAAAATAGGGTATAAGATTATCCCAATTAGTATCCTGAAGTTCTTGTCGGTAAGTATCAATAAGACTTCCCCCAGAAGAAATCACCGGCGCGGGTGACGTGGGTTCCGGCATAGGTCCCAAAGAATTTACAAAACGGGTAAGAGTTCTTTTAGCTTCATCCCAGCTAGTACTATCCACATTTTTATTCTTGTCTGCGTCCTCAACGATATTAAAATAAGCAAGACGCAAAGATGAGGAAATCTCTGCAAAAAGATTCCATCCATGAACAATATCTGGATAATAGAACGACAGATCATTCTCAGCATTATTACGAAGATACCAAGATTCAACCGCAGGAATCAATAAATTCCAAAACTCCCAAGGAGATATGACATTAGGAGGAATGTTTTGTCTTTGATTGTGTGCTCGCTCCAAAAAGGAAGAAAAATTTTTGGGGGTAAGGCCACCCGCAATTTGCCGGGAATACCGCCAATACGATTCTTCATCTACTCCATCTCGATCTACCGCAATTTTAGTTTGGTCCCCCTGAGGTTGAGAAGAAATCACCGGCGCCGGTGACATGGAGTCCCCAGAGCCAAGATCACTGGCCGCCCATGTCTGACTCAACACCACGGTTAAGGCAGAGGAAAGAAAAAATATTTTTATATTCACAATATATCCAAATAAATAAACAATTAATTATGCAATGTAATATGTTATAAAATTTGCAAAATACAAGAGTATTTTTATCAAGGGAGGTATGCATAAAATATATACCCCTATATTCACCCTCCCCCACCCCGATATTAACCTTGGTTAAGCGGATGGAACGA
>JBDHTO010000024.1:0-14385 GCA_039808665.1 Alphaproteobacteria bacterium | reverse complement strand
TGATCACTAATTTTGAAAAATCCAATAAGCTCTTGAAGGCGTGATGCTTGATCTTCGAGAGAGTGGGCCGCAGCCGAGCTTTCTTGAACGAGTGCAGCATTCTTTTGGGTCATTTCATCCATCTGACTTACTGCTGTATTAATTTGCTCAATGCCTACGGATTGTTCAGCCGAAGCTGCGGCAATTTCAGCAATAATCGTTGCAACTTTTTTGGTATTTTCTACAATTTCGTTGAGGTTTTCACCCGTGTCGTTCACAAGTTTGACACCGGATTTTACTTGAGACGAACTGTCTGAAATAAGTTGTTTGATTTGTTTTGATGCTTGTGCAGAGCGTTGAGCCAGGGATCGTACCTCATCAGCAACCACCGCAAAACCTTTGCCAGCATCTCCGGCGCGTGCCGCTTCAACAGCAGCATTAAGGGCGAGTAAGTTTGTTTGAAAAGCAATTTCATCAATAACGCCAATGATCTGATT
Source organism: Alphaproteobacteria bacterium (assembly GCA_039808665.1). Taxonomy (GTDB): domain Bacteria; phylum Pseudomonadota; class Alphaproteobacteria; order Paracaedibacterales; family JAKBAR01; genus JBDHTO01. Next base: position 13,909 of record JBDHTO010000024.1, on the reverse strand, counting down.
AATTTTTTCAGAGGATTCTTCAATTTTTTGCATGGCATCCACAGCTTGGGAGACAACTTCTCCACCCTTAGCGGCGACAATTTGAGCGCCCGCTGCAAGTTGGTTGGCTTGTTGTGCATTATTTGAGTTTTGACGTACGGTGGATGCGAGCTCTTCCATGCTTGCCGCTGTTTCCTCTAAGCTGCTCGCTTGTTGCTCGGTACGCATGGAAAGATCTTGGCTTCCGACTGTAATTTCACCTGTAGCACTTGTAATTTCTTTTCCGGCGCTAATGATGCGAACAAGAGTTTGATTCAGTTTATCTGCCATTTGATTGACGTCGTTTCTAAGAACTTCAAATGTGCCGTGGTATTGAGTGTGAATACGCGCACGCATATCACCTGTGGCAAGACCTCCAACAACTTGACCAATGTCTTTGAAGGTTGATTCAAGTGTCCCAAAGAGAGTGTTAAGCCCTTCACCAATATCTTTGAAAAATCCCTTTTTATCATTTAAATCAATTCGGTCTTCAAAATGGCCGGAAGCCGCCCTTTTAATCAGGCTATCCACCTCTGATTGAGTTTTAATTTCTTGGGATTGGTCAATAAACTCAACAGTTGTACCAAGGCGCTCTCCAAACTCGTTTAAGACGGGGGAGGCTGCAACACGAAGACTTAACTCTCCGATGGAAAGTGTATCCTGTGTGGGCTGATTAATATGATCAAAATTGGTTGTACTAAAAGTATTAAGTTGTGAAATTCTGGAACCTCCTACAGCACGATCTGGAGACCAATTTTGAAGATGAGTGGTAAAAACTTTTTCGTTTTTGGTAAAAAAGTCTTTCATGGCATCATTTATATAAATGACCGTACCGTTTGCATCGGCAATCATGATGTTTCCAGACACAGCATCCAATCCTGATTGAATTTGAACGGATTTAATACCTGCATCACGGATGGCGTTAAGTGCCCGTGCAATGATGCCAATTTCGTCTTTGCTTTCAACACCAGGAATAACGAGCTTCGTATTTCCCTGGGCAAGATCACTAACACAATTAGCCATGTTGTTAAGGGGTGCCTTGATACTTCGGAGTGTATAATAGGCCACAAGAACGCTTGAAAAAATGCTGATGATCATGAGGAAATAATTAAATATCTCCATATTTTTCATGGTTTGAATATCGTTTGTTGATAATTTTTCAATATCAGCATCGATGTGGTGGATGAATCCTCCCGCGCGTGTGCCATCTTTTTGAATGGGGCCATGTATTGTGTTAAATACATCGGCACTTGCGGCATCATAGGAAGCTTTGGTTTGGAAAAAGGCCTCTTGCCCTTTGGAAACACTTTCCAAAAGTTGATGCGTCATCTCTTTAAGGTGAACAATTTTTGTCTGAATTGCGTTCCATGCTTCCTTGTAATCGGATCCTGCAAAACTCATGAGCACAGGGAGTTTCTCATTAATGATCTTCAAGGCTTCCTCTGTGCCCTGCCATACAAGGTCGATTTGCTGTTTTGCCTCGGGGGTTGGATGAAAAGCGTAATTGACTGTAAATCCTTGGGCATCTGCGAGTGCCGAATAAAGGTCGAAAATACTATCTTGAACCGGAGAAACAATCTCTTGGATATTTTCAAGATCACGACCAAATTGATGGGATTTATAGTTGTTCCAACCAAGTCCGCTGCCAAAGATAAAAAGAACAGTTGCAAATCCTATGACAATTCTTTGTGTGAGAGTCCAATTTTTTGTATTAAGAAAGTGCATTATTATTCTCCCGGAGTCCCTGTGACATGTGTTGTCGAAGCATCAAAATCGTAGCTATGTGAAAAAATAATATCTTTGTCGAAAAGGTTTTCGAGTATCAAAAGACCAACCATACGTGTCTCAAGACTGACGAGCCCTGAAAGCACATCGCCACTGTTGCTGCCGTCCATCTGTGGAACAGCGCGAATATCTGAGCTGTTAATGGTGAGGATATCAGAAACAGAGTCAACAAGAACGCCCATAAGACGGGGCCCAACCTGAACGATCATGACAACATGATTCTTGGTTGTTTGTGTGTGTCCCATGTTAAACCGGGCGCGTAGATCCAAGATGGGGACAACCGTGCCGCGAAGGTTGATGACGCCTCGCATATAATCAGGGGAATTCGGGAGAGAGGTCGTCTCTGTCCACCCTTTTATTTCGCGGATGGACATAATATCGACACCGTATTCGCGGCCCTGTACCGTAAATGTGATGAATTGCCTGCGACCAGCATTCTCATCAATTATTTCATCACTAGAAACCTGTGGCGCAAGAGCTTCCATGACTCATCTCCCATGATTGTGTTTGAATTGATTTAAGTGCGTTAACGTCTAAAATAAGTGATACGCGTCCATTTCCAAGAATTGTTGCAGCAGAAATACCGTCAATGGGGTCAGCGTTCGCCTCTAGACTTTTGAGAACAACTTGTTGCTGAGCAAGGAGTTCATCGACAACAAGGCCGATGTGTTCTCCGCCTTCCGTCTCGACAACAACAATAATGGCATGTTCTGGATTCTCTACAGCGCCAGAAACATTGAAGATTCGGTGTAGGTAAACAAGGGGAATATTCTTAGAACGAAGATCTAAAATTTCGGATCCACCTACAATTTTGTGAATTTGATTTTTTGTGGGGCGTAATGTTTCGACAATGTTAATCAAAGGAACCACATAGCATTCATTGCTAACACGGACGATCATGCCATCTAAAACAGCAAGCGTGAGGGGAAGAAGCATATTAAAGGTGCACCCCTCGCCCTCCACAGAGTGAATACTGACGCGGCCCCCGAGAGATTGGATGCTTTTTTTCACAACATCCATCCCAACACCACGACCAGAAATATTTGTGACCTGAGATGCTGTTGAAAATCCGGGATGAAAGATGAGTTGGTCAATTTCCTCGCCGCTCAGATGCATATCGTCCGTTACAATGCCTTGATCCTTGGCTTTTTGAAGAATTTTTTCCCGCTTAATTCCTTTTCCATCATCTTTGATTTGAATAACAATACGGCCACTTTTGTGTTCCGCAGAAAGTTGAATGTGTCCTTGGGGCTGCTTCCCTGCTTTAGAACGCTCCTCGGGGGATTCAATGCCATGATCAACCGCATTTCTGATCATGTGTGTTAAGGGTTCGCCCAAACGCTCAATAACGGTTTTGTCAATTTCTGTATTTTCACCAAGCATCTCGATACGGATATCTTTACCGAGTTGTGTGGAAAGTTCTCTCACTAAACGGGGCATTCTTGCAAAGACGGCTTTGACAGGTTGTGCCCGAATGGCCATAACACTTTCTTGGAGCTCTCTTGTGTGTTGGGTCAGCTCACCGAGTGCCTTGACAAATCCATTCAGTCGATCATCGGCATGTTCTCCTTGAACAACTTGTGCCCGATCCAAGAGCATTGCTTGTTTAATCACCATTTCACCCACTGTATTTACGAGTCGGTCAATGCGATCCAGCTCCACGCGAATGGAATTTACTGTTTCTACAGGAGTTGTCTCTGCTGGGGGTGGTGAAGATTTTTTTGATATATCTTTTGCTGAACTTACAGGTGATGAATCTTGGGAAGTTTTGATCTGCGGCTCCTTAGAGGCAGGTGCTTTTTCCTCTTGGGAAGAAGTTTTTTGTTCCTTAACTTTTTTGGTGGAATTCTTCGTTCCCTTTTGTTTTTGTGATGAGGAATCCTTTAAAGAAATTGTAAGCTTGCAGTCGTCTTCAACGAATTCAAAACATTCACGAATAGCTGCCTCAGAGGCTTCTGTCTCAAGCTCAATGGTCCAGGATAGATAGCAATTTTCAGGATTGTACTGAGAAAACTGCGGTACCTTGTCTATATTGGCGGTGGCTTTGTAATGACCGTCTCCTGAGAGTTTTTTAAGTTCTCTTAGGATAAAATAAGGTTCATTTCCAAAACGCATCAATTCCAAATTAGGTTGGAATTTAATGCTAAAAAGTTTTTTTCCGGGGGTTTCCTTGACTTCTTCCGTGGCGGTAGTTTTTGTATTTGAAGATGCAGGTAAATTGTTTGTGACCTCTCTTTTTTCTATAAAATTTTCCAGTTGATGTTGTACAAAATCCATTTGGGCTGGATTTTCATGGGAGTGTGTTTGAGCATTTGTAACAAGGGCACCAAGAATATCGTTGGCACGTAGTAAAAGGTCCACAATTTCGTGAGTGATGTCGATATTTTCTGATCGCAAAATGTCTAGTGCTGTCTCGAAAACATGGGCAAACTTGACAAGGGTATCAAAGCCAAAAGTCCCAGCACCGCCTTTAACGGAGTGAACAGCACGGAAAATAGCATTAACGTCTTCTGGGTTAAAAACCTCAGATTCTAGGGCAGATAGGTGAGTCTCCGAACTTGCCAAAAGGTCGGCGCATTCCTCAAAAAAGACTTTCTTAAATTGCTCCATTTGCTGTTCTTGCATGGCTTTTTACCCCAATTACGGACACACTTTTGCAATCACTTGGATCAATTTTTCTGGGTCAAAAGGTTTAACAATCCAACCTGTTGCCCCGGCACTGCGACCCTCAGCTTTTTTATCATCTGTTTGTTCTGTTGTAAGCATAAGGATGGGCGTTGATTTATATTCAGGCTTCTCTCTCAGCTTTTTAATCAGGGTAATACCGTCCATATTCGGCATGTTAAGATCAGTGATGATAAGATCTGGTTTCTTACCCTGAATCACATTCAGTGCGATGGCACCATCTTCTGCTTCAATGACGTCAAAACCGGAACTTTTGAGCGTAAAAGACACCATCTCCCTAATGGTTTTGGAATCATCTACGGTTAATACAAGTTTTGTCATGCCAGAGCTCCTTCAAATGCCTGTTCACAGCCAAAATCATGCAAAAGCTCAAGAAAAGGACCCTCTGCGTGCTTGAATTTCATATCTACGCCTGTTTTTTGAAAGGCAATGAAAAACTGAATGAGTGGAGTGGATATATTTTCAAGCTGAGTCACATCGAATGTGATTGTTTTTGCTGTTTCCATAGAAACAAGCAATTGCTCCTTGAGATCAAGAAGCTCGTGGGTATCAAGGGCTTTTGAAATTTTGATGGTTTGCATTGTCCAAAAAAATTAGGTCCATATGCTCACCATACTAGTGAAAAATAGTTAATGCCCCATTAATGACGCCAAAGTATTTTGCTAAAACAGAGATCTCTTTATAGAAAAATTTGGATTAACCCAATTGTGCGGCGATCTCATCCGTAATGTCTGCGTTTGTATAAACATTTTGGACATCATCTAAATCCTCAAGAACGTCCACAAGCTTCATCAGTGTTTTTGCCGTATCAAGATTTGCAGCAGATAAGTTGGTAGGGCGCCACATAAGTTTTGATTCCGTGGGGTCACCCACTTTTTCCATAAGGTGATCACGAACTTGGGCAAAGTCCTCTGTTGAGCATGTGACCTCGATCGCTTCATCCTGTTCTTCTACGTTTTCAGCGCCGGCTTCGATGCCCTCTTCAAAGATTTTGTCGAAAGTCAAATTTTTTGGAAAAGCTAGATACCCAATGTGTTCAAAAGAAAACGCCACGCTCCCTGTTTCACCGAGGGATCCACCATGTTTATTAAAAGCGGCACGCACTTCCGAAGCTGTGCGATTACGATTATCCGTAAGGGCTTCTACGATAATAGCCACGCCACCTGGTCCGTAACCTTCATAACGCACTTCTACAAAGTTGCTATCATCCTCACCACCGAGGGCCTTTTTAATAGCGCGATCAATGTTATCCTTTGGCATATTTGCCGCACGGGCAGAAGCAAGAGCTGCACGTAGTCTGGGGTTAGAAGAAGCTTCGGGAATTCCGGATTTGACGGCGACCATAATCTCGCGCGCGATCTTTGCAAAAATTTTTGCGCGCTTTTTATCTTGGGCGCCCTTGCGGTACATAATGTTTTTAAACTGTGAATGACCTGCCATATTCCTTAACTTTCCCGATTTATCCTTGTCTTATATCTACTCGGCGGCTGGTTCTTCTGACTCTGCTTCTTTTTTCTCAGGAGTTTCTTCAGAAGTTTCTTCCGCCTCAGTATTTTCTTTCATCTTAACATAGCTTACAACTTTTTTGGCACCGGATGTATTGCGTGCTGTGTTCAAAACCTTATCAAGTTCTGTTTGGTTTTGTGCAATTCCCATAACGTGGACCACACCGCCTACGGTTTTGATGCTATAGTTGATGGATTTTATGTCTCCGTCAAAAAGGAGCGCGCTTTTGATTTTTGTTGTAATCATTCCATCTGATGTTGCTTCACCAATCCCTAAGCTATCATCACTATTAACACCAATATCGTTGATTACTTTTCTAACACCATTAATTTTCCATGCCATCTCTTCGACTTTGTCAATCATCTCTTGATTAGGAAGACTACCGGTCAGGAGGACTTCTCCATTTTGGACGTTTACACCAACGCGTCTGTGTGCATCACGGTCGTATTGATAAATTTTTGTTTTGAGAGAGTTCGAAATTTGAGAATCTGTCCACGCGCCACCAATGCCCTTTTCCTTTGCGGCAGCTGTGACAACGCTAGCGCCACCACCACCCACCATAACAGGAAGGCAAGCTGTTAAACTTAATACGGCAGAAAGTCCGATAATGATGCGCATCTTAATTCTCCTTAGTTTTCTTCTTTAAAAGGCATTTTGAATATGTATTGGCCATTTATTGTAAGAAATCAAGAGTGTATCGCATCTTAGGTTTTCATAATAAGGATACTTTTTATGTGCCCACAGTAAGGTCTGTCTTACCCTTTGAGCCTGCCTGGGAGTGATGGCATAAGAAGCGTCCCCATAGTTTTTGCGAAATTTTACCTCCACAGCAATAAGGGAATTCCCCTTGGCAAGGAGAAGATCAACCTCTCCTACCTTTGTTTTAAAACGCGTTTGAAGAATTTTATATCCTTTGAGCAGAAAAAATAAACCGGCAAACCATTCGGATAATTTGCCGGTTGTGTAGCTTGTATGCTTTTGCATACGGATGCTTATTTTTGACAAAGAACAGATTTAAACAAAACGGAACCAAGAATGGCGGCAAGTAAAGTGAATCCACCAAAGTAGACGAGTTGATGTAAGGCGTCTCCTCCTGCAACAATCGCAGGTCCAAAGGAACGCGCAAAGTTAATAGATGCACTTGTTACAGGTATGGCAACGACGTTGAAAACGAAAAGAGACGTACCCATAAGAATAGGAGTAAATCCTGCGGGAATGTTTTTTGTCGTGGTCATAAGTGCAGCGAGTACAAGGAGTCCCGTAAAGATGACTTCTGCCACCCCTGCAGCCAGGAAGCCATGATCCCCATGAGGTATTTTGTTTGTGGCAAAGCCATGGCTGAGGTCAAATCCGTGAACTCCTTTCGCAATTGTAAGGAGGATGTATGCACCAACAACAGCGCCAAGAAGTTGGGCAACGATATAGGGGAGAACATGATCCTTTTCAAGTTTTCCAAGGGCCCCAAAACTTATGGTAATTGCTGGATTGAGATGGCATCCAGAGATGGGTCCAAGAATATAAGCGAGCATGATGAGTGTCATGCCGAATGTAAGAGAAATTCCAAGTGTTCCTATAGAAGAACCTGCCAAAACGGCACTGCCGCACCCGATAAGAACCAGGATCATTGTACCAATAAACTCTGCTAGATAAGCAGTTGTAGACTTGTTCATGAGAAATACCCCAAGACATAAGTTGATATAATTTTAGATTAAATAGGTTTTGAGAAATGTAAAGAGGGAGTATGATGATCCTTCCAGGGGAAGGTATGAAAGGCGAAAAAAAGCTAATTCTATCTTGCTTTTTAGAGCTGTATCTGCTTTTTTCATTTTAGACTCAGAGAGGAAGTTTTAGCATTTATGACCCACTTTACACGTCGTCAATTTACCCTTTCCACCCTGTCTGCGGCCTGTGCTCTTCCACTTGTGGGATGTGGCAAAAAGGCATCAGCTGGTAATATTTTGAAGGTGGGAATTTTGCTTCCTTCCTCAGGATTTGAAGCGTCTCTTGGTCAAAGCTGCAAAATTGGTTCAGATCTTGCCCATACGATCTTGAGTGAGATTTATGGGGTGGATTTCGAGATTGTTTATGCAGATACAGAATCGAATGCTAATGCAGGTCGTACAAAGGCTGAGAAACTTATTAATGAAGGGGCTCATGTTCTTATTGGTGCTTTTGATTCAGGCGTGACAGCTGCCATTGCTCAAGTGTGTGAGCAGCGTGGCGTACCTTTTGTTGTAAATATTGCTGCTGCTCCTCAGATAACAGAGCAGGGATATCAGTTTGTTTTTAGAAACTTTCCTACGGGACCGATGCTAATTCGAAATGGTCTTTCCTTGATGAAAGATCTTTTTAAAGAAAAAGGTATCTCGCCTAAGACTGCAGCCTTCATCCATGTGAATGATACTTATGGTGAAGCCATGCGCAAGGGTATCGAGGCACTTTTTCCAACACTGGATATGCCCTTTAAAATTGTTGAAACCATTTCCTATGATCCAAAAACTCAAGATCTTTCCACGGAAATAGGAAAGGTAAAAGCAAGCGGTGCTGAACTGATTATGCCGGCGACACGTCTTGAGGATGCCGTTCTTATGATTAAGGAAGTGTATAAGCAAAAACTCAAAATTATGGGCATTATTAACCCGGGAAGCCCTGGTATGTATGAGAAAGACTTCTTTGCCCAACTGGGGGATAAAAGTAACTACTGGATTTCCAATACAGCGTGGTTTAACCCCAAGGCATCAATTACTCAGCTTGTTCAAAAAGCTCTTGCGAAGGCATTTCCTAATAACTATTTGGAGACAAACTCAGCCTATACGTTTGAAGCTGTTCATATTGCTGTGGATGCCTATAAGCGTGCGAATTCTTTGGACTTGATTCAAATTCGTGATGCCTTAAAAGAAACAAATATTGCAGATCACGTCACCATGGGCGGACCTATACAGTTTGATGCAAAGGGGCAGGGTATTAATGCAACATCAGCATCTATGCAAAACCATGGTGGCCGTCCGCAGGTTATCTTCCCTGTATCTGCGCGAGAGATTGATGCCGTTTTCCCTATCCCAATGTATGAGGCTGCATGACAACACTGATTAACGTAGGTATCAACGGTATGTTGATGGGCCTGATTTATGGGCTCATGGCCCTTGGCCTTTCTGTTATTTTTGGTGTTATTCGTGTTGTGAATTTTGCTCATGGAGAGATGGTTGTCCTTGGTGTTTACGGGGCGATTATTTTTTTTACGGCATTTGGTCTCGATCCGATTTTATCTATTCCTTTGCTCTCTCTGATCATGTTTAGTTTTGGATATGCCCTTCAAAGGGGGCTTGTAAACAGGCTTCTTGAAAAACCAGAGCACGTTCAATTCATCGTACTTGCTGCGGTGGCTCTTATTCTTGTGAACCTTCAACTGATGATTTTTGGTCCTGAGGCGCGCGCTGTTACCGTGTCCTATAGCCTTGAAACATTTGAATTTGGGGATTTGCTCATTGATAAGGTCCGTGTTTACACGGCATTTGTGGCGCTCATGGTAGCCCTTGCCCTTTTCGCCTTCTTCAAATATAGCCTTACGGGAAAAATGATTCGTGCGTGTGCGGACAATCTTTTGGGCGCAAAAGTTGTGGGGCTGAATTACAAGCACCTTTATGCGGTGAGTTTTGGTGTGGGTTCCGTTTGTGTGGCCATTGCAGGAAGTTTGTTGAGCTTGCTTTTTAACGTAACGCCTCATCTTGCTCCTGAACTGACGCTTTTAAGCTTTGTCATCGTTATTATTGGTGGTCTTGGAAGTATGGGGGGAGCTCTTTTTGGGGGACTTTTGATTGGAGTGGTTCAGTCCTATGCCGGATATTTTACCCAGCCCTCACTCAAGGCGCTTTTCAGTTTTCTTTTGCTCATCATTGTTTTGATGTTTAGACCACAAGGGTTATTGAGGTCCTCATGATAAAAAATATCCTTCTTATTGCCGTTGGTGTTTTGGTTGTTTTGCTTCCCTTTTTGAGCAATGACTATGTGCTCTCTATTGCCATTCTTTCTCTTTACTTTGCGTATGTGGGACAGGCGTGGAATCTTATGATGGGGTATGCGGGACAGCTTTCTTTGGGGCATGCGCTGTATGTGGGGCTTGGTGCTTATATTGGGGCGGGATGTTATGTTCATCTGGGGCTTTCGCCGTGGATCAGTCTTGTAGCTTCTTTTCTTGTTACCGCTGGGATTGGTGCTTTTATTGCATGGCTTGGTTTTCGGTTTGCGATTAAGGGTGTCCATTTTTCTCTTTTGACGATTTCATTTGCAGAGTGTGCCCGTTTGATTTTTGAGCACTGGCAATTTGTTGGGGCATCTGGGGGACTTTTTATCCCTGTGTCTGGTGGTCAAAGTATGGACATTGTCCACTTAAGGGGTGGATCAACGATGTTTTATTACCTTTTTGTTTTGTTGACGATGTTTCTTTTCTTTTTAACAAAGAAAATTCTTCAAACTCGGTTTGGCTATCAGATGCTTGCATTACGCGAAGATCAACAAGCCGCAGAATCTTTGGGGATACCCCTTCTTCGTGTGAAAATTATTGCGGTGGCCCTTTCGGGTGGGTTGGCATCATTGGGGGGGCTTTTCTATGCTTTTTATCAAAATAGCCTGTTTCCCGGTCAAACGTTTGCCATGGCGCGCTCAATTGAGTTTTTGATGGGACCGATTGTTGGTGGTGTTGGGACACTTTTTGGGCCGATTGCAGGGGCGCTTCTTCTGACACCACTTGGCGAAGGTCTTGTGTATCTTGTGGATGTCTTGCATCTTAATGCTCCTGGGGTAAAACATCTCTTTTATGGTACCGCGATGTTACTCATTATGCTTTACTTACCCAAGGGTCTTTGGCCCGCACTTAAAAATCGTTTTTGGCCAAATGCTCATGTCCTTTAATCCCATCCTTCGTGTTGAAAATCTGAGTAAGTCCTTTCGTGGGATTCATGCCGTTAATAACATCTCTTTTCGTATAAGAGAGGGAGAAATCATCGGACTCATTGGCCCCAATGGTGCAGGAAAAACAACACTTTTTGGCCTTATCTCTGGTGCAATTATGCCGGATTCAGGGCAGGTTTTTTTGAATGAAGAAATGATTACAGGGCTTCCCGCGGATCAAATTTGTCTTAAGGGAATTGGCCGTACATTTCAGATTGTTCGCCCTTTTAGGGAACTTACAACTCTTGAGAATGTGACAATTGGCGCCCTTGCCAAGGAAAGCCGTGTGGACAAGGCAAAAAAACAAGCTATGGAAATTCTCAATCTTTTGGGGTTATCTGAAAAAGCCCATATAAAAGCAGAGTCTCTTACACTTCCAGAGCATAAGCGGTTGGAAATGGCGCGTGCTCTTGCGACAAAGCCACAACTTCTCTTTTTGGATGAGGTGATGGCGGGTCTTCGCCCTGGTGAAGTTGATAAAATGGTGGATGTTCTCTTGACCCTGAATAAACAACTTAATCTCAGTATTGTTTTGATTGAGCACGTCATGCGCGCTGTGATGAAGCTGAGTAATCATATCATTGTCATCAATCATGGTGAAAAGATTGCAGAGGGAAAACCAGAACTTGTGACACGTGATCCCCGTGTTCTTGAGTGTTATCTGGGTGAGGTGGCCGCATGATGTTGGAAGTCAAAAACATCGATCTTTTTTATGGGGATGCTCAGGCTCTTTCAAAAGTTTCACTGAGTGTAAACTCTGGTGAGCTTGTTGCTATTGTCGGTGGAAATGGTGCGGGTAAAACTTCACTGATTCGCTCGGTGACAGGGATTGAAAGACCGCGTGGTGGAAAGATTTTTTTCAATGGTAAGGAAATTACCCATCTTGAAAGTCATGATATTGCAGAGCTTGGCCTTGCTCATGTTGCTGAGGGGCGTCAGATTTTTCCAACCATGACCATTCAAGAAAATCTCCAAGTTGCAGGTTCTTTAAAACGAAGCCGTAAACACATTGCCGAAAATCTTGAGCGTGTTTATGAATTTTTTCCAAAACTTAAATTACGAAAAGAGCAGCTTGCAGGAACCCTTTCGGGGGGAGAGCAGCAAATGCTTGCTATTGGCCGTGCTTTGATGGAGGAGCCTAAAATGATCCTCTTTGATGAGCCGTCTCTTGGTCTTGCCCCGATTATGGTTAAGGAAATGTTTCGACTCATTCGTCAGCTTCATGAAAAAGGGATGACGATTTTGTTAGTTGAACAAAATGTTATGGCATCTTTAGAAATTGCCTCAAAAGCATACGTCCTTGAAAATGGAGAAATAACCCTCTCTGGAACATCAAAAGATCTTCTCCATCATGAGGGAGTAAAAAAAGCATATCTCGGCCTTTGAGTAAGGGAGAATCTCTCTCTTTAATGAGGTCTTTGGAAGGGAGAGAAAAATGAAAAAAATCTTAAAAGCCTTTGTATTTTTATGTATTTTGCCAACAGCAATCTACGCCATGGAAGAAATACCTCATTGTGAGACTTTTTTTTCTCAAAAAATAAGATTTTTGTTTGGGGAGGCGACTCGATCCTTTGCCTCCGTATCCAAAGAGTCAACATTGGATGTAAATACATCACATTTTCGTCATGGTTCATCCTGTGTTACCCATATTATGAGCTTTCTTACGACAGGTGAGCTTGTGAAGTTTTCTGCAGAAGAAAATTCAAAAGCTACCCGATATTCTATCTCTCATAAACAAAAAGTTGCCAAAGAAGATATCGTTGCCATTGCAAATATATTTCGAATCGTTGCCTCTATGATGACGATTATTTCACAATCTCCACAAGTACAAGAAATGATGGGAGAGGTATGGATGGGAACGCAACATGATCACGATGGATCCCCTCATGATAACTGCTTTAACTTTTATAAGGCACTTACGCGCGTTATCTCTCCTGCTGAAGAAACAGAATCATCCAGTCTTTTTGATTTGAGGATGTTTTCGGGACGTATTGAAGATTGCTTGGTTCAAGCACGTCAGGCGAGTTATCTCCTTCGTCTTGCCATTGTTCAAAGTGCTGATCATGGTTTGGATCAAGCGGGGGTTTCTGTTGCAAAGCGACTTCTTTTGGAAAAAAGGTCCGCTAATCTTCAAGAAAGTGCACAACTTGTTCAACTATCTTTTCAAAAAAATGCTCTGCACCTTCTTGCAAAGGCAGATCAGGACTATTGTGATGAGATTATGGGGGCGTTTGATGCGGCCTTAGGCGCTATGGTATGAGGAATTCTTCTCTTGAAAAGGTTGAAGTTTTCATCTACATGGGGAAGCAGACTTTATTTAATAAGAGGGAAAAATAATGAAAATATTTAAAATATTGATAATCCTGTGTGCGTTTCCATCTTTGATGAATGCGGCATCTAAAAATGAGACTTGGTTTTCAGAAACGATTCGGGGGCAATTAACTGGTGCAGCGAACATGGCAGTAGAGGTTCGTCAGGTGTTAGTTGAAGACTTGCGTGCTGGGATAAAACAAGAAAATTTATATCGTGCTCTGGCTACCCTTATGCGTGCAGTAGATTTGTCTGGAAAATCCTTGGACCTTGTGAGTACGGGCTCTGATTATGTTAAGTCCTCAGAGGAAAGAGAAGAGGTGCGACTGTCCTATCCTATCGCCTCTTCCCGTCGTAAAGGAGCCGTTGCTCCTTGTGATATGAGGGAAATCGCGGATGTTTTTAATGTACAGGCACGTCTCGTAGTTATGGGCGCAGCGTCACCTGTGTTTCAAAAGTATCTTCGTGACAGAATGGTTAAGAAGCATTATTTAAACAAGAGCGATGAAGAGTCTGCTTTGACTTTATATAAAGCTCTGAGTCGGTCTATCGATCTAAAATATATCCCAAAAGAGGAGAGAACACCTGCTATGAAGCTTCAGGCAGCTCAGTCACGCTATCTTTTCCGTTTGGCTATTACACAACAACCTGGTCATGG
>JBDHTO010000023.1:0-14479 GCA_039808665.1 Alphaproteobacteria bacterium | reverse complement strand
TCTGTTGCGATTTTGTTTTCTCCCGAGGTGAATCGCCCATGGGCTCCCGGCCCTATCCCAATATAATCTTCATATTCCCAATAAATCATATTGTGTCTGGATTCACTTCCCGAGCGTGCATGGTTTGATGTTTCATAGCGAAAGAGTTTCTGAGAAGAACAAAGGGCATCCGTGAGTTCAAACATATCCGCGGCCATATTTTCTTCGGGAAGAACAAACTCCCCCCGATCATAGCGAGGAGCAAAGGCTGTTCCTGGTTCAATCGTAAGCTGATAAAGGGAAAGATGCTCTGTACCAAAACTCAGGGCGTACTCAAGTTCATTCTCCCAATCCTTTAATGTTTGGTGGGGGCGCGCATAAATTAAATCAAAACTCACACGGGGAAAAATGCTTTTTGCCATGTGAATCGCATTAATTCCCTCTTCTGCGCTATGTTTTCTTCCCAAGAATTTAAGGGCATCTTCATGAAAAGACTGAATACCAATGGAAAGTCGATTGATCCCCTCGTGGCGAAAGTTTTCAAATCTTTTGATTTCAGCGGTACTTGGATTGGCTTCCAGTGTGATTTCGAGATCATCAGAGGTCTTCCACAAGGATATCGCATGACGTATAAGCCTTCCTGCAAGTTCGGGCGGCATCAAAGAAGGCGTGCCTCCACCAAAGAAAATACTGACCAGACTATGATGGGGTGTAAGTTCAAAAAAACGTTCCATTTCCTTAAGATATGCATTTTCCATAGAGCGCATATCTGCAGACTTCCCCACAAAGCTGTTGAAGTCACAGTAGGGACACTTACTCTCGCAATAAGGCCAGTGAAGATAAAGACCGAGTTTTTTTGGGGGCATGTCAATTAAAAATAATAACGATGCCCCGCAGTTTATATGAGATTGGAGTTAAACTCAACTTCAGGATCGCGTTCCGCGCGAAGTGTGGGAACAACATCATCAATACGGTCAACAAAACGGAAGATATAACGGTGTTCAGGAAGGGCAAATTTATGATCAATGACGTGGTGCATCAGCTTTTCAAGGTTATCCCAATATCCATTAATATTCACAACAACAATGGGTTTGTCGTGCAATTTAAGCTGTTTCCAGGTGATGATTTCAAAAAACTCATCTAATGTTCCAAATCCACCGGGAAGAATGACAAAAGCATCCGCGCGCTCTGACATATTCAATTTTCGTGTGTGCATGCTGTCCACACGATGGAGTTCCTGGATTCCTGTATGAGCACCTTCGCGTGAATCAAGATGATGGGGAATAAATCCCACAGCACGTCCGCCATGTTGAATGACACTATCGGCAATAATTCCCATAAGACCGAGTTTCCCACCGCCATAAACAAGTTCAAGTTTTTCTTTAGCAAGCGCTCTTCCCATGTCTTGGGCCGCTCTGACATAAGCCTCATCCCCTGGATTATGCCCACAATAGACGCAAACACTCTTGATATCCTTCATTCTTATCCTTCGTTTTAAAGAGTCAGACGTATAGCTTATTCTAGAAGAAAGAAGATTAAAAGTTTATTAATATAAAAGAGCAGTTAAACAGCCTGTCTGGCTTTGTAGGCAAGGCTAAGGGTGCCATCATCAAGATAATCCAGCTCCCCCCCCAAAGGAACGCCATGAGCTAAAGACGTAAACACAAGACCGCGATCCTTGAGTTGGGTCATGATATAATGCAGTGTTGTTTGCCCATCAATTGTCGCACTTAGGGCAAAGACAATTTCTTTAATATTATCCGTCTGAATGCGCTCTTGAAGCTTAGAAATGGTTAACTTATCTGGTGTTGTTCCATCAACCGCAGAAAGTAACCCACCCAGCACATGATACTTTCCCAAAAATGCATGGGCACGTTCCATGGCCCATAAATCTGCGACATCCGCCACAACACAAAGGGTATGCGGCTGACGTTTATGGTCGGTGCAAATTGTACAGGGGCTGTGGGTGTCCAAATTAAAACAGGTTTGGCATGTACGCACATCGTCAAAGGCTTGCTGAAGAGCTGCGATCAGTGGTTTCATCTGATCTTCCTTTTTCTTGAGAAGGTAAAGCGCCATGCGGCGTCCTGAACGTGGTCCAAGACCTGGAAGTTTACTTAATTTTTGAATCAAAGCATCAAGAGAAATCACGAAAGACAATCAACCTAAAAACAGTTGTCGCCATAGTAGAAGAAACAAGAACGCTATTCAATGATCCCCAGCGCACGCATGGAAATATGCTGATCCTTCCCAACGATAATATGATCGTGGAGGTTGATACCCAAAGAACGTGCTCCTGTTTGCACTTCTTCTGTCGAAAGTAAATCATTGGAAGAAGGTGTTGGATCACCGCTTGGATGGTTGTGTGCAAGGATAATACTGCTTGCTCCAACTTCTAAAGCACGTTTAAGGACTTCTCTTGGGTAAAGAGGCGCACGATCTACAGTTCCCTTTTGAAGGACTTCATCAACAATAATTGCATTTTTATTGTCCAAAAATATTGCTAAGAGATGTTCAACACTCGCATATCCCATTTTATCCTTAAGATAGGAAAGGACATCTTCCTCGCAGGAAAGAATGTCTTTGCCCTTTAATTCTTGTTGTTGAGACTCTAATGAAATCGCATGAACAAGTTTAAAAAGATGAATGACCGCATCCCCTATTCCCTTAATATCCTTAAGGCGGCTTGGATCTGCTTGGAAAATGGCGGGAATGGATCCAAAGGTTGAGAGAAGAATTTTCGCAAGAGGTTTGACATCGGCCCGTGGAATTGCCTGAAAAAGCAAAAGCTCCAAAAGCTCATAATCCGCAAGGACTCCCCCCTTTTGAAACTTTTCCTTAAGTCTTTGGCGATGTCCAAGATAATGGGGGGATTCTGTCATCTGATGCTAGCTCACGGTAAAAATCTCATAACCTGTTTCTGTGACACCAATGGTATGCTCAAACTGCGCTGAAAGGGATCGATCACGTGTGACGGCTGTCCAATCATCATCTAAAATCTTTACGTGATAAGCACCAGCATTGATCATAGGTTCTATGGTGAAAAACATTCCTGGACGAAGTTCTGCCCCTGTTCCAGGTTTTCCGTAATGAAGGACATTGGGTGTTGTGTGAAAAACGCGTCCAATACCATGACCACAAAAATCCCTGACTACAGAAAATCCATTTTTCTCTGCAAAGGTTTGTATAGCGTGACCAATATCACCAAAGGTATTGCCAGGCTTCACAACATCAATTCCCCTCATCATAGCTTCATAGGTAACATCAATAAGTTTTTGAGCGCGTAGGGGAATTTTCCCAACACGAAACATCCGGCTTGTATCACCAAACCAGCCATCCTTTATCACAGTGACATCAATATTGATAATGTCACCATTTTGTAATTTTTTATCCGAGGGAATACCGTGGCACACAACATGATTTACAGATGTGCATATAGATTTGGGATAGCCCCGATAACCAAGGGGTGCTGGAATTGCGCCATGTTCAAGGATAAAATTATGGCACAGCGTATTCAATGTTTCTGTCGTTACTCCCGCATCCACATGAGGTGTGATAAAATCCAACACTTGAGACGCAAGTTTTCCTGCCTCCCTCATGGGTTGAAAATCATCTTGAGTGTGAAGTGTGATCACATTATCCTCTTCTTCGTGATGGTGGTCATGATGACAACATCCATCATGGTGTACATGGGCCGACTTGTGAGTCATGGGTTTCCTTTAATGTAACGATATTTAGTTAATAAACATGTAACGGCTGCGTTGAGTTTTCGCAACTATGGAAAGGGTAAAACTTGTTTTTTTACCATCTTATTATCCCTTTAAAGTATTCCTATAACCCTTGTCGGAGATTCTGTTCCCTCCACAATAGGTATGGGAAGAGCGATCATGTATGCGGATCCATGAACCATACTCAAATTGGCGAGGTTTTCTAGGATATATCCCCCCTCCCCCAATATCATGTGATGAACGGGAAAGGGCAAGTTTGATAAAGAAGGCTCTGGATCCGGAGAGAGAGTATCGATGCCTATGCCCTTGATACCCTTTTCAAGTAAATATTCACAGGCCTCTTCTGAGATGGTGGGAAAATGCATGATCCCGTCTGAATCAAGATTTCTATAATCTTTTTCTGCGTGCCAATGCTGATCCCAATGGGAGTGAAATGCGACAAAAGCACCAGGTTTGATAATCTCATACTCTTTTTCATAAGTTTTAAGGTCTGAAACCAAAAGCTGATCAGACGCCTCACACTTTTTATGAATAACGTGAAGAGGAAGAATAAGATCAGCAAGATCAATATCCGCAATTGACTTTCCGTCGGGAATAAAATGGGATGGTGCATCCATGTGTGTGCCAACACCTGAGAGCATTCTTAGGGATTGAGCACGAAGTCCTTGATCATAATCCATTTTATTTTTGTAGGAAAATCCACATCCGCCTGACCATGTTGGAGCGTGCTCGTCCAGTGGATGGGTTAAATCTATGAGTTTTTTTCCTTCAAACATGCTTTTCTTCCTCTGTGCTCGCTTAAGAGTAAGATATGTGAAGGTTTTTTCATGATCAAGGGGAGTTATTTTTGATTTTATGAATTATCCCTGTGAATGGGGTGAGGATATATTTTTATGGTCGTCCTTATATAAGCTATCATGGTTACCAAAGGCCCTGCGTCCCAAGTGCTTGAAAATATGCCAAACGTTTTTTGATCTGGCTGCATTATCAAATTTTCCAGTAAACAAATAACGAATCACATGGTCCCGTTGCTCTGGACTCATATCAAGGAAACTCAGACGCATCTCTCCGTTCTTACTAAAAAGCACCCTCCCCGAAACCAAAACACCATCAATATCGATTTTGATCACCTCCCCCTCATGGGCATAGGTATCACAATAAATACGCGCCCCTGTTTGGGACATATCCATGATTTTTCCCTGATAAAACTGCCCCCTCATACGGATTTTACTTTCCCGATTGATGGTAAAGCGCTCTTCTACTCGTTTTTTAGGGTGTTCAATACTTAAAAATACCATGAGGATTAAAATAATACAGTTGAATACCGACCATGTCACGGCAACGGGGAAAAATGCATCGGATTGGTTATTACTTAATTCAGGTCTAAGGCTGATGATAATACCTACCAAGGTCAAAATGAGAAGAATCATCGACGTCCAAAAAGAAAAGGCGTGATATGTCATTTTTGATTTGGGGGCGCTTTTCCCCTTGGGTGTGACACCAAATCCCTTTTTGTAGGGATGAAGAAGGCTGCTGATAACTGTGGGAAAGACCTGAAGAGCATTGAGAGTATTACTCGCCGTATTAATAAGCGGGATAAAATGCGCAGGCATGACCCAACGTTCATAGGCAAAGTTGAAAAGGATTACAGGAATTTGAAAATTGATAATATCGGTATAATGGTCGATATAAACTGCCGGAACACCGGTCCAAAGGAATACAATAGGAATGACGTGGGCCATAATGCGTGTAATCGGACTAAAGATCCAATAGATGGGAAGAAAAAGGATACGGTGAACAAAACTTAGATTAGGACCGAGCGGTCCAACGTCGCTATAAAAGGCCTGAATCGTACCACGGCACCATCTTTCCCTTTGAATGACAAGGCTATCTAGTTTTTCAGGAGCAATACCGTGGCTGAGTTTTTCATTGAGATAACGGGTTACATAACCATGTCTCAGCAAAGTCAGTGTTGTAAGCAAGTCTTCTGTAATAGATTTTGTGGGAATCCCACCGCAACTCTCAATGGCTGTCCTCCGTGCCACGCTGCAAGAACCGCACCAAAAAGCAGCATTCCAACCATCTCGTGCAGGCATCATCACATCAAAAAAGAGCCGCTGCTCATCGGGTGTGGACGAATGCAGATGAAGATTTGTTTGCACGAAATCCTTATTAAAGAAATGTTGAGGCGTCTGTACAATGGCAACTTTGGGATCAATAAAGAATCCCACTGTGCGGAAAAGGAAATTACGAAATGGAACAAAGTCTGCATCAAGGGTCATGACAAATTTTCCATGGGTAAGCATGGATGCATGATTAAGATTGCCAGCTTTTGCATGGACATTATCTGAGCGTCGGATATACCCCGCTCCTTTGCTTAGGGCAAACTCTCTAAGCCAGTCACGTTTTCCATCATCCAAGACCCATACCTTAAGCTTATTTTTAGGCCAATCAAGGTGGAGTGCTCCGACAATAGAACGCTCCAAAACATCAATTCCCTCATTATAGGTAGGAATAAAAACATCTACTGTGGGCAACTGCTCGGGTGGAAGGGCTCTTAGGATTTTTTCAAATTTATCTGCATCAGGAAGACGATCCGCATTTTTACTCAAAAGCAGGTAAAAAGTACCTGTTTCAATAAAGATAAAAATTTCGTTGATAAAGCATACCCAGATCCAAAACCCCTCAAAGGTTGGCATAGGGGCGATAACAATACTTTGGTTTGTCCTCCACATGATATAACGCGCAAAAAGAACGATCGCAAAAAATGCGGCATAGCTTCTATGCTTAGGATTGTTGTGATCCATCCTTGGAAGAATGAGAATAATCACAATAAGGGAGATAGCAACATAGAAAAGGTGATGAAAATTCACGATACCTCTCCCCCATCAAGCACTTGTTCGCATACCTTTAAAGCTCACTTCCCCTGTCCTACCTACATGGCAAAAATCAGAAGCACTGTTATAAAGATCTTCTTGGTCAATTTGAATAAGTACTTGCATTTCATGGGGTTTGCGGATGGGGGCAACGCCTGCTAGGTTTTTCTCGGGTTCTGCAAAGGTTGCACCACCACGAATATGACTCACCGTGCCATGAATATGTTTTGGTGAGCCTCTCAGTTTAATAGAAACGCGCTCACCAATTTTTATTTTTTCGAAATATCCCTCGTGAATCGTCATATCTACAAAGACTTTTGTGCAATCAATGACATCAACGACCTTTGTTTTTTCATCGATATGTGTGCCCTCCATGACATAAGATCTAAGGATGACACTAAAATCAGAAGCACGAATTTCCCTCGATTCAAATCCAGCAATTCGACCCTCCTCAAGTTTAATACGCTCTTCAATCGCCTTAAGACGTGTTCGACTTTCTAAAATACGAGACTCTATCTCCTCAAGACGGATGCGAATTTCGTCATTTCTTTGATCCTGGTAAACAATTTCTGCTCGACCATCTTGGTTAATAAATATCCCTTTGCGAAGAACATTAAGCTCCTTTACCATGCGTTCCCAATCAAGCTTTGCTTGTTCTGCCGCTTTTATAGAACGTTCTGCTGAAAAAAATGTTGTGTCTAAACTTGAAAGAGACACATCCCCCTTGCCAAAAAGATGTTTTTTCCGATTAAGAAGACGAGAGTTTTCCGTGACAGAATCCAGGAGTTCTTCATACCTTTTTTTCGCACGCTGGATATCGTACTCGAGGCGCTCGGCCTGAGAATTTAGATAGATTTTTTTACTTTCTTCAAGCTCTGACTTTATAGAAAGTAAATTTTTCTTTTCCTGTTCAAGACTAATAATACGCTCTTCCAAGGAAGCTCTTTCGACTTGGAGCTCAGAAAGAGTTGATCTATCGACCGTTGTATTCACAAATTTCGCAATAACCTCGCCGGCTTGAACTTCTGTTCCGGGGGGTGGTGGAGCTCGCGCAACAATACCGTCGATGGGGGTCGTTAAGGTGATAATACGTGCACTTACAACGGCGGTTGAACTGTAAGTAAAGAATGCATAAGGAAGATAAATCACGCCCACAACGATCAGTAAGCCAATACCCACCCCCAGACGAAGCATCTGAGAGAGGGAAAACCTAGGTGATTCCGTAATAACTGACACGCGTGAACACACAATAAAGGTACGCTTTTATAGTGAGTTTAGAGGGAAAATTATTACTAAAATCTTAACAAACTCATCTATTTTCTCTGATTTTTGCCAAAAAAACGACAATTTACAAAAAAAATGAAAATTTACCATTGACCTAGGTTTTCTGCGCTGCTTAAGATTAAAACTGTAGTTAACAATTTTTATAAGGTAGGTTTTCCGTGAATAAACAAGAGCTTATTACACAAATTGCTTCTCATTCTGGTCTTACAAAAGCAGATGCAGAGCGCGCACTCGATGCAACAGTAAAAGCCATTACAAAGTCCCTTAAGTCAGGTGGCGATGTGCGTCTCGTTGGCTTTGGTACATTTACAACAGCACAACGTGCAAAATCAGAAGGTCGCAACCCACGCACAGGTCAAGCTATCACAATTCCAGCGGCACGCCTTCCAAAGTTCCGCGCAGGAAAACAATTGAAAGAAGCAGTTGCGAAATAAGCATAGACGACTTTCTTAAAAAAATGCGCAATCACACAAAATTTTCCTTGAAAAATTTTCGAAAAGGCTTTAGATCTGTGATTGCGCAATTCTTTTGGGTGATTAGCTCAGCGGTAGAGCATCTCGTTTACACCGAGAGGGTCGGCGGTTCAATCCCGTCATCACCTACCATCTTTCTTTTTATTATATTGGCACTTAGTGCATGCGGCAAAGCAGGCAAACCTGAGCCTGTTATGGGTGACACGTTGGAACCGCGTACCTACCCTTCTCGTTAGAGTGATAGATTTTTCCTGATTGATTAAGAACCCTTTTGGTTCTTTTGTTCGATTTCCTTCATGCGAATGGCTTTCATGGCCTCAGACTCTCCATAAAAACCACCCTCTGGGTATTTGTCCTTACAGAGTTTTCCTTCTGTATGATCAATTTCATGCTGAAGAAGACGGGCGAGGAAACCCTTGGCAATACCCTCGACACGATTTCCATGCTCATCGTATCCCTGGTATTTAATTTTTGTTGCGCGCCACACTTTACCATAAGAAGAAGTCACAGAATAACATCCTTCCCAATCGAGGGTACGTTCATGCCCATCGATTACTTCATAAGAGGGATTGATCAAGATGCTGAGCGGAACTAAATCCTCCACATCATCGCGATATTTCAACGCAATTTCTGGAACCTGGTAGGCAATAATTCTGACATTCCATCCGACCTGAGGCGCCGCAAGGCCTGCTGCATCCAGTTCCATGACTTTATCTTTGAGGTTTTGAATAAACGCTTTTGTTTCAGGAGAAAGGGGGAAAGTCACTGTTTCAGCAGGACTTGTGAGAACCTTCACATGCTCCGGCGTTTCGATTGTTGTAATATCCAAGCGATTATGCATAACACACCCCGTAAGTATTCCATACAAGAGTAGTAGGTTCATATGCACAAATCTAGGCATTTTTTCTCTCTTTAAAGTGTTCCAAAAATACGATCACCCGCATCACCTAATCCAGGAACGATATAGGCATGGTCATTAAGCTTTTCGTCCAAAGCTGCTGTAAAAATACGAAGTGTTGGGAACTTTGCTGTTACAGCTTTCACACCTTCAGGTGCGGCAACAAGGGCCATGAAGATCATGTTTTCAATCGGCACACCTCTTTTGACAAGCCCCTCAAGTGCGGCGATCACAGAGTTTCCTGTCGCAAGCATAGGATCAACCACAATAAAGGTCTGACCTTTAACCTCTGGAATTTTGAAATAGTACTCAATCGCCTTTTTCGTCTCGGGATCGCGGGAAATGCCAATATGCCCCTGGGATGCGGTGGGGATAAGTGTTTGAAGGCTTCCTGCCATTCCCAATCCTGCACGAAGAATGGGAACAATGACCACATCATTTTTTAATTTAGCCCCTGTCATTTTTGTAAGTGGCGTCTCTATTTCTTTTTCTTTCACTTCAAGTGCGCGTGTAACCTCGTACCCAACAAGCAATCCGATCTCCTCAAGAAGTTGACGAAAGAGGATAGGTTTCGTTTTTTTATGACGAAGCAAGGTTAATTTGTGCTGAACAAGGGGATGATTGACAATGGTCAAGGTTGAAAATTGATGGTTTTGCACCTGATCTTGAGGCGTCGCCATCCCACCTTGAATAAATGACGTCATCACAAAACCACTTACAATAAGCTTCCTTAACATATGTATACCTTTCTTGTTTTTTCAAAAATTAAGATTCTCTATTCTCTCGAATTCAGAATCTTGGAGAGTTCTATAACACACATATTTATCAAAATCAAAAAGTCACACATGCAAAAAAGTCGCATCACAAATTTTTTTAAGAAAAAACATGTATGAATACCTTGGAAAAGTTGAAAAACATGACTAATCTACAAAAGATTAACTCAAATTTACAAAGGATGGGCTCCATGAAGCTTTTAAGTCAGCGCAATCTCACCACTCTACTCCCCGCAGTGTTGGTTGCTGGCTTCTTTTTTGGATGCTCAAAACCTTCTGATCGCTTGAAAGACGCCCCCACAGTTGCCATTACTCAAATCATCGAGCATAAATCCCTAGACAGAGAACGTGAAGGGATCTTGGCTGGCCTCAAAGAGGCCGGCTATGAAGACGGAAAAAATATCAACATTGTTTTTGAAAGTGCCCAGGGAAACATTTCAACGGCAGCACAAATTGCAACAAAGTTTCAAAGTCTAAACCCAGACGTGGCCATTGCAATTTCAACGCCCTCTGCGCAAGCGCTGGTTAATGCCCTTAAAAACACAAATATTCCGATTGTGTTTTCTGCGGTAACCGATCCTCTTCACGCAAAACTTGTGGAAAATATGGATAAAAGAGAGTCCGCTGTTACAGGGGTTAGCGATGCCATATCCGCAAAATCTCAGCTGGATTTAATACGGACGCTTATTCCCCATATCAAAAAAATCGGTATCATTTTTAACCCTGGTGAGCAAAATTCCGTAAAAAGCGTGAATGATATGAAGGACGCCTCCAAAAACTACGGCATCGAGGTATTTGAAGGCACAGCTTCTAAAACAAGTGATGTTGCCGCCGCTGCACAGAGTCTTGTCGGAAAAGTTGACGCATTTTATATTCCCAACGACAACACCGCCGTTTCTGCAATTCAAAGCATTATTCAGGTCGGTGAAAAAAGTAAAATTCCCGTTTTTGCAGGTGATGAAGGATCCTTCAAAGACGGTGTCGTGGCTGTGGCTGCCTATGATCGCTTTACACTTGGCAAAAGGGTAGCTGATTATGTTATAAAGATCCTCAATGGGGCTTTTCCTGGTGATCTTCCCGTTCTACGTGATCATCCCACAAAAAAGGCGTTGAATTTAAAAGCAGCGCATGCAGTGGGATTGCAAGTAGATACGTCTCACCTCAAAGACTTTGATATCCAGGACTAAGGACCTTAAAAGGAGCAAATCTGTGAATACAATACAAATTTTTGGGGCCCTAGAACTTGGTCTAATTTATAGCCTTGTTGCTGTGGGTGTTTACCTTTCTTTTCGCACACTGCAGTTTCCAGACATGACAGTGGATGGAAGTTTTCCTCTCGGGGCAGCTGTGTCGGGATCATGCATTTTAAGTGGTATGGATCCTTTTCTTGCGACATTCCTTGCAATGCTTGCGGGAGCTTTTTCTGGATACCTGACTGCGCTTATGTCGACTCGACTTAAGATGTTAAATCTGCTTGCAGGTATTTTAACGATGACAGCACTTTACTCGATCAATCTTAGGATTATGGGAAGGCCAAACCTCGCCTTGCTGGGAGAAAATACCATCATCAGCAAAATTAACGCTCTCCTCCCTATTCCCTCTATTCCTAACCTTACGGATACACGTACATTTGTTGTTCTTCTTCTGATTACCATTATTGCAGTTGTTTTTATGGAGTGGTTTCTCAAAACACGTATTGGTCTTGCGCTGCGTGCGACAGGATCCAACGCACGTATGGGCAGATCTGTAGGAATTGACGATCGCACAATGATTCAACTCGGACTTGCTCTAGGTAATGCTCTTGTTGCCCTTGCGGGATCCTTATTTGCTCAGGTTTATGGTTTTGCTGATGTCTCTATGGGGGTTGGAACCATTATTATCGGTCTTGCTGCTGTGATTATTGGTGAAGCTATTTTCCATCCACAAAATATTGCAAAAGCCCTTATCGCTTGTGTCATTGGTGCAATTATTTACCGTCTTGCCATTGCCGGGGCACTCAATACCTCTGAATTTGGACTTCAGGCCTCTGATCTGAATCTTGTGACAGCGATTATCGTAGCTTTTGCCATGGTTCTTCCTACACTTAAACGTTCGTTAAATATAAGCAAGGGAGAAAAAGCATGATTTCTCTCAAAGGTATCAAGGTCACATTTAATCGCGGTCTTGTGACGGAAAAAAGATCCCTCCGCGGGATTGACTTAAAAATCACAGAAGGTGAATTCATCACTGTTATTGGAAGTAATGGTGCCGGAAAATCAACTCTCCTTAATGTTATTGCCGGAGAAGTGCTTCCTTCTTCTGGAACCATTAAAGTAGGCGAGATTAATGTCTCAAAAAAGGAGTCCTATGAACGTGCCGGTATGGTTGCGCGTGTTTTTCAGGATCCTCTAGCCGGCACATGCGGCGACTTGACCATCGCTGAAAATCTTGCACTCGCAGAACGCCGTGGATCCTCTCGAGGAATGAATCTTGCTCTCTCAAAACATAGTCGTCAACTATACAAAGAGCTTTTGAGCCGTCTTAACTTAGGGTTAGAAAATCGTCTTGATGCCTCCATGTCCACACTCTCAGGGGGGCAACGCCAAGCCGTCAGTCTTTTAATGGCCACACTTAGCCCGCTTAAAATTCTTTTGCTTGATGAGCATATTTCTGCACTTGATCCAAAAACAGCGGCTTTTGTCATGGAGCTAACAGAAAGCATTATTGCAGAGAAAAAGCTTACAGCATTAATGGTCACACATAGTCTGGCACAAGCTTTGGCTTCGGGATCACGAACGATTATGCTTCACGAAGGTCGAATTATTTATGATGTAAGCGGCCGTGACAGAGAAAAACTAACCCCTACCGATCTTTTGAAGCGGTTTGGTGAGTCTGTGGATGACGATCGTCTCTTACTCAGGTAGGTTTTTAGCGCTTTTCAAATATGATGAAGTTTGTCTATGCTGGCCTTAGAGAGATTTCGCTGAGAGACAACGCTTGAGTACAGTGACCTATACATCTGCATCCGTTGGGGATTATCTTGAACTTTTGAAACCGCGGGTAATGTCCCTTGTGGTTTTCACGAGTCTTTGTGGTCTTATTCTTGCACCAGGTCAGCTTCATCCCCTTCTTGCCACATTGGCTATTCTTTCCATTGCAACCGGTGCTGGAGCTTCCGGATGCTTGAATATGTGGTATGAAATCCAAGTCGACAGCAAAATGACGCGCACAGCAAAAAGACCCCTTCCCCGTGGTGTGATTGAACCCGATACTGCCCTTGCCTTTGGCCTTGTGCTTTCCATGGGCTCAGTTTTTATCATGGCTGTTGCCATTAATTACCTTGCGGCGTTTCTTCTTGCCTTTACCATCTTTTTTTATGTTGTGATCTATACAATCATTCTTAAACCAAGAACCCCTCAAAATATCGTCATTGGTGGTGTTGCTGGGGCGCTGCCGCCCATTATTGGTTGGGCAGCCGTTACAGGTGATATTGGCGCACTTCCCTTTTTCATGTTTTTGATTATTTTCTTTTGGACAATTCCCCATTTTTGGGCTCTTGCTCTTGTTAAAAGTGAGGAATATACAAAGGCCGGAATTCCCATGATGCCTGCTATAAAGGGGGTAATAAGCACGAAAAAGCAAATCCTCTTTTATACATTTCTTACGATTCTTTCCAGCTTTCTTCCCCTTTTTGAGAAACATGTCGGATATTTTTATGCCCTTTCTTCCGCATTTTTAGGGGGAATTCTTACAAAACTTGCCGTCGATCTTTTTTTAAAGGAAAAAGGTGGAGAGATGCGACTTTTTGCATATTCCATTCTCTATCTTTTCCTTTTATTCTTAACACTTGTTTTTGATATTAAGGTGTTTCACGCATGATGGATCAGAATCTGAAAAAACGTAACCTTGCCGTGCTTATGCTACTTTTGACGGTGATTGGATTTCTATATGGCGTTGGGTTTATCCGTGTACAGGGCTAAAAACGTTTGAACACGTCAGCACACAATAAAAAAATATCTTACTTCCTTTTTGGGCTTGTGTTTTTTATGTTGGGACTCGCTTTTCTCTCTGTCCCCTTATATCGCATGTTTTGTCAAAAGACTGGTTATGCTGGAACCCCCCTCATCTCTAAAGATATTCCCAATAAGGTCCTCACAAGAAAAATGCGGATACGTTTTACATCCAGTGTTCACCGCGACCTGTCATGGGAATTCAAGCATCAACAAAGCTATATTGATGTGGATATCGGAGAGGTCGGTCTCACTTTTTATAAAGCAAAAAATACTTCAGATCGTCCTATTGTAGGCATGGCCACCTATAACGTCACTCCAGAAAAAGCAGCTCCCTATTTCAACAAAGTGGCCTGCTTTTGCTTTGAACAACAGCTTATGAAACCTGGTCAAGAAATGGACATGCCCGTTCAGTTTTTTATTGATCCAGATATCAACGATAATTCTGATTTGGATGACGTCAAGGAAGTCACATTATC
>JBDHTO010000022.1:0-14482 GCA_039808665.1 Alphaproteobacteria bacterium | reverse complement strand
GATCCTTATCCATTCCAAAGGTCGTGGACAAAAGGGTTGTGGCAAGAAAAAACGTTTTAACGGCTATGCGCATGGGGTCATTTTTTTAAAGGTTTCATTTCCCTAGTATCAACAGAAAAAATAATCCCATGCCATGTGACAAAGTGACAGCTTAGATCACGCCATCACCACTTCCCATCACGCCATCTGTATAAACATCTTGTTTGATGAAGGTATCGAAAATCTCTAGTGTTTTTTTTACGGAACGAATCTTGCCGGTCATGCTGAGGGTTCTTAAGCACTTTTTGAGTTCAGGACTCTCAAAAAATGTAGTGATATGGGCACGTGGATTCTCATATGTCCTAAAAAGTTCAACAATTGCATTTGCTGTATCATTCATCATCTTATCAAAGGCAGCTATCTCATGTTCAATGCTCGGTTGAAATTTTGATCTTTTCTTAAAAAAAACAGAAAGGCGAGGTGCCCATGAGTCTAGTTCAGTTAATCTCAGTTGATCGCATAGCTCCGGTAGAGACGCAGATTGCTCGGGTGCTTCACTTTGACGTGAAAGATTAGGGATCTCCCCGCCTGAAAAATCTTCGACTGAGGCAGAAAACACGGCCGTTGATATAAAAAGACACGAAAGAATCACCGACTTAATTTGTTTATGCATGGGATGCGCTCCTCGTTTTATTTTTGTTGGAAAAGTAGTTTTGATGCCAATTCACGAAGTATCCAAGGCCTTCATGAATGCTTGTGCCTGGGTTGTAACCGAAATCAGTTTGCGCTTTTGTAATGTCAGCAACAGTTTCAGGGACATCGCCAGGTTGGATAGGAAGCTTGTTTTGAATGGCTTTTTTACCCGCGAGCTCCTCAAGAACCTCAATAAAATAAGAGAGTTTTTCAAGTTTGTTATTGCCCAGATTATAAACCGGATGGGATTTTTCTGTGCTTTTGGGAATATGGTTAAGGGCGCCAAGGATTCCCATGACGGTGTCTCCCACAAAAGTGTAATCCCGCGCCATGTTTCCATAGTTGTAAACATCGATGGGGCGACCGGCCTCAATAGCATCCAAAAACTTAAACGCAGCCATATCAGGACGTCCCCAAGGGCCATAAACCGTAAAGAAACGAAGGCCGGTGAGGGAAATTTTGTAAAGATGATGATAACTTTGTGCCATGAGTTCATTGGATCGTTTTGTCACCGCATAAAGGGACATGGGATGATTCACAGGGTCATCTTCCGAAAAGGGCATGTTGGTATTTTGTCCATAAACAGAGGATGAACTCGCATAGGCAAGATGTTTAAATCCCGGTGTGTGACGCGCGCACTCAAGGATACTCAAAAATCCGTTGATGTTGCTTTGGATATAGGGGAAGGGGTGTGTGAGGGAATATCTGACACCTGCCTGTGCTGCAAGGTTCACCGCAAATTGAAACTGGTGTTTATCAAAAATTGCCTTGATAGCCTCATAATTGGCGAGATCTTCCTTGTAAAAAGTAAAGCGAGGGTAGGCCTTGAGGATATCTGTGCGATCATATTTGATTTGCACATCGTAGTAATGATTCAGGCTATCAATGCCCACAACATCAAATCCCAAATCCAAAAGAGCTTTCGCTGTATGGAAACCGATAAATCCACCCGTACCGGTCACAAGAATCGTGCCTTCTAGGTGATGGAGTGTTGGACGGGGATAAGACTTATCTGCGATGAAGAAGGGTGTTTGTGTCATAATTACTCAAGCTATGGGAAAATCAAAATAGGTTTCTGGATAAGGTTCCTGCTTTAATGCGTAGTGCCACCATTCCTTTGAATAGGGCTCAAATCCTGACGAGACCATAACATGCCTAAGGTAATTTCTCCAGTATAAATGCTCCGCCTCAATCAAGGGGGAGTCATGCCAAGAGGCCTCATCAAAAAGGTCAAAATGCGCCCCCATGTCCACAGTGCCGTCATCAAGAAAGATAAAAGGTGTTCCATCCGTCATTGTGCGTTTTACAGGAACGCTGTCTTTGACATGGTGGCCGGATCGAATGAGGGTTAAATCAAGGGCACTTCCCCTGGAGTGTTGAGAACGCTTGGCAATATAACCCAACTCATGCACCTTGGATTTATCAATGCGGGGATAATAGTGATCTTTCATAGAAAGATCACTGAGATCGCTGGCCCACAAAGCAAAGGCATCCACAGCGGTTTGAGGTCGATAAGCATCATAGACAACAATGTCAAAGCCATCCTTGTGGACAAAATCTTGGGCCCGAGAAAGTGCTTCTGCGGCTTTCTCGGTTAAAATAATTGTCGGCGTGTTGTAGGAGGGGACAGGCCTTCCCAAAAAATTATCATCCATGGCGTACCGCGGAGATTGATGGATACGTGGATCAATTTCACTCAAATAGGTGAATCCTTGGGGGAGTGCTGCGGATTTGGGTTTTTGACTTGAGAGAGGCATGTTTTTCTATCCCACCACAAAATGAACAAAGGGACTCTATATAACGAAATCTAAGGTAACTGAGTGCTTTGTGTCCATAAAAAATATGGTTATGTTTTTTGTGGGAGATACGAGTCATAAAAAAGTTACTTATCCCGGCATATTTTCTGACCATTTTTTTAAGAGATCCTCAGGTAAGCCAATAGGAAAATCAATGATTTATTTTACGACTTGATGTATCTCATTCATAAACCCGCATCGTTTTCCATAATGTCAATTGTTAAAAAAATCCCGGGATAAAAAACTCGAGTATTTTGCTTTCTCAAAGTTGAGAATGCCTGCTTCTCCTTATGGATTGGATGGGAATGACGAATAACGCGACGAACACGGTCGCGTCGAAAATCTTGTAATATTTTGGGTTACATATTCCCCGATAAATAAAAGCAGCGATTCCATGAGATGGAAGCCGTTACAAAAATGATTCTACGGTTAAAGCCTATATTTGATTGATATTTAAATCAATTTTATATCTAATTTATATTTTTTTAGCAGAAAATTAATGAAAAACGTTCAATCTTAGAATAATGTTTCCATTCATCCTAGAATACCCATGGTGTATATTCGCATTTTTTTGATGATGATTTTTCCTTGCTTTTCTGCTTTGTGTATGGACGATTTTTCTGCCATTAAGGAAACGTGGGAACCTAAGAAAATATCTCTTCGTTTTGTTTCACCTCCCCCCTCTC
Organism: Alphaproteobacteria bacterium; assembly: GCA_039808665.1. Taxonomy (GTDB): domain Bacteria; phylum Pseudomonadota; class Alphaproteobacteria; order Paracaedibacterales; family JAKBAR01; genus JBDHTO01. The sequence continues at coordinate 11,328 of JBDHTO010000022.1, read as the reverse complement.
CTAGAATGGAGATGTCTTTTGAAGCATCAGAATCAGAAGATGAAGATGGAGGTCTTAGACCTAATCACATAGACTATCCAAATGTGAGTCGCCTATGGCCGCATATGAAGAGTTTGCACCCCTATATACGCCCTGAGGGATTTCCTTTTATGGAAGCTCTGATTCGATGCACTTCCCGCATGTCTTTTCATACGCATCCCACACTTATTCGTATTCTTTATCAGGTGACTTATGATCTTTCCGAGGCTTTTCGGGAACAAGATATTGATCACGCCGTGTATGGCAAAACTCTTCTCAGCTTTTGTAGGCATAAAGGTCTGTCAAAATGGCAGACAAAAGTTCACTTTGCTATCAATGCCCGCGATCATAGTCGTGTGCAAGAGATCACACAGCACTTGAACGCATTGGGCTACATACTATCCCCTCTTGCCTCGGGATATTCTGTTTATTGGCATGAGAAGATAAATCTTCGAGGCCTTGAAAAAGAGGAGTCTTCACGATGCGCTTCTGATCCCATTGCTATCTTACGGTTATATAAAGAAGAAGAGGATGGGTTGAGTTTTATTGGTCTTAATCCGCAAAAGGATGATTGGATTCCTAAAAAAAATTGGTATGCAAAAAGCTCAGAGCCCTTTGGGGCATACGGAGATAAGATCAAGGTCCATGTGATCGGAAATTATGATGAATATCTTAATACATTGTATGGTCACAAATATAAAACCCATGAGATTTATAAAAAATATTCATTTGTTCTCTCAGAAAATGACCTCAAAATGGCTATTCCTTCTGAAGGAGGACTTCGTCAATACAGGCCCTTTTCTTCTGAAAAATGTTTGGTTCAGTAGAAAATTTAGTGAGAATCCACGATATAGCCAAAAGGCGAGCCCCTATCATTTTCTTAGCTTCTCACAGATCACCAAAGTCTTTGGGTGGGGGGTCCTAACAACTAAGTAATGTTTACCCCCACTCTGTGATTTTTTACTTTCATTTTCTTCATATCATTATCGTCTATGACGACCGTGCTTGTGTCACACGCGCTTGATAACGGGTGGCATAAGCATGGGTGATGTCACCAAAAATTTTTGTGAGATGTCCGTTTCTCCAATCCATAGGAGAAACCATTCCCTGTGCTTCGTTGATGCGTCGGAAAAGAAGCCAATGGGCATGTGTGTGTAAGGCGAGTACCCTGTTGTACATATAATGTTCGGGAGTTGCCTGATAATTAAGGACTTGGGGATTGATAAGTTTTGCGGCGAAATAAGGAAATTCCTTAAAGGTGCTTACAAATCCAAGATTCCATCCGCTATAGAGATTATCCCACATTCTTGGAAAGGCTGGACGAAAGGAGAGTAGTCCCCCATGCGGAAATTCCTTAAGAGGTGTGAATATGCTTGGTCCCTCTCCTGTTTTGGGATTTTCTGGAACCCCTGGAGGGTTTTTCATAAGAATATATCCAGAGTGGGCATTTTTAAAATTCCCCATAAAAAAGTCAGAGATACTCGCTTCACCTATATTAAAGGGTAAAGAAAAGTTTCCATAAGAAGGATCAATATGTCCCGCACGCTGCATTTTAATAAAACCATAAAATCCCCTTATCGTGTAGAATTTTGCGGTTTCAAAGGGACTAAAATATTTTGGAATCAAGACATTACGCAAGGCATCTTTCCAAATCTCATTAAACGCTTCTAAGAAGCGAATATCCCTCACTTGCGCACGCGTCATATTATTCTGGACCATCGTATATGCTACAACATCAGGGATAATATCTTTAGCTTGTTCCCTAATGGTTTCTGTCCAAAGTGTGTCTTGGTCATGATCACGCAAACTCTGGGCAACCTCAACAATAATGGGATTTTGTGATGCGAGTGCGGCAACGTCGTCAATGAAAGTATGAATATCTTTCATGGAAAGGGCATTAGGAAGGAGGGCATTTGTGTCTTGTTCCTGAAGTCTTGGTGACCACTCACCCTTGGCATTCATCAACTTTAATTGCTGAAAATGGCCACGCATCATAAGGGAAAAGTCTTCCTCCTTCTTTTCAGAGCAAATCTTTTTGACCTGATTAGCAAAAGGTAGAATTGATTCGTGGATAGGTTGATGAGATTCTGAGTCCCTCGTTTCAACAAATCTTGAAGATGACGGTAAGCCCTCTAAATCAGACTCGTCTCCCATAGAGGCATATAGATTTTGAAAAAGACAAAAAGAAAGCACGACAAGACAAAAACCATATAACTTCTTTAACGTCATTATGACCACCTCATGTATCCCGTAAATTGCAACGGGACATGAGGTAGAGCAAACGTGTTTAGAAATCGTTTATGATGGTATCAATTTGATGATAATTTTTAGTTTTTAACTATTTTATGATAAAAAACGTCATTATCCCCAAAATAATTCGATATATACCAAAGATCATCAAGGAGTGATTGATAAGAAACCTCAGCATCATATGAATGGCGGCCATACCAAAAAGAAAAGAAAGGATGAAGTACGCCCCAAGCTCATGGAGAGGTGTTTGAACACCATCACAAAAGGCATCATAGGCAATAAGGATAAAAGCCCCCCCAATGGCGGGAATGGCCATCAAAAAGGCATACTTTGCACTGTTGCTTCGATCAAAACCAAGCATACGACCAGCTAACATACACATGCCGGAGCGACTACTTCCTGGAATAAGTGAAAAAACTTGAGCCAATCCGAATAAAATTGCATCTTTCATGCGTATGTTTTCTATGTTTCGAACGCTTTTGGATGTCGCATCAACAAACCACAGCATGGCACCCCAGAAAATTCCGCTTCCCGCGATGATAAGAGGGCTTCTCACGAGATCGATGCCTATACGTTTAAGAGCAAAACCCGCAATAACTACAGGAATCGTCGCAATAAGAATGGATAGAGCGAGAAATGCGCTTTTTTGAACACTTTTGTCTTGGCGCTTTGAAGCCGAAAAAATATAAGAAAAAAAACCTGAAATCAGCTCAAGGACATCTTTCCAGAAATAAACAATCACAGCCAACAGGGTTCCCGCGTGTAAAATTCCATCAACCTCGATACTGTGCTCTTGCCAACCAAGGAGTGCAGGAAGTAATATAAGGTGTCCGCTTGATGAAATAGGAAGAAATTCTGTAAGACCTTGAATCAGGCTGAGTATAAAAATAACCATAAATGATTGAACTTGTGATTGAATGAAATCCACTATAGAAAAAAAAGATTAAGCTGACCATGCGCAAGTTATTTCATTTTGTTCTTTGTCCCTATTCCCGTAAAATTCGCCTTGCTTTAGAAGAGAAAAAGCTTGATTTTGAGCTTGTTCTTGAACCCATTTGGGAACAACGTCAGGAATTTCTTAAGCTGAATCCCGAAGGCAGAACACCAGTTTTGATTGATCTTAATAAAACGGTTATCCCAGGACATCAAGTCATCACAGAATATATTGAGGAAGCTTATCCTGAGTCTCCCCTCTTTCCCTCTGATACAGCGCACAAGGTTGAGGTGCGTCGTCTTCTATCCTGGTTTGACGAAAAAATGGGGCGAGAATGCACACTTCCTCTTGTTTTTGAGAAGAACATCAAACGTAACATCCCCTCTTCTGGTGGACCGGATTCATCGGTTATTCGCGCCGCTAAAACCGCAATGGTTTTTCATTTGGATTATATTTCTTGGCTTGTGGACAGGCGTCGTTGGCTTGCGGGGGAAAGCTTTAGCATTGTTGACCTTGCAGCAGCAGCTCATCTCTCATCCATTGACTATATTGGGGATGTGCCGTGGGAAAAATTTCCCCTGGCCAAGGACTGGTACGCTCGCATCAAATCAAGACCAAGCTTTCGGGCCCTGCTTTTGGATCGTGTCCAAGCGCTCCCGCCCTCATCCCATTATAGCAATTTGGATTTTTAAAAACTTTATTGAGCGGAATCTGAGCTTGTTCCTGTTATTCTTCCAAAGTTGACCTGAAAGCCATAGGAACTTTTGTGCGTAAGGGGTGAGGAAAAAGCTACTTCTTTGCTGTCTTCCATGACACGTACAAAGATTTGTTTAGGCATTCCCGTGATCATTGAAAATGTATCAACAAGATCTTCTACCATTGGAAAGTGGTCGAGAAAAATCCTTGATTCAGTTTTCGTCACTTCACCTGTTTTAATATTGTGTGTCATGAATTTTAATGGTTGGAGATTCTCGTTCTCAGGCGTTATGAAAAAAACTGAGTATCTTGTGTGTGCGGTTTCTGAATTCATAGGAACAAATCTAATAAGAGTAGGCGTACCATGCAGGCATCGAGGATAAACATCCAAATGGTTTCCGGAGGAGTCAGCAGAAAAAATGGAACTTGGAGTTATTCCTAACAGACAAAATAAAAGAGCTTTAACATTCATAAGGTATATTCTTTCTAGATATCTTATTATTATTTATGAAAATGTATATCTCTCTAACATGAAAATCTGATGAAAATAAAGTTTAAATTCGTGCTTCAATCTTAAGAGCATTATCTTGAATAAACTTAAACCGTGCTTCTGGATTACGTCCCATCAACTCCTCTAGGAAAAGCCTGCTTGTCTCAAGTGATTCGAGTGTGACTTGGAGGAGTTTTCGTTTTGATGGATCCATAGTCGTTTGCTTCAGCTGCTGCGGCAGCATTTCACCAAGGCCCTTAAAGCGTCCTATTTGGGGTTTCCCTTTCATTTTGGAAAGGATTCGCTCTTTTTCCTTATCATCACTGGCATAAACCGTTTTATCCCCCTGGGTAATACGATACAAAGGGGGGCATGCAAGATAGACACATCCCTCCTCTACCAAAGGTGTCATTTGCTCAAGAAAAAACGTCATAAGGAGAGAGGCAATATGCGCACCATCAACATCCGCATCCGTCATGATGATAATCTTTCCATAGCGGCGTTTTTTGGGGTCACATGCTTTTCCCATGCCGCACCCAAGGGCAAGGGAAAGATTGGAAAGTTCTTGGTTAGCTTTGAGTTTTTCAAAAGTTGCATTGGCAACGTTGAGGATTTTTCCTCGAAGGGGCAAGATCGCCTGAACACGGCGATCGCGTGCTTGCTTTGCCGATCCTCCCGCAGAATCTCCCTCAACAATAAAAATTTCCGTTTCTTCCATCTTAGAGCTACTGCAATCGGCAAGCTTTCCAGGCAGCCTGAGGCGTTGTGTTGCCGAAGCTCTGGAGATTTCTTTTTGCTCTTTACGGCGTTGCCTTTGCTCAAAACGCTCAATCAGCATCTCGATAATTGTTTTGGCCGCATCTGTATTGGCACTTAGCCAGTGATCCATATGATCTTTCACAAGGTTTTCAATAGGCTTTGTAATGGACGCGGAAGTTAATTTTTCTTTTGTTTGTCCTTGAAACTGTGGTTGAGGAATAAAGACAGACAAAAGGATGCACGCATCACTCACGATATCCTCTGTGCCAAGATCTTTTATTTTCTTGAGGCCTGTTTTATCTCCAAAATCTTTAACAGCCTTCGCAAGACCAAGGCGAAATCCTTGCTCATGTGTCCCCCCCAGAGGGGTTGGAATTGTGTTGCAGTAGGAGTGCGTAAACCCTACATCATCGAGTTTTGGCCAAAAAACAGCCCATTCAATCTTTGATGTCGCACCAAAGGTACCATCCTCTGCAAAAGGATCTTTGTGAAGGAGTTCACTCTCCCCCATCAAATCACCAAGATAATCTTTCAGTCCCCCTGGATAATGAAAGTGCGCCTCTTCCGGGATATCGTCTGAAGCAAGTTCTTTTGCACACTTCCAAATAAGCTCGACTCCTTTAAAGAGAAAAGACTTCGCTTTAACGAGTTTAAGGATTGTGTGAGCGTTAAAATTGATGGAGGGAAAAATCTCAAGATCCGGTGTAAAAGTTAGAGTTGTCCCTCTTCCCTTTGACGTTGCGGTAGAGGACATTTCACTTGTGGGCACACCTCTGGAATAAGTTTGGGTAGAGAGTACTTTTGATCGGACAACTTCCACCTTGAGCTCGCTGGAGAGCGCATTCACAACAGCCAAGCCAACACCGTGAAGGCCGCCCGATGTTTCATAAGCGCCGGCTTTAAACTTTCCGCCAGAGTGTAGTGTTGTGAGGATCACCTCACACGCAGATTTTTCGGGGTATTTCGGATGAGGGTCAGTTGGAATACCGCGACCATTATCGGAGATCGCAATGGTTGAGGGCCCAATAAGGGATACATGGATCTTTGATGCGTGGCCCGCAACGGCCTCATCCATGGCGTTATCGAGGACTTCGGAGACGAGATGGTGAAGCGCACGTTCATCTGTGCCACCGATGTACATGCCGGGCCTTAAACGAACAGGCTCCAATCCCTCAAGAACCTCGATGGCACTTGCATCATAGGCTTGGGTTTCCTTAGGTTTACGTTGTCCGAATAAGTCAGCCATATCTTTCCTTTCTGAAAGGATACATTACAACAACCAAGGTCCCAGAAACCAGTGTAATCAGGGGTGCTGTTGGAAGATCTAAGGCATAGGACAGAAAAAAACCGCTGACACTTCCAACGGAAGCAAACAGTGTTGAAATTGTGATCATATGAAGAGGGTTATGACTGATAAATCTCGCGGTAATTGCAGGAAGAATCATCAAAGATGGGAGAAGAATAATCCCCAAAACAGGGATAGAGAGTGCAACGGCGACGGCAAGGAAAACCAACAAACCGAGCTCATGAAGAAAAAGCTTTGAGAAACGAACATGCGCAAGATCTTTGGACAAGCTGACAAGAACAAGCGGCTTTGATGAAATCGCGTAAAACCCGATCCAAGCTCCTCCTAACGCCATGGAAAGAAAGACTGTTTTACTGTCTGTTGCAAGGATATCGCCAAAAAGAACATCTTCGAAAGAAATGCTCATTTTGAAAAAAGAAGCAAGCGTAAGTGCTAAAGAAAAGAATACCGCGGAAAGTGCACTGAGTATCGTATCAATACTGATCATACGTTGTCGTTGCATAAGATAAGCAAACGTTCCGAACACTACGGAAATAAGTAAAACGCCAAGTGCCATATGAACTTTTAGACATAAGGATAATGTGACACCTAGTAATGAGGCATGGGCAAGAGCATCTGAGAAAAAAGACATCCTGCGCCACAACATAAGCGCACCCAATCCCGGAAGCGTTACGGAAAGGCCAACAAGTGTCAACAGGGGAAAAATCACGATATCCATATATTCAAGCTAAGAGCGGATAATGGAAAAAACAAGGGGAAAAGACAAAATTTTTTTCTATTAAATTCAGTATAGCCTTGAAAAATGCTTGTTTTTTGTCTATATTGACCCCGTTTATATCACGTTCCTTGCTCCCTTTGGGGGCTGAAGCTTGAAATAATTCAGTTTACAACCGAAAGGAATATAAAAAATGAGACATTATGAATGCGTGTTTGTCGCACGTCAGGATGTCACGAGTGCCCAAGTCGAGACTATGGCGAAGCACTATACATCCATTATTAAAGAAAAGTCAGGTCAAGTTGGCAAAATTGAATTTTGCGGACTTCGTACACTTGCTTACCCTATTAAGAAAAATAAAAAAGGTCACTACGTTTTGATGAACGTCACAGCATCCAACGATGCGATTGCTGAAGTTGAGCGTCAAATGAAATTGAGTGAAGATATTCTTCGCTATATGACCATCAAAGTCGAAGCATTGGATGATAATCCATCTCCATTAATGCAACAACGCAGCTTTAGAGATGAGAAAGCAAAAACAGCTTTTGATGAAGAACTTCTTGAAGCAGCAGCAGGAGAATAACCATGGCTTATGAAAAAAATCGTTCAGAATCCCGCGGTCCACGCGATGAAGGCCAAGCACGCGTTGCTCAGCTTGTAAAACGTCAATTCTTCCGTCGTAAAAAGAGCTGCCCTTTTAGCGGTCCTAAGGCTCCTAAGATCGACTACAAAGATGTACGTCTTCTTTCACGTTACGTTTCTGAGCGTGGCAAAATTATGCCATGCCGCATCAGCTCAGTTTCTGTGAAGAAACAACGTGAACTCGCACAGGCGATTAAGCGCGCACGCTATCTTGCGCTTATGCCTTATGTACAAAAATAATCCCAAGGAGAAGAGAAACAATGCAAGTTATTTTATTAGAACGCGTTGAAAAGCTTGGTCTGATGGGACAAGTTGTCGAAGTTAAGCCAGGTTATGCACGCAATTTCCTTCTTCCTAAAAAGAAGGCTCTCCGTGCGACAAAAGAAAACATGGCCTATTTTGATTCCCAGAAAGTTGCACTTGAGGCGAACAACCTCAAGCGTAAACAGGAAGCGGAGCATGTTGCACAGTCTATGGAAGGTTTGATGGTTACAATCATCCGTCAAGCAAGCGAGACCGGTCAACTTTATGGATCTGTTCGCCCCACAGACGTTTCAGAAGCCATGCTTGATCAAAAAGTTAAAGTATCACGTGGTCAGGTTGTCCTCGTTCATCCTATCAAAGAACTTGGCATCCACGACGTACACGTTGTACTTCATCCTGAAGTGCGCGCAACTGTGCGTGTAAACGTTGCAAAATCCGACGAAGAAGCCGTCGTTCAAGCACAAGCTGTTTAACGATGCCGTCGATTATTGTCGATGCAGACGGTCAAGGTTCACGCCTTGACCGTTTTTTGCGCCGTAAAGATTATTATTTTCCCCAGTCTCTTTTTGAAAAATGGAGCCGCCAGAAAAAACTTTTGGTCAATGGCCAAAAGGCTAAGGCGTCTACCCGTCTTAACGAGGGGGATGAACTTACATTTCCTGATAATGCTATCCCAATCCCGCCTCCTCTTGAGGTGACAAAAATCGTTTACACAGAAGAAGAAGCGCGGGAAATCCTCAGAAAAATGACTATTTTTGAAGATGACTTTATCATCGCCATCAATAAACCTACCGGACTTGCCTCCCAAGGGGGCACAGGTCAAAGAACGTCTGTGGATGCGATTTGTCGTGCGGCTTATCCTTCAAAGAAATACCGCCTTACCCATCGTATCGATCTTGAAACGAGTGGGATTCTTCTGATTGCAAAATCCCTTAAGTCTGCATCAAATATGACCCAGGCTTTTCGGGAACGTACCGTTCAAAAAACTTATATTGCTGTGTGTGATGGTATTTTTGACATAAAACAAGATACGATCAATTTACCGATCGGCCACTGCGATGAAGATTTTGAATCCATGGCCACTCAGGGGTATGATATCAAAGAAGCCGTGACGCACTATAAAGTTTTGAGAGATATGGGAGAAATGTCCCTTGTGGAGCTTTCTCCAAAAACAGGACGAACCCACCAACTTCGCGTTCACATGAGTACGCTTGGTCATCCTATCCTTGGCGATAAAAAATATGGGGGAAGCCAGGCTCCACGTCTTATGCTCCATGCCTGGAAAATTCATTTCGAAAATTATGAAATAGAAGCGGATATCCCCAAAGAATTTCCAGAAATGGCATGACGGAAAAACCCACAGCAGATCATGATATATGGACTCTTTTTACGAGGGATATCACCCCCCTTCGAAAAAATGATCGCATTCTTTTTAGTGCTCCCGTACCACGCAAGAAAAAAAGCGGGTCGTTTTCTTCCCATAGCGTTATCCATCCCCATACCCCTAAAAAAAGGGGAGAGAAAAATATCTATATTGAAGGGCAAATCGACCTTCATGGAATGACGGAAAACAGCGCTTACTTTGAACTTTCTCAATTTATCCGTTTGATGAGGGCTCACAAGCATAAGTGGGGTCTTGTCATTACGGGAAAAAGTGGTGTTCTTTTTGAAATGGTGCCTAAGTGGCTTGTGGCGATGCAGGATGATGTGTCCTTTTTTTGTCATGCCCACCCTCTTCATGGGGGAACAGGAGCACTTTACCTAAAGCTTTATTAGCTTAGTGGAATAGAAACAGTAAAGGTCGAGCCCTCTCCCACTTTGGACTCCAGTGCAATATTTCCATTATGTTGCTGTGCAATGATGTCATAACTCAAGGAAAGTCCCATGCCAGTATTTCCCTTGCGTGTAGGTTTTGTCGTGAAAAAAGGGTTAAAGACTTTATTGAGATTTTCCTCGGGAATTCCCGCACCATTGTCATGAATGGCAACATAGGTTTGTTTTTTATCTTTCCACATTTTTACGGAAATTTCTGGTTTATAACCTGCTTCCCCTGATTGAGAACGTTCAAAAATCGCATCAAACGCATTATCAAGTAGGTATTGCAAAACGCGCTTTATTTCCTGAGGCATGATATTAAGCTCGATATCATCTTTGGCGTCATAATCGATGGTGAGTGCAAAAGCAAAATCATGATTTTTCGATTGAAGAACCGGCTCGAGCAGCTTCACATTTTTTGCCATAAAGTCAAAATAAGAGACATCTTGACGTTCTGTACTGCCACTGTGAGAGTGCTGAATCATTGATTCAATAATCTTTTCTGCATGTTTACCATGATTACTGATGATATCGCTGTTGCCTGTAAGATCTTTTAAGAGATCCTCAACATAGGAGACTTCTTTCTCATCAATATTTTTCTTCTGAGTTTCAATAATCTCTCCAAGCTCCTTTGCAAGCTCCATATTCATTTTTGCAAAATTGATGACAAAGTTAAGGGGATTCTTAAGCTCATGGGCGATACCCGATGTGAGTTGTCCAAGTGAGGCGAGTTTTTCCTTTGCGACAAGTTGCGTTTGGGTCGCCTTAAGTTGCTCAAGAGCACGCTCAACATCCCGTGTTTTTGATTGAAGATCTTTTGTACGTACCGTGACAAGGGCGTCTAAACGTTCTGCACGTTGTCCAACTTCCCGTCCCATCCGTTGAAAAACACGAGATAGCAGGCCGATTTCATCTTCACGTTCCCCAATATCATCCAAATCATCCGGATCGAATTTTCCCGTTTCCACACTCGAAGCCGCATAAATGAGCTGTTGAACAGGGCTTGTGATCGATCTTGAAAGGTAATAACTAGCCACGACACCAAGGAATACACTTAAAAGGGCAATGATCACAGCGTATCGAATTTGATGAGTTAGACCGTCTGTGAAGGATTTTGTATCGAGACGGATAAGCGTAGCGCCCGCAATGGTATTGTCCTTACCAAAAATAGGAGCCAAAACATTCAGAACATCTTTTGAAAAAAAACTAAACGCATTTGTGGAAGAGAGGACTTTTTCAACATAGTCTAGGTCTTTTTCCGAAAGACTGGCTTTTGAAAATTCACTTGTTTGCTCGCTGGTTGCAATGGTATTCATGTTTTGATCTAGAATCCAAACAGATTGAACTGGTTTATTTTTTGCAATAACCTCAGCAAGTTTTTGATAACCCAAACGTTTTTTAATATCTTCGACCAGTTTGAAGTCATACCCTACTTGAAC
>JBDHTO010000021.1:0-15122 GCA_039808665.1 Alphaproteobacteria bacterium | reverse complement strand
TGGGTGAATTTTAAGTTTGTTAAAAGGGGGTGCGATTTTCGGGATGCTTTTTGAGCAGAAGTTCGCTAGTCTTTGAAAAATATAAAACCAAAAAATATGGCCGCTATGAACTTTTTTTCCGTTTTTCATAAGATGATTCTGGAAAAAATCAATCATTCTGCGGAGCTCCTTGGTGCTGAGGGTGTTTTAGAGCTCGGCAAGCTTACGCTTGAGCCGCCCAAGGACCCAAACCATGGTGATGTTTCTACGAATGCTGCTTTAATCCTCACAAAACAAATTGGAAAAAGATCATCAGAGATTGCGGAGATTTTGCTGCCCCTTTTTAAGGAAATCATGCCGCAGGGAACAGAGTTTTCCGTGGCGGGGCCAGGGTTTATTAATTTTAAATTTGCGCCAACCTTTTGGCATGAACATCTTGCGCTGATTGCGAAAAATCCTGAGTCTTATCAGCCCACTTTGTTGGGGAAGGGGCAAAAAGTTCATGTTGAGTATGTCTCAGCGAACCCTACGGGACCGCTCCACACAGGACACACGCGTAATGCTGTTTTAGGCGACGCGCTCGCGTCAACGCTTGAGGCTGTGGGATATCAAGTCCACCGGGAGTATTATGTGAATGATGCCGGTGCTCAGGTTGATACTGTGGCGCGTTCGATTCATTTGAGGTACCGACAACTTTTTGGAGACGCTATTTCAAACGATATGTTTGAGGGATTGTACCCGGGTGAGTATGTTGTAGATCTTGCAAAAACATTGAAAGAGCGCGTGGGTGAACAGTTTTATGGTGCTGAAGAGTCTGCTTGGATGGAATTTATTCGCACCTTTGCTGTTGAAGAAATTATGAAAGAGATCAAGGTCGATCTTGGAGATCTTGGTGTTGTTATGGATACCTATACTTCAGAAGCAGCCCTTGTTCATGCGGGTAAAGTTGAGCAAGCGCTCAAGCTCTTGGAGGCGAAGGGTGATGTCTATGTGGGTGTGCTTGAACCGCCAAAGGGAATGGTTGTCGAGGATTTTGAGCCACGTCCGCAAACCCTTTTTCGTGCTACGGCTTACGGTGATACAGTAGACCGAGCTTTGAAAAAATCAGACGGGAGTTGGTCGTATTTTGCGCCAGATATCGCTTATCACCTTGATAAATTTGAGCGTGGATATACGGACATGATCGATGTATTAAGCGCAGATCATATGGGGTATTTCACACGGATTAAGGCGGCGGTTAAGGCTGTGTCCGATGGGAAAGCCAGTGTTCAAATCCGTGACTATCAAATGGTAAATTTCCTGGATAACGGTGTTCCGGTTAAAATGTCCAAGCGTGCAGGAACCTTTATTACCCTTCGTGATCTTTTGGATCGGGTGGGCAAAGATGTCGTTCGTTTTATTATGTTGATGCGCCACCATGATGTTGTTATTGATTTCGATTTTGCAAAGGTTTTGGAAAACAGCAAAGATAACCCTGTATTCTATGTTCAGTATGCACATGCGCGTATTTGTTCAGTGCTTAGGCATGCGAGGGAAATTTTCGGTGAATGGGAGACGTTGGTTCGAGATGCGGATCTAAGTCTGTTAATGGATGATGCGGAGTTTGATCTCATCAAAATTCTTGCCCAGTTCCCCCGTGCGGTAGAGGTTGCAGCAGCTCAGCGTGAGCCACATCGTATTGCATATTACCTTCATGATGTTGCATCCTATTTTCATAGCCTTTGGAATAGAGGTAAAGAAAATACGCAGCTTCGCTTTATTGAAGAAAGTCAAAGAGAGATCACCTTTGCAAGGCTTGCACTGCTTTACGCCACCAAGGAAATCCTTGCAAAAGGACTTAATATTTTTAAAATTACACCAGCTGAGGAAATGCGTTAATGTCAATTTTTCGTCTTTTTAAAAATACATCAAAGAAAACACCGCCTCAGCAGGGGTATTATGATCCAAGGGGGATTCACCATGGTGAGCCTCAATTCTCCCAACCTCAACAGCATGTAGGGCAGCAGGGGTATCCTAACCTATCTTATCCTCCGCAACAGGTGCACCAAGGAGGCCATCAAGGCCATCCGTATCAAGGATTTCCCCAAAATACGCCTTCCTATAGTGGGCCGCAAGCAGTGCCTCAGGGCCCTCAATTAAATCCCCAGGGGCCTCAGGATCCTTATATGCGTCAGTCTCCTTCCTTTGGTAGCGTGCCGGGAGCGGGTATGACACAGCAACAACCGAATCTTTTCTCTCAACCTCAAACCTCAGTTACATCTTCTGGGGCTCATGGAAACTTCTTCCAGCAACAGCCGCCAGCAAATCATTCTCAGCAATCGGGAAATGATCTCAAAGGACTGAAGTTTTGGGATACATCTTCCTCTCCACGTGAGGATGATTTTGAAGACGAGGAGAGCGAAGAAGGAGAGGGGCAGCCCCTTCGTTTTGTCTTTGCGCTGGGTATTCTCATTATTTTCGCAGCACTGGCTTGGCTTATTTTTAAGTGGTCAACTCAAACTGTAAGCAACGTTGCTCCCCATATTCAGGCAGATCAAAAACCTTATAAAGTGCGTCCAGACCATCCAGGAGGGATTCAGATTCCCCATCAGGATAAACTTATTTACGGAAAGCTCGAACATCAACCAAGTGGTGTAGACGCTGAAAGTGTTCAAGGAGAGCATATTCTCCCTCCACCAGAGCCTGTGATGCAGCCTGCTGCATCCTTTGCGCCACCTCCCGGTTATATGCCGCCACCTCATGGTGCTGCGATGCCTCAGGGACCACAAACTGGACCCGGTTTCCAGCAGAGTGCTCATCAGCAGGGGATGGCCGCGCCTCAGGCCCCTCAGCAACAGCCCTATCCTCAGGCCCCTCAGGGGCAGCAGCATCCTCAGGCCCCTCAGGGGCAGCAGCATCCTCAGTATGCCCAACAAGGGTACGCACCTTATCAGGGGCAACCTCAACAGGGGTATCAACAGCCGGCTCAGCAGCAACAAGGTCCGGCTTACCCGGCTTCTGCGCAACAGCAGTCCTATGCACAAGGTATGCCTGCGCCCCAAGCTTATCCAGGGCAAAATCCCCCACAATATGTGGATGAAGATGGTGAGCAAGATAGAGAGGGAGATCAGTTTTATCCCAATAACATGAACCAACCTCAGGTCCAAAATCCAACGGCTCAGCCTCAAAATGTACAAAATCCTCAGCACGTAATGTCCCAAGGGCAGGCATCGCAGGAGATTGAAAATATTATCGATAGTGCATCATCATCCCACCCAACAGGGACGCTTGGCGTGATTCCAAAGTCAGAAGCCCAGTCTTCTCAGACTGCGGGGCAGCCTCTTTTCAAAGCCCGTGTTGCGTCATTGCCTACAAAAAAAGCAGCGGAGGAAGAGTGGGATCGTTTAAAACGAAATCACGGTGCCGTGTTTAAAGGCCTAAATAAGTCTATTCAGGAACAAACAGTGGGGGGCAAAAAATATCATGTCCTCTATGTTCTCGGTTTTTCTGGTGAGGCAAAGGTAAAAGAATTCTGCAAGAAACTTGGCAATAATTGTGCCTATACAAAACAACAATAAGAAGGGTAAATCATGAAGGCAGTTATATTTGGTTGTTCTGGAGAGTCCCTCACAAATGAGGAAAAATCCTTGTTTGAACGGGTAAATCCTCTGGGGTTTATTCTTTTTGCACGTAATTGCCAAAATCCCATACAGCTTAAAAAACTTACGGATGAGCTTAAATCCGTTGTGGGAAGAGAAGATGTCCCGATTTTGATTGACCAAGAGGGTGGGCGTATTTCCAGGTTAAATCAGTCATTTTGGCGTGTTCCCCCAAAGCCCCAGGAATTCGGTGATCTTTTCTCTGTGGATCCTGATGGTGCGTATCAGGCGGTTTATGATAATGCTCTTTTGATTGGTTATGATCTTTTAACGGCGGGGTTAAGCGTTAATTGTGCCCCGATCGCGGATCTTCCGACAGAAGATGCACATCCCGTAATTAGTGATCGTTCTTTTAGTTCAGAGCTTGAGGTAAACTCAACACTTTGTCTTGCCATGATCCAAGGGTTACAAGATATGGGAATTATTCCTGTCTTGAAGCATTTTCCGGGGCATGGTCGTGCAACAGTGGATAGCCACAAGGCCCTTCCTGTGGTGGATACAGCGTTGAGCGATCTTTACGGTCAGGATTTTAATTGCTTTAAGCAAGTTCTGACTGCGATGAATCAACTTTTGCGACCACTGCCATGGGGAATGACGGCGCATATTGTCTATAAGGCGATTGATGCGGATCGTCCTGCAACGTTTTCCTCCAGTGTGATTGAAAACGTTATTCGTGGGCATTTTGATTTTCAAGGATTTTTGGTCTCTGATGATATTGATATGGAAGCACTTTCCGGATCCAAGGGAGAGCGTGCTCTTCATGCTGTTGAAGCAGGGTGTGATGCTGTGCTTCAGTGTAATGGTAATTTGGACGATATGATTGACGTCGCGGCAGCTGTGCCGGAAATTTCCGATGAGAGTTTAGAAAGACTTCATGAAAGTCGACCTGAAAAAACTTATGAAACGGTTCATCCGAGTGAACTGGAAACAAGTGTGAAGAAAGCGTTTGAAGTTTCAAAACGCGTGGCACACGGTTAGGTAAAAGATGACAAATGTTGTTGATATCATTGCGATGGGTGTAGCGTTGGTTTTTGCCATTACGCTTCATGAGGCAGCGCACGGACTTGCGGCCTTTGCTCTGGGGGATACAACAGCCAAAGATTACGGTCGACTTACACTTAATCCTATTGCACATATCGACCCTGTCGGAACTATCCTTCTCCCCGGTGCCCTTTTGATTGCAGGTGTTCCTTTCTTATTTGGATATGCTAAGCCGGTACCCGTAAACTTTGGAAGACTTTCTCCTGAAAGATTGGGAACGGCACTTGTTGCTTTTGCAGGACCATTTACGAATCTTATCCTTGCCTTTATCGCCGCACTTTTACTTCATCTGAATCCAGAAAAGAGCACACTTGGGAATGATATCCTTGTCCATTCCCTTAGAATTAACGTCATGTTTGCTGTTTTTAATATGCTGCCCCTACTTCCTCTCGATGGAGGAAGAATTCTTCACGCAGCGCTTCCCAAATTTTTGCAAAAACCCTTGGAGTTTCTTGAGCAGTATACGTTTTTAATTCTGCTCTCTCTTATTCTTTTGCCCATGCTGACCTACCAACTCACCGGCCATTCTGTTGAGGTGTTGAGGTCTATTCTTTATCCACCTTTTCGATTTTTGCTGGAGCATATTATTTTGCTGGCGGGGCATATGGGGTGATTTTCTCCCGTTACTGCTGAGATAACAAGAACGTTGCAAGCACTTCTGACAAATCAAAAATATGTTCATTCGCTCCCTGTCCAAGGGAGTTTGTGGAATAATCCAAGGGATAGTCACTTCCCAGATGATGCGTCGCATAAGTTTTGACTAAGCGTGCACCGTGAGCGATGCAAAAATTTACACTTGCTTCCATTGTTTTCCCAGAATCTACCATGTCATCTATCACAAGGCATTTTTTGTCCTTGAGCTTCGTGGATAGCGAAGATGTGACAGAAAGGGTATCACCGTTTCTTTTCTTTTCAAGTGTGAGATGGGGGATAGAGAGTTTTTCAAGGATGTTTTGATAGCGGATCTTGGCTCCCTGATCAGGGAGGACAAGCAGGTCATAAACATTGAATCTCTCAAAAACCTTATCAAGGGGAATAGGGATAAGAGGGGAAGCTTGAATATGTGGGTCGAGGACATAGATTTTTTGAACACCAAAACTCAACATGGATTTGATGTAGGTTTGAAAGGAAATCTCTCCTGACTCTCCTTTACCAACGCCCCTTAAGAACGGAAAATATGTGAAGAGAAGGGTCGTTTGAATACCCCGATCCCTCAGTATATTCAAAACGATGAGGCTAT
Organism: Alphaproteobacteria bacterium; assembly: GCA_039808665.1. Classification (GTDB taxonomy): domain Bacteria; phylum Pseudomonadota; class Alphaproteobacteria; order Paracaedibacterales; family JAKBAR01; genus JBDHTO01. The sequence continues at coordinate 9,224 of JBDHTO010000021.1, read as the reverse complement.
CAAAGAGATCCTCGTAAAAGGAAGTGGGTGTGATGGTGTGTATGAAAATAAAGGATTCAGGGATGTCTTTTAAGGTTAGCTGATAGTGCTTCTCAGAACCCGACATGCTTTGGGAGGGGATGCATACATAGGGGACTGAAAGCTTATGCGCTGTGTTTTCTGCGAGGTCTTGTAGGGGGGGGAGGGAAATGATGGCTGTATTTTTCAATAACTCAAAATCCTAGGATTTTTTAGGAGGGGAGGAGAAGGAAAAATAAGAGCCACCTTGCTCTTTCATCCCAAATTTTTTCCACACCACGGGACCTGCAAGTGCTTGTACAGTGAAAAGATTAATGCCCTCCTTTTTTAGTTCATTGAGGGAGTAGGAGAGAAGATGGGAGGCAACGCCTTTTGCGCGATATTCCGGCAAGGTGCTACTGAAGTAACCCGTGGAGGTTCGATTGAAGATAATCATCATGCGCGACGATACGGGTTTTCCCTGGAAATAGGCCACATAGAAACGTACATGAGGTGCCTTTTGAAGTGTCGTTTTACAAAAAGAAACGAGCTCCTCATAGGGAAGCTTATGAACCGCAGAGGTCACAAGAGCCCAGTCCCCAATCGACTGCTCTGTCTTTACATGTTGAATATCTACATCTGTGGGGGCATAGGTGGCAAAATCCCGATTTAGTTTCATATAAAGACCAGGAAATGTTGATTTGTGTAAGTATCCTCGTTTTTCAAATATGGAAAAGAGATGATTATTGGTACTATCAATCCAAACCTGGAAGGGGGTTTTCTTATAAAAATTTTCGAGTTTTTTCATAATTTTATCAAACTCTTCAACAGAAACTTTTCGCGTAAAAAACGCGAAATCAAAGGCAGGATTGTCGAGCTTTGATTTTGAGGCAATGCCCCACTCTTCACTCAGAACCTCTCCTTGAAGGGAGGTAATCTTTGCAAGTTCTACAATGCCGCGATTGTTTTCCTGATGGATGGAGGTTGTTTCATTTTTTTCACCACAGGTGGATAAGAAAAGAAGAACGGGTAGGATAAGAAGAGAGCGAAGCATAAGCTGGAAAATAAAAAAAGAATTTAAAAATTTATAGTCTAAAAGAACACCAAATCTCCTGTAAACGCAATGGTGTTTTTGAAGAATGTGACAAATTTTAGCGGTCATGAGATCTTTGGATTACAACCATCTTAGATGGTAAACGGGTTGGGTTCCAAAATTCTTTGCAAGTTGAACAACACCCACATATTCACTTGTATATTTTTGAATATAGGGAAGTCCTTGCTGGCCAAGTTCTGTTCGTAGTGCTCCCTGCTCCGATGTGAGCAAAGACATGAACTGCTCTGTTGTATAGACTTGTCCAACAACCGTAACCGGTTCAAGACGTGCGGCACGATTGATGTGGCCACCGTAAAAATTTGTTACCTTTCTAAAGGGATCTTCTGATTCATAAACAGGCCCCGCGTGAAGAGAAACACGTACATTGATGGGCGGAAGCCCACGTGTATTTTTGCTAATGTCTGGGACCATTTCACTCAGTCTGAGGGCGTATTCCGCAAGATCCGAGGCCTTGCTGCTCACAGCAAAAATCGCATCTCCCCAGGTGTTCAACGACTCCACAGGGGGAGCGACAATTTCCATGGTGGATTTCAGCTCCCTTAAAAAAGATAGAAATCCTGGGATGTTTTCTTCCTTTAGTTTACTAAATCCAGAAAGATCGGCGAAAAGCATAGTTTTGATGGTGCGAGGGGTTCCACGCAAATCACCGTAAAAAGACACGCGTTTTGGGCGAATGGTTTTGAGGTGGGGAGGAAGCTGTACATAGGGGTTTTCTTCGAAATAAGTGCTCCTGACTTCATCCAAATCAATAAGGTGGAGAGTGCGGATATCAGGCCAATGATCGATAAAATCAGAGGCGCCCCCTGCAAGGGATTGGTTCACAGAATCCCACACGGAAACAAGGTGAGGCGGGCTGAGAAGAAAATTCCCTCGCATCTCCGCCATACCATGGAGCATCAAATTTCCAAAGCGATAGAGCATATCGTGCCCAAGATAGCTTTCATCTGTGGCAAGTTTCACAGAAGTTGCTTTTTCTGTGGCTTCGAAAAAGCGTGCCTCCCACCTGGGGCCGGCATAGCTCACGCTATTTTCAAGAAAATCCGTTTTATCAAAAGGAAGGATAATATTTACTTCGCCACCGATTTCTCTCATGGCTTCAATAAAGAGAAGGTCGGACCCACAAGAAGCGGAGCTATAACCAATGCGAGCATCGATGCGTTGGAGTGTTTCCTTAATACGTTCCTTAATAACTTTTTCAAGCTCTGGAACAAAACTTTGGACTTTTTCTCCTGGAAAATCGATGGGCTGTCCCGCAAAAACCACAATCGTTGGCGGCTTAAGAATATCAAAAATATTTTTTGAAATAAGAAATCCTTGTTCAGAGAGGAATTTCAATTTTCTAAGTAACTCTACAATCAAGGTAGGGTGAGCCTTCCCAGCCAAGGCTTGCACACGATTGAGAAGTGCTTCGGCGAGATCTAATTCACCACGAAGGAGATAGCATTCAAAAAGGGCGATGTGGGCTTCAATTCCCTCTTTGTTGTGCTGTTCTTTGAGTTGATTCGCCATTTTGATAATTTGCTCAGCAAATGTCTCAGAGTCTTGATCTTTTCCAAGAAGCCATGATGTCCAAAGGGCATAAGTTCCCGCTTGAAGCTCTTTATGGTCCTGAAAAAGACGTGTGTACAGATCATAACTGATTGTTAAATCTTCTGGCTCTCGGCTGTGGTACCAACTTTCGCGATAGACGTGGGCAACGAGTCCAAGAGTTTCGGCATCTTTGATTTTGCTAAGATCACCAATATAGCTGATAAGTGTTTTTGCTTCTTCGACGGCTCCTGTCCTAAGAAGCGCGAGTGCAGCATATTCCCTGAGTTTAATATTATCCTGGTCAGTTTCAAGCCCTTGTAAGGCTAAATTATACGCATGGAAAACATCACCGGTGTCAAGGTAGTGTTTGACATCATTTTCAATTTTTGACTTTTGAGGGGATTCTTCTTTTGGTTCTTTGCTCTGTGTCATTTTCGTATTTAATTCCTTTTGACCTTTATTTATTTTATCAGTCAAAAGTTAATAAATAATCAAAATCTATTTTGTATAAGTGCATTGGATTTTTTGAATGATATGGCAGCGTAAACAATAATGAGCACCACGGCGGGTATGGAGATGCTTATTATGGCAAAATGAGGTTTCATGTGTCCCATCAGTGCACCCATGATAAATGGCCCTATAGCAAATCCCATAATTTCAAAAAATCGATAGATGCTTAACGTTATCGCGCTATTTTCCTCGCTAAGCATAGGAGGAATAGTGACTTGTGGGGTGAGACTAAGACTATGACCAAATCCAAATAAAATCATAAATAACAGAAGTGCGTGAAAGCTTGAGGAAAAAAGAAGGACAAAACTCGAGCAAGCTGTAATAAGAGATCCTAAAAGGATGATAGATAAAGCGTTATTTTTATAATCAACATACTTTGAAACTATGTGAACAAAGGCATAAATCATGAGAGAGTAAATCATGACAACCCGTCCTATGAGTGATGTCGAGTAATTCATGGATTTGAGATAAATGGGTATGGCGTATAAAACACAGGCCGACATCAAAATACGAGATGGAATAGCAATGAGTGACACAAAACGAACAAGTTCGGAGCTTTTTAATATATTAATAAAGGGTGTAAAGGACACTTTAGTCTCTATATCTTTGCCTATAGTCATGCTGGATTTTAAGTAGATTTGTGTATAGAGAACGGATGCAAATGCTGAGAAGAAAGCAATTAAAAAGGTATTGCGATATCCGATACCTTCGGCAAAAAGAGCGCCAATGGGTGTTCCGCAAACAGCTGCGGCGTAGTACCCGCCCATGAACATGGCCATGGTTTGAACCTTTTTTCTGGGTTGCATGAAATCCATCACAAAGGCTTGACAAGCAATCAGAAAAAATCCAAAGCCAAAGCCAGAAAGGAATCTCCAAAAAATAAACTCAATAAGCGTTGAGGAAAAAGCAGCGCCCAAGATCCCTATGCAATAGACGATTCCGCCTGAAAGGAATACATAACGCCTACTGGTTATTTGAGCCCAGTATCCAGAAAGAGGTTGGGAGAGAGCATAGGAAAACATGAAGGAAACAAGTGGAAGTGCAATGAGAATAGATGCTGTTGTTAATGGCCCTGAAAGGAGCTGTCGGCTGTAAAGAGGAATAAATGAGCTTGAGAGAGACTCTGAAAACACAAAGAGAAAAAGAGGAAGGCGGATATAAAAGATATTAGAAAGGGTTATGTGTGAGAGAGGGATGGAGAATTTATTTTGCTTTTCCAATGTACTGATGAGCTGGGTAACTTTTTCTCCTTGCTCCTCATGCATGATGGTATAAACCTCTATCCTTGATTTTACACGATGAAAGAAGTTTGAAGTTTTTTTGATGAGTTTTGAGAGGGATTGACTGAAAAGACCAATTTCGTCTTTTGTCCACAATCTCAGATCTTCCTGATATTTTCCCTGGCCTACCTGTTTTATAAGTCGTAAGAGGCCTGTGACCGGTTCTGTGATACGGTATCTAAAGACGAAAATAAGGACCTCAGAAGCAATAACAAGAGATACAAAAATAATCACAAACAGGTCATAGAGCGAGTCTCGATAAGCTTTTTTCACGGTGTCGAGATTGATACCAATATTAAGATAGCCTGCAATGGTATCGTCACTTTTAAAGGGGACCTTAGCTAAATAAAAATCATCTTTGGACAATGTCTTTTGTGAAGTGGGGTCAGAACTCTTGTAAAGTGGCTTGCCATCAACATCCACAAGACCAAGGGAGAGTATTTCAGGATTATCTTGTTTTGCAGAGTTAAAGTAGTCATCAACGCCCCTTAGGGTGCGTACGTTAAGGCCAAGCTTTAGAGCTCTTTCAATGGGGTTAAGGATGGTTTTTCCAATAACGTGGGATTTTTTATCAAGTTCTGGGAGAACCTCTGAAACAATAAGTCCGCGTGCGAATAAAAATACAATGACAGCAACAATAAGGAGCATTCCAATCGTAAGGGTTAATGATATCCCTTGTGCCAATGTAAGGTTATTAAATTTTTTCATGGTTCGTATGCTCATCTTCAACCTGTTTTCCGTTCGCCATCATCGTTTCTACTTTTCCAAGCTGTTCCCAAAGGGAAGCTGTTGCTGAGAACATGGTTGAAAACTCTCTCTCAATTTCATTGTTGGGAGGGGGGAGTTTTACCTTTGTGCCTGTAACAAATGCTTCGACAGCATGATGCATGTTTCCAAACGAAGTTCCTACAAAACGCAGAACAAAGCTGACGAGAAGAAGAACGACGATAAAACTAATAGCAATGGCTGATAGTGAATAGAAGACAAGGTGTTTTGCAAAAAAGAGATTTTTTTCCATAAGGTATTTTTGGTCGTACCTGACAACGATACCGCCAATGGGTTCTTTAAAGTTATTCACAATAGTCACGCCCACTGATCCCACGTTATCCTCATTAAGGATCCAATACTTTGAAGAAGCGTGGCTTTTGAGTGTGTTTATCCATACGGATGGGGCGCTTCCTCCGATACCGGCGTGTCTTGTGTTATAGAGAATTTTTCCGGTATCTCCACCCTCAATGGCAAAAACACTGATAGACAGAATTTGGGGATCACTTTTTTTAACGCCTTCGATGACAGCCTGTGTTGTTTGGAGCTCCTTGAGAGAGAGGCCAAGATCAAGACCATTTGAAACAGTTTGCCGCAAATCATCAGCAATCACCAGGAACCTTGAGCCCACAACATTATCCAAGATACTGTCATATTTGAGGTATGTGACAAAATTGAGGAGCATGATGGAAAAAATAACAACAGACATGATTGTCAGTCCCACCTTAAAGGTAAGAAGGAGTCCCGGAATCATGCGTATTTTGGGCATATTTTTCTAAAAATTCTCAACTCTAACCAAAAGCCTAGCATGAGTTTTTTATTTTTACCAAGGGGGTATCTTTTTTTATGAGGTTCTGTGGAATTTAAACGGAGGTGCCTTGCGATTTTTTCCAAATTTTGTAAACCTAAGACTATGTATTAATTTTTGGAATATGTTCTATGCAAAAATATCCTTTCTCTATGCGAGTTCTTCATTGGCTTATTGCCTTGGGAATCATTGGTCTTTTGGTTGTTGGTTTTATTATGGAGGATATGGAGAAATCTGATCTGAAATATCAGATCTATGGCCTCCATAAATCTGTGGGAATGACTGTTCTAGCTTTGGTTGTTCTTCGCTGGCTTGTGAGAATCACAGCAGATGTGCCGATGCTTCCTGAGCAATTTAAATGTTATGAGAGGGCACTTGCCAAGCTTACCTATATGTTTATGTATCTCGCTATGTTGGCTATGCCTTTAAGCGGGTATTTGATGTCGGTATGGGGTGGGCATCCTGTGGCTGTTTTTGGATATATGCTTCCTGAGTTTTTTGCAGTAAACCCAGAGCTTGGGAAAGTTGCCTATAACATGCACGGCATTTTGGCATGGGTATGGGTAGGTCTTATATCTCTACACGTTTTGGGTTATCTAAAGCATCTTATCATGGATAAGGTGAATCTTTTGAAAAGAATGATTTAGGGGAGAAAAAGTGGTGCCGGTTGAGGGACTCGAACTCTCGACCTACTGATTACAAATCAGTTGCTCTACCAACTGAGCTAAACCGGCAACGAACTCCTCGATAAATAACAGACTCTATGCTAACTTGCCAAGTAGAAAATTGAGATAATTGGAAAAAAATGTCAAAAACTTCACATCATCGACTTATTATCATCGGTGGAGGCCCCGCAGGATATACTGCAGCCATCTATGCGGCGCGTGCAAATTTAAAGCCTTTGCAGTTTCTTGGGATGCAGCCCGGGGGGCAATTGATGATCACAACGGATGTTGAGAACTATCCGGGATTTAAGGATGTAATCCAAGGCCCGTGGCTTGTGGAGCAGATGAGAGCGCAAGCTGAGCATGTGGGGGCCGCGATGGTTGAGGAAGAGGTTTCTGAGGTTGATCTTTCCTCAAGGCCCTTTAAGCTTAAAACAGATTTTGGCGGAGAGTACACTTGTGATGCTCTTATTCTTGCCACAGGGGCTGCGGCCAAATGGCTTGGTATAGAGAGCGAAGAGAGATTTCGTGGTTTTGGTGTTTCTGGGTGTGCGACCTGTGATGGTTTCTTTTTCAAAGGAAAGCGTGTTGCCGTTGTGGGAGGAGGGAACACAGCCGTAGAGGAAGCCCTTTTCCTTACAAATCACGCGAGCCATGTCACACTTATTCACCGGCGTGATACCCTTCGTGCAGAAAAAATTGCCCAAGAGCGTCTCTTTAAACACGATAAAATCGATGTGATTTGGAATGCGGCGGTGGATGAAATTTTGGGAGATGATAATCCCAGAAATGTGACAGGGCTGCGGTTGAAAAATACACAAAATGGAGAGCTTTCTGAGATTGAGGTTGATGGTCTTTTTGTGGCGATCGGACATACTCCCATGAGCGATCTTGTAAAGAATCAGGTGGAAACCGATGAGATTGGCTATATCGTGACAAAATCTGGAACGACGCAAACAAGTGTTCCAGGTGTTTTTGCCGCGGGAGATGTCCAGGATCATGTTTACAGGCAAGCGGTAACTGCTGCGGGTCAGGGATGTATGGCCGCATTAGAGGCTGAGAGATTTTTAAATCATTAGAGGTAACGTAATGGATTGGGATAAGCTTAGGATTTTTCACGTTGTGGCGCAGGCTGGAAGTTTTACACATGCGGGGGAACGTCTTAATCTTAGCCAATCCGCAGTCAGCCGTCAGATCAGTAATTTTGAAAACGAATTGGGTGTTCAGCTTTTTTCAAGACATGCACGAGGGCTTGTCCTGACGGCAGAAGGCGATATGCTGCAGCGGACCGCGGCAAGCGTTTTTACACAAATTTCAGCCACACAAAGTAAACTCCTCGAGAGTCAAAATGAACCCATGGGGGAGCTTAAGGTCGCCTGTTCCATCGGTGTAGGGACGACCTGGTTTTCCCAGCGTCTCAAGCTTTTCTCGGAGTGTTATCCTGGTATTCGCCTTACATTAGTTTTAACGGATGCCGAGGTGGATTTTTCCATGAGGGAAGCCGATATTGCTATTTGGTATGGACACATTAATCAACCAGGCCTTAAACGTACTTTTTTGCGTCATGACAACCTTCAAATGTATGCAAGCAAAGAATATCTCGCGGATTATGGCACGCCGAAGAAGGTAGAAGATCTAGACCTGCATAAACTTATTGTGTATGGAACACACATGCAGCCACCCTATGAAGGTGTGAACTGGATTTTAAAGCTAGGAGAGCAAACGGGTCAGTTGAGAGAGCCGTATCTTGCGGTAAATAATGCACCTGCTATTTTGTATGCTATTCAAAATGGTGTGGGCATTGGCTCGCTACCCTTTTTTATGGCAGATGATCACAGTGATCTTGTTCCTATTCTTCCAGAATACAAGGGCCCTGCCTTTGATTTTTATCTTGTTTACCCCGAACAAATGGAGGGATCCAAGAAAATCAAGGCATTCCAGGATTTTGCCCTAGAGCATATGGCAAATGGCAGGGATACCTAATTTAGGGTGATTGCTTTGAGAATGTTTTCGAGTGTCAATTCAAACAGGTTCTTTGTTAAAGGAAGATTGCTTCCTAGATAGTCAACCGTGACGATCGTAGTCTTTTCCGAAGGGATAATTTTTAAGAGAGCTTTATCGCTGAATTGGGGTTCCTTGATAAAGACAGAAACCTTCTTATTTTTGACAAGATTTCTAAGATTTTGAATATGCTTAGGGCTTAACCCACCATGTTGGCATGTGGGGGATATGACGCCAACACATTGTGTGCCAAAAGCGTGGTCAAGGTACTGTGTAAAGTCATGAAATGTAAGGTAGTTCATTTTTTGAGGCTTTGAAGACCATTTGCCATGAAAATCTTTGAGCTCTAATGTGGCTTTTTTAAGGTTGTCTTCGAACTTTTGTGCGTGTGATGGGTCAAGCTTTTTAAGACGTTCTGTGATTACACCCATAATGAGAATCGCATTTTCTGGATCAAGCCACACATGACCGTCATAATGCTCATGCTCATGCTCATGCTCATGCTCATGCTCATGCTCATGCTCATGCTCATGCTCATGCTCATGCTCATGCTC
>JBDHTO010000020.1:0-15439 GCA_039808665.1 Alphaproteobacteria bacterium | reverse complement strand
ACAACCATCACGCCATACGCCTGACGCCCCTGGAGGTGGCTATTGTCATAAATTTCAATACGCTCAGGAAGATTTTCAAGCAAAAAGACTTTCGAAATATCTTCAAACAAGTTTTTAAAACTCTCTCGTTTACTCAGCTTACGTTGTATAGCCTCCATCGCGTTATCACACGCATGCTTTGTAAGCTCTGCCTTTAATCCGACCTTAGGAACAAGCCACGTGGATTTTACCTGATGCTCCACATCCAAAGCTTCTTGAATAGCCTTCATATCTGAAATGGAATGACTGAGAAGGATTGTGGGTGCAGGCGCACGTTCCACATAAAAAAGCTTCAAAAACGCCTCGAGGTTTTCTGAGATATTATCCTCTCCATGATCGAGAAAGAAGGACTCCGTCCCATAATTACTTCCATAACGATAGAAATAAACCTGTACACAGATTTGCTTTCCAACCTGAGCGATTCCAAAAACATCAGCATCTCGAATATCTGGCACGTGAATACGTTGATGGGTTTGAATGTGGGTAAGCATTTTAATACGATCGCGATAAGTTGCCGCTTCTTCATAGCGCATCTCACGACTTGCAGACTCCATCTGCGCAATCAAAAATTTTTGAACATCCCCGCTTTTTCCACGCAAAAAGTCATGAGTTTGCTTAATACTCTCAAGGTAATCTTCCTTTGATACATAACCCACACAGGGTGCAGAGCATCTTTTGATATAATACTGAAGACAAGGTCGCCTTCTGTTTTTAAAAACCTCATCACTGCAATTACGAAGCAGAAAAACCTTTTGTAAACTTATGATTGTCGCATCCACAGCATAGGCTGATGCAAACGGCCCATAAAATTTCCCTTTTTCCGTAAGTTTTCCCCGGTACTTAATAAGCCTTGGATACTCATGGGGGGTGATATGAAGATAAGGAAACGCTTTATCATCCTTGAGCAGCACATTGTACCGAGGCTGTAGTTTTTTAATGAGATTACTCTCAAGAAGAAGGGCTTCTGTCTCGGTCTTTGTAATGACAATTTCCATACGCACCGTTTCAGAAACCATGCGCTTAAGGCGATTAGAAAGTTTATCCACCTGAGTATAATTAATAACACGCTTTTTAAGGTTTTTTGCCTTCCCCACATAAAGGGGCTGATCCCCTTCACCCAGCATACGATAAACACCGGGCTTTCCAGGAAGAGTTCCGAGGGTTTCACGAATAACATCCACTCCTCGCTGGATAAAAGATATGGCGCTCACATCAACCCTCTTAGAAAATATTCCTTAACCATCTGTAGGGGGTTATGATGAGTTTTTCAAGGAATCTGGATTTAAAAAAATACCCCCTTAAAAAGGGGGTAAGAAGAATTGAACAAAGAAAAAATCAAACTGTTTCCTCAAGAATGTCAATGATTTTCTGGTGACCAAAATGACGAAACCCTATAAAAATTTGTGCAACACGACGTGATTCTTCAATATTGGCATTTCTATCCAGCCTCAGTACAAATGCATCCCTTGGAGATTCAGCTGCTTCATATGATTCATCTGAGAGATAGGCACCATGGGGAAATATCCCTGTATCATTCATATATCCACCAATCACAAAGTGAAGATAACGCAGTGTTAACCAGGTTTTGGAAACTTCATCTTTTTGAATTTGAGGAAGATCACTCTCTTCAGGGCCCGCTACAAATATTGTAAGGGTTTGAGCAAAATTCTCTTGCCCCATACGCGCATAATCCTCATGAATACCCTCAGAAAATAACATGTCTGCAACATCTTGGTTCAGGCGAAATTCAATCGGTGCATTTTTCGGAACAGCGTTAATAAAAAGGGCTTTTTTTACCCTTCCAGCATCACCGTGACGGCCTCTATCCTCACTACGACGTTTTACAGGGGAGTGAAGTGCAGTAGGTGTTTCTGCCTGACGGCCAACGTCTTCATCATGATTAATCGAATTCCTACCATCCCCAAGCAGTCTATGTTTCTCTGATGGATGTACAATATGGAGGCTTTCTTGTTTCTTTCTGAAGCAGTATTTGACTATGCCAAAAACAACTCCCCCAGTACAAACCACAGCAGCGCCAACACCGGTCCAAACACGCCAATCACTTCGCCAATCATAAGATTCACCCGCTTTAGCAGAGGATACAGTGACCAAAGCTGCGACCAAAAGAACTTTTAATATTTTCATGATTTTCACCTTTTTTGTTATAGAAAAATCTTTTTTTGGTATTTTATTTCAAGATTGGTAGAAGGTTTTATACAACTGAAATAAAAAATTCGCAAGAAATTTTTTAAAAAAATATCATTAAAAAGTATGACTTTCTTTTTACCACCGCTTTATCTTTTCTTAACTTTTTTTGTTTATCTTCAAAAATAGTAATCGAGGAGACATCATGTTCGCAGAACCAGATACAAATTGGTTTCAAACTGCCATTTTGAATAGTGTTGACGGTTTTTTTGATTGGAGTATTCCTTCCGATAGACTCTCTCTTTCCACTTCCTTCAAAAATTTTTTGGGATATACACGTTCTGAACTCAACAGTATCGACAGATCCTTTATCAAAAACTCTACCCATCCCGAGGATCAACAATTTGTCGATGAAACCCTAACCACTTTCTTTCAAAGTCTTAAGGAAGATTTGTCTTTTGAATTTAGGATACGTTCAAAATCCAATGAATATATGTGGATTCGTCTACACGGAAAAGCCAAACGAGATGATCTTGGCACATGCCATAAATTGGTGGGCGTTATAACAAATATCCATTCTTATAAAATCGATATTTCCCACACGCAAAAACTTTCTGAGGCCAAATCAACCTTTATCGCAAGCCTCAATCACGAGCTTCGTTCGCCTCTTTCCTCTATTATTGGTGCTGCGAATATTCTTTTGGAGGATGGCCCCTCCGAAAAGCAGAAGAAATTCCTTATCAATATCGTTAGCTCTGCAGATATGCTATTGCAACTTGTCAACGATATCTTGGATGTTTCAAAAATTGCCGCAGGGAAACTTTCCATCGAAAAACGACAAGTCCATCTCTCAGATATCCTTGACCAAGTTCACGCCATCATCCAACCACAATATAGCGGGAAAAATCTTACCTTCTCCATCCATCATGACCCCTCAACCCCCACGTATGTTATGGGAGATAGCACTCGAATCAAACAAGTTTTGATTAATCTATGCACGAATGCCATCAAATTCACAAATTCAGGGGGAATCACCATTAAAACGAAATATACCCCTGTCACAAGTTCATCTGGAAAATTTTATCTCGAGGTTAAAGATACCGGCATCGGTATTGCCGAAGATAAAATAGATATTTTGTTCCAAGATTTTACACAGGCCGATATTACAACAAACAGGAAGTACGGCGGAACAGGTCTTGGTCTGTCCATTTGCCGCAAGATTATTGACCTGATGGGAGGGGATATTTCCGTAAAGAGTGAGGAAGGAAAGGGCAGCACATTCTGGTTTGAAATTCCTGTGGAAATCCCCAGAGAAGATATACCCGTAAAAGTTGAAAAAAAGGCTTCCCTTCCAAATCAAAATTCTGATGTAATGGATGAATCCCAACATCAAAAATATCAAGTTCCAGAAAATCAAAAACTCCTTTCGACTCCACTCTGTTCTACCCCTAATGTTCAATTCAATTCTCATTCAAAGGATCGTGAAATGAATCATACAGTGTCTTTGAACATTCTTGTCGCAGAAGACAATATGGTCAACCAAGCTGTGATGCAAGGCATACTCGAGACCCTCGGCCACAAAGTCACCATTGCAGAAGATGGACTTGAGGCTGTCACCGCTCATGGAGCCGGTCACTTTGATGTTATCTTGATGGATATCAACATGCCCCACATGAATGGAATTGAAGCATGCCTCAAAATTCGAGAAACCGATAAAGAAACTCCCATTATCGCGGTAACAGCAAATACATTAGAAGAGGAAAAACAAAAATGCCTCGCGGCCGGCATGAATGATTTTGCATCAAAACCTGTGAGCAAAGAAAAGGTGATGTTATTACTACAGGGAATTCAGAAAAAATCTTCTGCGACAGCACAACCTACATTACCCACTCAGTCTCCAGTGGTATCTACAGAAACGGTCGCATCAGCCCCGCCCCCCACAGAGATTATTTATGTCAATACAGAGTCTCTGAAACAGTTTATCGCTGACTTAGGTGTGGAGCGTATTAAAAAATTTGTGGATATGTATAAAAATGATGCCCCTAAACTGATTCAAAAACTTCAAAGCAATATAGAAGTCGAAGCTGCATCTCATACATTGGCGGGTATGTCTGAAAACCTCAATTTCACAGCCCTTGGAAAATCATCCAGGACAATCCTCACCCTGTCGAGAAATCAGGGAGATACCCAGACTCTTTCTACAAAAATCAATGAACTTCCAAAAATTTATAGCGAAACCATAAAGGTTGTCGAGAATCTCTTGTCTCAACTTTAATCTTTTGTGTACTCTGGCTATGCAATGAGTACAGAGTTTATCAAAGATTCACAAAAAAATTTCACGGCGGCTCTTCTCGTGCTGTCGGTTTTTGTCTTTGAATCTGCGACAAATCTTTTTCTGCCAAGTCTCCCTTCTATCCAACATTTCTTTCATGTAAGTGCCGAATATGTACAACATACATTGAGTGCATACCTTCTTGGATTTGCCTTTCTTGGCATACTTTCTGGTCCCATCTCCGATGCAATTGGAAGACGCCCTGTTATGACATTTGGGCTTTCTCTCTTTTTACTTGGAAGCTTTTTTAGCTATGTCTTTGCCACAGAGTCCCTCAACATGCTCATCCTTTCAAGATTTTTTCAGGGCCTTGGCGCAGGTGTTGCCACCGTTCTTGTGTTTGCAACTATGAAGGACATGTTTGACAATATAAAATGTGCACGCATGATGTCACTCATGGGAATTGTCATTGCCACAGCTCCCATGATCTCTCCCCTTATTGGAAGCAGCATTGCAGAAATGCGCAACTGGCTCACACTTTTTTCAATCATGCTTGCAAGTGCTATTCTCGTGTTTTCCATTTATGCTTGTTTTGGAAAAGAGACACTTCATCAGAAAAAACCTCTCAATCTAAAAATCATTTTCAAAAATTACGGCAGTGTCATCCGGCATCCCCCTGCCATGGCCTATATTTTTATTTCCATGCTTTTATATGGCGCACTTTTTGCGTGGATCATTCATGCACCTTTTTTCTTTCGTGAAGTCTTTCATCTTTCTGCCTTTGAATACGCTCTCTTCGCCGCTTGTGGACCTATATTTTATATGACAGGTGCCTTTGCAAACTATCTCATGCTTCCTCGTGTGGGCATTTCTGGAATGATTATTGTAGGTCTTTTTACGGCCTCCACGGGCGCTGCTGTTTTGTTTTTTTTAAACTTTATAGAAGCACCTTCTCTTGGCCAATATCTTGGGGCATTCTTAACCTTTAACGCTGGCCTTGCACCCGTTTTTTCTAATACGGGAACCATGGCTGTGAGTCTATCGGGAGACAAAAGAGGATCGGCTTCAGCACTCCTTGCCACTTTTGAACAGGCTTTTGCAGCCTGCACAACCTATCTCGTCAGCCTAGGTTCAGCTTATAGTATTTTACCTGCAAGCTTGATTATTCTTGCGTCAATGGTCACAGCCTCAGGACTTTATTTTTATGTCAGAAAAATTTTTAAAGAGACGGAAATATAGCTCCGAAAGTGTATGCAGATCTTGAACAGAAACATATTCATCAATATGGTGCGCTGTTTCGTTTTTTAATCCCAATTCAATGACCGGACAAAGATCTTTGATAAAACGGGCATCTGAGGTTCCCCCCGATGTGGAAAGGGGAATACCCAAACATGTTGAAATAGCGTGAGCACTCTCGATCGTCATTCCATAAAAAGGTTGAGAGGATGGGAAAAACTCAACATCAACACCATTTTTCCTTGCCGTATCTTCAATCCACTCCCGAAGAGATTGACCCCTATGATGTGGATTAAATCGGATATTAAAGCGTGCACTCACCGTTTCAGGAATGATATTTGCAGCACCGTTTCCCACATCCACACTCGTTATTTCCAAATTTGATGGATCAAACCCGTCGCACCCATCATCCAATTTTTTTTCATGAAGTTTTCGGAGAAAGGACAACATAAAGGGGATGGGATTTTTTGCTTTTTGAGGATAGGCAACATGACCACCAACACCCTTGCAAAGAGCACGTCCACTCAAACTTCCTCGTCTCCCCCACTTCAATGTGTCGCCGATAAAAATTTCAGATGTCGGCTCGCCCACCACACATAAATCAATAATCTCTCCTCGACGAAGAAGCTCTTTCACAACAATTTGTGTACCACACAGCGCTTCCCCCTCTTCATCAGAAGTAAGAAGGAGGCTTAGACTATATTCTGTTTCCTGGATCAATCTTGGAACAATAGAAAGAAATGCAGCAATCGCACCCTTCATATCCACAGCACCACGACCATAAATATGTCCATCATGAATCGCACCTTGAAAGGGTGGATATGTCCAAAGCTTATCATCAATTGTTGGAACGACATCCGTATGCCCTGCAAAACAAAGATTCACTTGCGACCTGGAAAGTTTAAAATAAGCATTACTTGTCCCACCTTGATCAAACCGTTCCACAGAAAAATTAAAAGGACGAAGATAACGTTCAATAATCTCAAGGCACCCTGCATCATCTGGGGTGATGCTTGGGCATTGAATCAGCTGAATCAGAAGATCTTCAGCAGAGTTAGTCACGCAAAAGCTCATTCAATGATGTTTTGGCGCGTGTCTTTGCGTCAACCTGCTTGACGATGACTGCACAAGAAAGGCTTGGAAGATGATTTCCCTTGGGATGAGGTAAAGTTCCTGGAACAACAACGGAGTAAGCAGGCACACGCCCATAAAGAATTTCGCCTGTGTCCCTGTGAATAATTTTTGTAGAGGCTCCGATAAACACACCCATGGCAATGACGGCTCCCTCTTCCACAACGACACCTTCTGCAATTTCAGATCGTGCGCCGATAAAACAATTGTCTTCGATAATGACAGGATTTGACTGAACGGGTTCCAACACTCCCCCAATTCCCACACCCCCGGAGATATGGCAATCCTTTCCAATTTGAGCACAAGAGCCTACGGTGGACCATGTGTCAATCAGCGTACGCTCCCCTACGCGCGCGCCAATATTGATAAAGGATGGCATGAGAATCGCATCTTTTTCTATGAATGAACCATACCGCACAATGGCTCCCGGAACTGTACGATATCCCTCATGATCTGTTTTCAAAGGAATTTTATCGAACCAACTATAGTTATGAAACCCAAAAACTTCCTTCATGGGAAAAAGACGAAAGGACAATAAAATTGCTTTTTTTATCCAAGTATGCGTGACCCACTCTCCGCCCACCTTTTCCGCAACACGGATCTTTCCCTGATTCAAAAGACTCAAAACAGAAAGAACAATCTCTTCATGCTCTTCCAATGGTTTTCCTGCCTCTTTGTCTTCCCAGGCCTTTTGAATAAGGGATTCGCCCGTCGTATTACTCATCAGGATTTTTTCTCTTCAAAAAACATCTCTTAGTTGTACACCCTATAAAAAATCGCAACAACCCGGTTTATTGAACCTCTGACTTCTCATCAGAGATAAACCCCATAAAAATATGAAGGGCGTCTGGGCTTTGGGAAAAAGTTCCCAATATATCCACAAGCTTTTTATTTTCCCATTCCGATACTTTTTTCAACACATTTGCCGTTGGGCTATGGGGTTCAATTTTTGAAAAAGTGTCTGCAAGTTCCCTTAAATTTGAGTATGCACTCTTGCGCGCGGTATACACGTCTGAAGCCTTCACAGGGATACTCACTGGCTCAGGTGATCGTAATGGTGTCGTTTCTTTTTCCGTATCTGTTATCGTATCAAGTGTCGAATCCACACCCTCTGTCGAAACAGTTTCATTCACATCAACAGCTTCAGCGTCGATAACTTCATCCGATTTCGTGATGCGCATAATCTCTGTGAGTGTTGCAAAAATCTGTGTAAATCCGGGGGCCTCTTTCCCTAATTTCTCGTCTAGAAAAGCTTTAAGTTCCTTGAACTCCTGCTGAATCTTTCTAAAAACTTTTGTATGCGCCACCATGACTGATTTAGGTGTTTCTGCAATCGCTTGATTCACATGAGGCAAAAGCGCGTCCCCTCTCTTGTGTGCCCGCTCAATCTGTTTCGCTGAATCTGCAGGTTCTCTACGCAATGCGGCATCAAAAGTTTTTGCCGCAACAACATCATGATAGGTATAACTACGCGCTGCCTCAGAAAATTGCGTCAATGGGTATGTATAAAGACGCAATTTAAATTCATTATCAATCCACTCAAAAAGGCGAAGTCGATGCTCCTCATCCAAAGGGTGCATAATCTCATAGTATTTTTTCACAAAGGCATGAATCAGAGAAATTCCGTCAAAAAAGCCCTCAGCACCATACAGCATCATCCATGATTCCGCGAGCCATGATGCAATCTGAAGATCTTTTGTTCGCTTTGTCAAAGCATCTACACATACAGACTGTACACTGCCATGATCTGATTTTTTAAATTCGATCTGCCACACCCCACGGGAAAGACGTTGATCATCTTCTGTACGTGCGTCACGAATTTGATCATAAACGGGATCGTACCGTAAATATTCTCCCGCCATTCCATCAGAAAAAGGTGTTAAAATTTCCTGGATAATATCGTCTCTATTCTTCTCCACCATCGTCCCCTGCATCTTCGGGTTTTTTCTTATCGTCTTTTTTGTCTTCTTTTTTCTTTTCTACTTTTTCTTCGGGTTTGGTTTTTTCTACCTTCACCGTTTTTACTTTTCCTTTTGTGATCACGGGTTCATCTTCTATCTTCTTCACTTCATCGGGCATCGAAGGGGCTTGTGAAGGAAAGAACGGAAGATCAAGAACATGTCCAGGTGCTTTTCCTTTTGCGGGGCCACGGATTGTAAGCTGTGTAAAAGCAATGGCTTTTTTCTCTGGCCCCAAAGGAATCACAAATTTCATAAGATAGGGTGTGGGCTCCGCCACAGAGGGTTTGGGTTGCGCATAATTTTGAAGGAGCCATAAAATTGACCAATTGGATGTAAAGGTAAATTTCGCTGTATTATCCTCAACACTCATATAACGTTGCCCTTCATCCAGGGTTGGTGCAACGTTAATGCCTTCTGGCCATCGGAAACCAAACTCAACAGGATCACCATAGGTCCATTTTCCAGAGCGATCCTTTTCATGTTGATCTATTTTCGTGGCATCATTCGGCTTGAAAGACCACTCAACAATATAATTGGCTCCCTGTTCATTATGCTTATTCACTCTAAAATCAACGGTCAAATTAAGGGAGGGAAGACTACCATCATCACTTTGCACAAACTCTGCAAAGAATTCTTTGATTTTGTGCATCGCTTTTAAAAATGCAACAGGCTCAGCCACCACATGACCAAGCTCTGCAATTTGGGTCAAAATCGCCTCTGGTGCATTTCCGTACTCCTTGTACATCCTAAAAAATTCGCGAAGATCTGATGGATCGGCTTCCCCTTTATTTGTTTTCGCACTGCTTGCAAAAGGATAGCGATCCTTAAGTCTTTCATTAAAAAAGTCTGCGAGTTCTTTGTAATGTTTAACGCTTTCTGTGCGGGCCATAACTTCACATCTTGCAAGCATTTCACGACTTACCATGCGCGATACAGCCACAAAGAAATCCCCAGACGATTCTTTGACATCCTTAAGCTTAATTTCACTAAAGCATGTCTGAAATGTCAAATCATTGAGCTTAATCAAGTCATTTTCTAGATTAGAAATTGAGTTATCTGGCTTTTTCTCATCCGCCAATAAGACTTGATGAATAATACGCTCCCAACGATCCACAAGATTCCTATTAAAGCCAGAATCCTTCATAATGTCAGCTTTAAGAAAGTCCACAAGATATTTTGCATAATTCAAAGCCCAGTTTTTCATACGATCGTGCTGTAGGGTAAAATACCCTCTCAACTCATCCATATCTGCGACGTTAAAGGCTTTATACACTCCCCCCTGCAGCCCATCCCACCATGCAAATGAGTTACCTTTAATGGCATAAGGTGGATTGTTCATTGCAGCTTTTTCAATCTGCTCTAAAAGATGCATTGCTAAATGACTAAGTAGGTTACGAACTCCCACAAAACTTGCCCCTGCTCCTCCCTCATTAAGAGTCACAAGAAGTGTTGTAAACTTGGGAGCAACTTCTTTGATATTACTGATTTTTGACCGCATAATTTCTTCTGCTGCAATTCCCATGGGAATACCTGTGGGTGCATCAACAAAAACTTCTGCACGCGCAAGGGTCGCTAAAATATTCGCCTGCATATTTCCCTGGGCCAAAAGAATCACACTTTCACGCACAACAGAAGGAAGAGACAGAGAATTTTTTGTTTTAAACTCCTCAAACTTCTTCACCATTTTATCCGCAGCATCCACAAGCTTTGCATCCCAAAAGACTATTTTTTGATCGGGAACAACGGTTATAAATTGATTATTTGGAGGAGGTGCCATGAAGGATTCCTTGAACAAGGATCCCAGACTTTTATTAAGATTCACAAGAACCATGGATGGAACATTTTGTGTTTTGATATCCGCAAGAGGATTCACAACCGCTTCTTCAGAAAGGATAGGAAGTAACCGGAGCATTTCCTGCTTAAACTGATTAAAAGCCACACCTGTATCGGAAGCAATCTGCTCCACCATCTGTTTTCCACCTAAAATCGGTGAATCATGAACAACACCGATGATCGAAATAAATTCTTCCCCACCATCAAAGTAATCCCCATCCATCCAAGTTTTTCCAGACATTCCAAGCTTTGGAACGGCATGATCAAGTTCAGCCGCAAGTTGTCTCAACTCATTAATGTTAGGTAGAGACTCTGCTGCTTTATTGCTGTACTGCCACAAAAATAAATTCAGTCGCCCAATAATTGACTGAGGATCAGTAAGGGAAAGAACACCATCTAGGAAAAACTTATAGGCAATTTGGAGCGTATCTTGGGCCAAAACCTCATAGGGCTCCAGATCAATGGGTGGAAACGGCACATCCCTGAGGACTCTTCTGAAATTATGAAATTCTTCTTCAAAGGCTTTGGGGAGCTCAGATTTAAACGTATAACGCACAAGCTCACGAAGGGGAGATATTTCATTGGATTTCGTAAGATCATTAAAAAGTGTCACCATATGCGCAAGCTCATTGATGCGCGTCACATAATCTTTGAGAAATGCAAACTCTTTACTCGCAACAGGTTGAATAAGTTCCGCCAAACTTTTGGAACGATTTTCAAGACCAGGCCTTAGATAAAGAAGTTCACGCCCCTTCAACAGTAAATCCACATAAATCGTGCGCAAAATAATGTGGTTATAGGAAATCTGGATGGAGTGATTGAGCTGATCTTGAATCGGACTAAACCATGAAGCTGGTATGAAAATAGAAGAAAAATTGCTTCCCGAAAGTGCATGCATCATCTGAATTAATTGCTTTGCATAGGAATCAAAAAGCGCCACCGTTTGTGAGGAATCTGCCCCCTTCACATGCTGCAGCTGATTCAAGACAAGATTAATTTTACTCAAGATGGGAAGAATATCTTCATTCTGGCTCACAAACCGATCATAAGTATGCATCACTCCAAACGTACTGACCGTTACAAGGGAAGCCGTGGTAATCTTGGCAATACGAAGATTTCGATTCGCAGCTGCCGCACGCTTTCGCATGGGTTGAGCAAGACCCGTCTCAGAAAAAATCTTTTTCTCCAACAGATCTTTAAAAAAGAAAATCTCCCTCTCTCCGCCTACATGCTTATCATCAAGCTCTTTGATATTAACCGTTGAGGGATGATCTGTAATGCTATGATCCGTGCCATCTCCCGCAAAATAAATACCCCTCAGAAAAATTGTTTCTTCGTAAGCACTTTCCCGAAAGATTTGATCGATATAAACGGATAAACCTTCCTTAAG
Organism: Alphaproteobacteria bacterium; assembly: GCA_039808665.1. Lineage (GTDB taxonomy): Bacteria > Pseudomonadota > Alphaproteobacteria > Paracaedibacterales > JAKBAR01 > JBDHTO01. Next base: position 3,432 of record JBDHTO010000020.1, on the reverse strand, counting down.
ACCTATCATTTGAGTGGGAAAAACAAAAATACCGTCTTTTGTCTCATCCACATCTTTTTCTGCGAAAATCTCGAGACGAAGATGCTCTAAAAATTGACGCATATAACCAAAAGCTTGCTCCAGCCATATTTTGTTATAGGCCGTTGTCACCGCATAAGGATTTGACCACCCAAAAATATCTCTTTTATTTTTTTGTGGAATTTCTTTGCACAAGCTTCGAAATCCCGGGACATAATCCATTTTCGTCACAACAAGGTAGATGGGAAGCATCAAACCAAGCCCTTGTTGAGCCTCATGAATTTTATCTGCCATCATCTTCGCACGCTCTTTGAGCTGCTCAAACGTGAGCGTTTCCTTTCCTATAAATTCAGTTGCGGGAATCGTAAGAATCATTCCATCGATGGGCCGTTTTGCACGATAACGTGCAAGAAGTGTCAAAAGACTCTTCCACCCCATCTCGTTGGATTTATCATTATGATGATTGATAAAAAAGTTTCCCCGAATATCAAGAAGAATTCCTTTATCCAAGAACCACCATTTGCAATCGGGCTTCCCTTCAATCCCAAAAAGCTGTTCCCCCACGGGAAGATTAACCCCCGATTTTTTAATCAGCTCAGACTTTCCAGAATCCGCAGCACCAATCAAAAGATACCACGGCAGATGATACATAGGCGTTACGCCACCCACATGCTCCCTTAAAAATTGTATAGCTCTCAAAAAAGAAAGACTTAATTCGCCAACTTTAAAAAAGCCTTGAAGAGAAAGATATTCAGATAAACGGCCATAGGGCGGTGGCATTTTCGTAAGCGATGGTTTTTTAGGAAGTGGAGGTGCTTCTGGAACTTTCGGTGTTTTTTTCTTCAAGGCTTTTTTAACAGAGTAATTCGTAAGCAGCGCCACAATAATCATGATCAAAAGACCACCCAGGGCAAGACCGAGAATCCACCAGAGCAAGCTCGAATTTTCTCTGAGACCTTCCATCATAACGGCAGCATCCTTGCCTGATCAAAAATAAACTGAAGAGCTTCGTCAATATCACGCACAACCTTGTACCAAAGGATATAAGTCACAAAAACATACACACCCACAACCCCAAGAATTGTGTAGACCCAACTCCTTACATCCGGTAACCCCTTGGAAAGAGGAAGCGTAACATTATGCTCATATCCCGCATTCACTAAATGCTTGCGACTCGTTTGATAAAGATCTGAGCGGCGATGATTAATCATGTGGAAAAGTTGCTTTTTATACCAATCCAACTTTCCATCATCATCGTTATCCCGGTATTTCCCCCTGAAACCAAGACCAAGCACCAAAAGATAAACCGCACCAAGATCGTGCTTTGCAGGGTTTGATGACTGAAGCAAACCTTCCAATCGCTCAAAAAACATTTCACCTGCAACTTGGGTTTGAAAAAGCTGTGTTTCCAAAAGATTTTTTTTCCAATGATCCTGTCCCGGCCAATTCAGAGTTAAAAAAACCTCATCCGCCATAATCGTCATAAGATACATGGCTTCTTTGAAATTACTTTGTGCATACTCGCCAAGCTGATAAGTCACCTTCAGTGCTTGCTCTTCGAGATAAAGACGTAAATGCCTTTGGATATTTTGACAAAGCTCAATGTTGGGTAAATTATTGGAAGAGGTCATTATCTGAAACTCTGGATTTTCCTCCATCCCTTCTGATTCAATATTATCTTCCTCGTTACTATCCATTTCTTTTTTAGGCGGCTGAACCAAGGCAACAACATTTTGATTATCGCTTTCGCGCAAAGCTCTCTCTTTTTGACGAAGAACTTCCTCGTAAAAGCTTTGGAAGGTTTCAGATAAAAATGTGGACGCTATAAAATTCATTCAATTGTCTTTTGCTTTCTAAGATAAAGAACAACAGAGTGAGGGCGCTTACCTTCGGTGTCAGAGACATTAAAGACATTGAGCGATTCCCCAGCCTTTACAAAGTCTGATGAGACATCCAATTTGAAAACAAGGGTTCCCCGACCCGTGAGAAATTCTGCCATATCTTCTTGATCCAACACAGATCTCGAAGCTCCAACAATACGACGCACCCGTGCACTTTCGACCATGGAGTCACACGCAATTACAGCATCCTTCACCCACTCAAAAAGTTCATCCTCGTTCATGGTTATTGGAGCCTTAACACCCACAAAAACTTCTTGGGAAAGATAAGATTCGTGAATCTTAAGATGAAAAAGTCTCTCTGTGAGCGTAAAGGGAATCACGATAACAGATTGTTCCACGCTGTCCATGTAACTCTCAATCATATCAAAAAGAAACAGCATCGATTGCATGATGTTATCATGTTGATAGGGCACAACAAGCGGCGGCACCTGAGCAAGGCGCATTCCCCCCAAGTCTCCCATGATCTCACTCAAAAAAAGATAAAGCTCAAAAGGATGAAATGTCTGATTTCTCAAAAACCCTTCCATCCTCGGAAGGATTTGAATCAAGGGGCGAAGTTGATTGGCTGTTTCGTTAATCAGTGTCGTGCCAATTTGCTTTTGCCATTTCTCCGAAAGAAAGAATGCTTTTTCCCTTACGCGCTGGGCTATCACGCTCGCCCGCATATGCAAAGAATGTGTGGGATCAATCTGTAAAATGGGTGGAATAAAACTTGTAAGAATAAAAGCTTCATCCTGATAGATAAGCTCCGCAATAGGAAAGGATGAATAACGGGGAGGATAAGTATCCGCAACCTGAAGACTTACCTTTGGAATCAAACGAGGAATAATAACGAGATTGTCCTGTAAATTTTCATCGGTTGTGACACTTCCATCCACAGAATCATAACGTGGCCATTCTCCAATCACAGGGGAATGATCTTCTATAATCTCTGGAACACATAAATACACACGAATAGATGACGAAGCAGCCTGTGATTTATAGGGAGTTAAATCAATCTGGAGGGGAAGATTACCACCCTCTTCTGGGTAATCTAAAAACAAGCCATCAGGCATAATCGCCTTCAAAGATTCAATCCGCAAAATCCCCGTAGGAAGAGTCAAAGGATCAAACTTTAAACTCAACACACCATGAAAATATTTATGATGAACACCAAGATGCTTTGCTGACAACCCCTCAAATCGCCTTTGAAGCTGTTGAAAGTGTTGCGGGGACAGGAACATACCCTCATGCCACTGAATCATAGAAGGAGTCAACGCCATGGTACCATCATATTTCAATTTTTATGTATCATTATGACGGCAATTTTGGCTTGAACTCAAGGGGGAATCGGCAGAATTATCAAGCGGGTACAATCGTGTCTTATACCCCCTCTCTTTTTCAAGAGAAGGGGGAATGGAGCACACAGATGATATTATGTTGGGGGCAAAATATCTTCGTACTGAAGAGTCAATCCAGGAAGAGAGAGTGTATTTACATTACTTTGAATCGTCACCACAGACATCATCGTAGG
>JBDHTO010000019.1:0-15603 GCA_039808665.1 Alphaproteobacteria bacterium | reverse complement strand
GGTGTTTTTGCTATGGACTCAAATTTTTCAGAGGCGCCAGAATTCTCAGGGAAACCTAAGGTCTCAACAACGATGCAGCCTCAAGGAACCCTTATCGGGAATATGATTCTGGATACGATGGGACCGCTTTTCAAAAACCTTCCTTTCAAGGACGGGTGGATACTTTTGAGTGTGAATAAATTCCACCGTAACCATGGGGGGGTATGGGCGATTTTTGGGGGTATTCATGGGATTTCTTTGACAAAAGGTGAGGGTACAGCAGAAAAAATTCGTGGGGAACTAAGGGTTATCGAGATCACAAAGAGTATTTTTCGATCACATATTCAGTCACTGAATCCTGTCACATCTGAGATGATAGAGGATTTTTTAAGTCTAGCTCAAAACATCCCCTTTCTTGGAGGAGTGGTAATCGAATCCCTTTCAAAAAAAGCTTATCCCCATCTCTCTATTCCTACCAGTCAAGAGAAAATATGTAGGGATGCTCAGTTTGGACTTAACCTCTTCTTAAGTGTATCTGTGGAGAAACGCCGCGCGTATGTAATGTCTGTTGCAGCGCGCACCAATCCCGATGGCACACCTGGTCTGGGGGCAGAAAATGCTCAAAAATACCTTATTATGAGTGCTTATACTCTTGCGTCACTGGGGTTTACGCCTGATCTTGGCACGCCAAACTCAGGTTGTGATTATCTGGAGGGAGTTGCAGCACGTAAGAATCCCGATGGTACACCAGGATTTGGTGCTGAGGATGCTCAAATGAAACTTAACGCTCTTGCTGCTTTGGCAAGGCATTATTTTAGGGATGACCGTGGTACACCAAACTCTGCTTATGATTATCTGGTGAAGGTTGCCGCGCGCGTGAACCCCGATGGGACACCCGGTTTGGGTGCTGAGGATGCTCAAATGAAACTTAATGATGGTGCTTATGAAAATAGGGGATCTCTTGGCTTTAAAGGTGCTCGTGGAACGCCAACCTTTGGACAGGACTATTTGGTTGAGATTTCTAAACGTGTGAATCATGACGGGACGCCCGGTCTTGGTGCAGAACATGCTCAAAAGTTGTTAGCACTTTTTTCTGCGAGTGAATAAAAATAAAAAACCCCTCCACCTTGATGGAGGGGTTTTTCTGTGTTTCTTAGATTCTTATATTTATCAAGAGCATCCACTTGTGGCGCCGCATGTCATACATTTAAGGCATGTTCCATTGCGTACCATGGTGAAGTTTCCACAATCACCACACGCATCCCCTTGGTACCCCTTCAGTTTTGCTTGAGAGCGTGCATCAGTGCCACTGCTGCTGATCATTTTTGATTGTCCGACAGCGGCAACTTTTCCCTGAAACGTTACGATATTGTCGTTACTTGCAGCCACTTCATCGGAGTTTTCTTCCATGGTGTCTTCCTCAAGAATGCTGCTCTCATCGCCAATGGTGTCGGGCCTGAGGTCTGTTTCTTTGATTTGCACATGGGCAAGATCGTCACGATTGAGGTAGTTAATGGCAAGTTCACGGAAAATGTAATCCAAAATAGAGGTTGCCATTTTAATACGGTCATTCCCTTCGATAAACCCTGAGGGCTCAAACCGGGTAAAGGTAAAGGCTTCTACGTATTCCTCGAGGGGGACACCGTACTGCAACCCAATGGAAATGGCCATGGCAAAGTTATGCATCAATGACCGGAAAGATGCACCTTCCTTGTGCATATCGATGAAAATCTCGCCAAGGGTTCCATTGTCATACTCACCCGTACGAATATAAATCTTATGTCCAGCAAGGGATGCTTTTTGTGTATAACCTCCACGACGGTTGGGGAGTTTGATACGCTCACCCCGGGCAAGATCCATGACGTGAGCCGCCATTTTGTGGGCGAGGGTTGTGACTTTTTCCGTTTGGGGGGCTTCCTCAAACTCTTCAATATCCTCAAAAGAGATAGCACTCAACGGTTGCGAAAGTTTGGATCCATCGCGGTAGAGGGCATTGGCTTTGAGGGCAAGCCTCCAGGAGAGGAGATAGGCTTCTTTGCAATCCTCAATGGTGGCTTTGTTGGGCATATTGATGGTTTTAGAAATTGCCCCGGAAATAAAGGGTTGAACGGCGGCCATCATGTGAATGTGACTTTCTGCGGAAAGGTATCTTTTTCCAATACGACCACAGGGATTGGCGCAATCAAAAACCGGAAGGTGTTTGTCTTCAAGATGAGGGGCCCCCTCGAGTGTCATGGTGCCACAGCAGAAATTATTTGCGGCATCAATGTCAGCCTTGGAAAAACCGAGGAAGGTCAACAAGTCAAAATCCGGATTGGTGAAATCACTTTCGTTAACACCAAGGCGTTTATAGGTTTCTTCGCCCAATGTCCACACGTTAAAGACAAATTTAATATCAAAAGCTGAGGCCAGGGCATTTTTTAAGGCATCGATATTACTTTGATCGAATCCCTTTTTCATGAGGGTGTCAAAATTAACTCCGGGTGCGCTGTCAAGTGTTGCGTGACCTGTGGCATATAGCTCAATATCTTTGATTTGTGTTTCGGTATAGCCAAGGTTTTTAAGGGCACGTGGAACCATTTGGTTGATGATTTTGAAGTAACCACCCCCTGCGAGTTTTTTAAATTTGACAAGGGCAAAGTCAGGTTCAATACCCGTGGTGTCGCAATCCATAACCAGGCCAATGGTACCTGTGGGGGCAATCACGGAATGTTGTGCATTGCGGTACCCATGTCTCTCTCCAAGGGTGACGGCCTCATCCCAGCAGGTTTTTGCCGTTTCAATAAGTCCTTTGACGGGGCAATCATTTGCAACAAGGGTAACGGGGCTGATATGAAGTTTTTCGTAACCTTGTTTTTCACCAAAGGCCGCGCGTTTGTGATTGCGCATGACGCGAAGCATATCTGATTTATTTTTCTCAAATCCTTCAAAAGCGCCAACTTCCTTGGCCATCAATGCGGATGTAATATATCCTTGACCTGTGAGAATGGCGGCCATGGCACCGCCAATGGCGCGGCCTTCTTTACTGTCATAAGGAACGCCAAGGGCCATCAAAAGGCCGCCTAGGTTGGCATAACCAAGGCCGGTTGTGCGGAAAATATAGGATAGCTCAGCAATTTCCTTTGAAGGAAACTGTGCCATGTACACGGCAATTTCAAGGGTCATGGTCCAAAGGTGGGTGGCATGAAGATAGGCCTTTGTGTCAAACTCTCCCGTATCTTTAAGAAATGTAGCGAGGTTGATGGAAGCAAGGTTGCAGGCCGTGTCATCTAAAAACATGTACTCGGAACAGGGGTTTGATCCGTTGATACGACCACTTTGGGGGCAGGTATGCCAATCATTGACCGTTGTGTCAAATTGAATTCCAGGGTCCGCGCAAGCCCAAGCAGCGAAAGCAATCTCATCCCAAAGTTCTTGTGCACGAACCGTTTTGAAGGGTTTTTTATCCCGACGTCCGAGAAGATTCCACTCCTGATCCTTAAGGACTGCATTCAAAAACTCATCTGTAACACGGACAGAGTTATTGGAGTTTTGACCTGAAACGGTAAGGTAAGCGTCTGAATCCCAATCAGTTGTATAGGCTTGGATATCCAGCTTTCGGATGCCAAGCTCTGCGAGGCGGATCGTGCGCTGAATGTAATTTTCAGGAATAAAGACATCTCGTGCTTTTTTTATGGATTCCCTAAGAGCTTTATTTTTCTTGGGATCTCTGGCTTCTTCGGAGGAAAGACTATCCAAATAGCAAGCATCAAGAATATCCGTAAGGTATTTTTGATTGAGTTTTGATCCCGCGACAAGGGCGGCTACCTTTTGTTCCTCAATAACCTTCCATTTGACGAACTCAAAGATATCTGGGTGATCAACATCCACGATGACCATTTTTGCGGCACGGCGTGTGGTGCCCCCGGATTTGATCGCCCCTGCTGAACGATCTCCGATTTTTAAAAAGCTGAGAAGACCTGAGGATTTTCCTCCACCAGAAAGAGGCTCTCCCGCACCACGAATGTTGGAAAAGTTGGATCCTGTTCCTGATCCGTATTTAAAGAGGCGTGCTTCTTTCACCCAGGTGTCCATAATGCCGCCTTCGTTGACAAGGTCGTCAGAGACGCTTTGGATAAAACATGCATGAGGTTGAGGGCGTGCGTAAGATGATGTCGATGCTTTGAGCTCGCGCGTTGTTGGATCGATGTAATAGTGGCCTTGGGATGGGCCGTCAATGCCATAAGCCCAATGAAGGCCGGTATTGAACCATTGGGGGGAATTGGGGGCCGCCATTTGTGCCGCCAACATATAAGACATCTCATCGTAATAAGTCCGAGCATCTTCTTCGGTGTCAAAAAGGCCTTCTTTCCATCCCCAGTATGTCCAAGCGCCGGCTAAGCGGTGAAAAACTTGTTTAGAGGATGTTTCACCTTTGAATTTTGCATCTTTTGCAGCTTTGCTTGGCCAAAGAAATTCTGGAATGCCTTCTTCTTTGACGCGCTCAAGCTTATCGGGAACACCTGCTTTTCTGAAGTATTTTTGAGCGATAACGTCTGTTGCAACTTGAGACCAGGTGCTGGGGACGTCAATGTCCTTGAGGGAAAATACAACGGACCCATCGGGGTTTTTGATCTCACTACTCCTTTGATGAAAAGTCATCGAAGAGAACGGATCCTTGCCGGTGGATGTAAAATGGCGTTGTATTTTCATAGAATTCCCCATCTGTTGGAGTAGGGTTTTTCCCTACATGTTGTGTTTTTTAATATAAAATTAACTATATCTAGTATTAAATAATCACATGAGCCTCTCTCTTTTCAAGTCTTGATCTTCAAAAATTTTTGTGCTGATGAGGCGAATTAAAAAAATTAACAGGTAGTTAATTTTTTTGTTTATTAAGTCTTGTAACGCATTAAATAAATGCTATGTAATAAGTAGGTGATGATGAATTGGCGAAGTCTTATGGGAGTTCAAATCTGTCTGTTGACGTGGTGGCGTGGAAAGCGTGTCGGTCAGGATGATTATGGCAATACATACTACGAAGATCGCAAATCACCTCAGGGTGAAAAGTCAAGAAGATGGGTTATTTACCGTGGTATCGCAGAGGCGTCCAAGGTTCCCTCTGAGTGGCATGGATGGCTGCATCATACAAACGATACACCTCCCGAAAATGGGGGAAAAAAATCTTGGCAGAAACCCCATAAACCAAATGCCACGGGAACGGTGCTGGCTTATAAACCTTCTGGTTTTGCGCGCTCAGGAAAGGCCAAAAACTTCACGCCTTACGAGCCATGGGACCCAAACTCTGGACCAAAAAGCGCTTAATTTTCCTTGGCAATCTATGAATAGACTTACCCTAGATGATTTTTTGTCCGGTTTTGGACCAATCTTGGATAAATCCTTCTAGCCCCTTGTCCGTCAAAGGATGTTTAAAGAGTTGTTCAAATATCTTTGGTGGAATTGTCGCAGCATCACATCCGATGCGTGCAGCCTGAATAACATGAAGTGGATGTCGGATGGACGCGGCAAGAATTTGTGTGTTGAACTCTGGATAAGCATTATAAATCCCGGCGATATCCTCAATAAGGCTGATGCCATCTTCTGAGATATCATCAAGTCTTCCCACAAAAGGAGAGATAAATGTTGCACCAGCTTTTGCCGCAAGGAGAGCTTGCGATGCGCTAAAGCAAAGGGTGACGTTAACGCCGATTCCCTCACTTCTGAAGGCGCGACATGCTACAAGGCCATCTTGTGTCAGGGGAACCTTCACCACGACATTTTTTGAAATTTTTGAAAGGTGAAGTCCCTCTTTGATCATCTCGCTGCTTTCCGTTGCAATAACTTCGGCGCTGACGGGTCCATCTACGATGTCACATATTTCTTTGATGCAATCTGTGAAGTTGCGACCACTCGCAAGAACAAGGGATGGATTCGTTGTGATGCCATCTACAAAACCTGTTTTCGAAAGTTTTTTTATACTCTCTACATCTGCGGTATCAAGGAAAAACTTCATGATTCATTCTTTATAAGGTGTATTTTGGGTGCAGTATAGCGATCGTGACGAAAATAGGGAAGTCTGGATTTTTGATGCTCGATGAATGATTTGCATCGCTTTATGGCGAATGATGGTGTGGTGGATCTAACTAAATTGTGCAACATCCACAAAATTATCAATCCCGATATCCTCTAAAAAATCTATATCATGTGAGGCGATCATCATAGCTCCTGGGAAGGCCTTCAAAACCTGGATGACATGTTCTCGGGTTTCTAGATCGAGATTGTTTGTGATTTCATCAAGAATTAAAATTTTTGGGGATTTAGCTGCAATTTGTGCCAGGCTGAGTCTGGCTTTTTCTCCGCCTGAAAGTGTGCAAGTGAGAGGGGAGATTTCCTCATTTTTGCGGAACAAAAAATCATTTAAATGACGTCTGATTTCATAGTGTGACCAGTGGGGCGCAAGTGTTGATATTGTCTCAAACACAGTTTTGAGGGGATCAAGCGTGCCATAATGCTGATCGAGATAACCGATATCACTGGATTTTATAATATGCCAATCCCCTGTTTTGTGGACGTTTTTATCTCCAAGGAGGGCTTTGAAAAGTGTTGATTTGCCGCTTCCGTTATCGCCGATAATAGCGATATGTTCTGTGCCGTAAAGACTGAGATTGATGCGGGATAAAATGGCGTGATTTGTAGAGTATCCAATGGAGCCAGAGGATATTTGTATAAGTGTTTGTGCTCTGATATCCGCACTCTCAATAGAAAATTTTGGGATGATGATTTCAGGAATTCTAAGATTTTGAAGTCTTTCGGTTAAGTCGGATTTTTGTTGATCAATATCAGACTTCTTGCGTCCGGAAGTTTCCTCCGCGCGGAGAGCTTTGTTTTTGCTCACAATAGTGGGCCATTTGCGTTGATCGATGCTTTTTTCTCCCTTACGTTTACTTTTTGCTGCGCGGTGCTGCTCCTGCATGAGCTTTTGATGCATGTCCTTTTTTTGACGTGTTAAAATCGCTAACTCAGCTTCAATAGAAGCGCGCTTCAGTTTGATTTCGCTGATATAATCATCGTAAGTTCCAGAAAATATGTGAATCTTTCCGTGATCAATGTGCCAAAGAGTATCCACATTGTTGCGTAACAATTCTGTGTCATGAGAGACAATAATTAGTGTGCCGGGATAATTATGTAGCATCCTCATCAGGCTTTTTCGATTGTGGTGATCCAAATGATTTGTTGGCTCATCCAGGAGCAGAACGTTTGGATGAAGGCTGAGGGCATTTGTTACGGCGCGATTAAAGCGTTCGCTACCGCTTAAATTTGTATGGTCTTCAATAACTTGATGAACATACCCAATCACAATGTCCTTGTCGTATAGGATGGAGCCTCCTGAGGGTTTCCATGTGCCAGCAATCATTTTGAGGAGCGTCGATTTTCCGCTGCCATTTCTGCCGATGATAGCGATACGACTGCGATAGGGAATTTGTGCATTGAAATTTTCAAAGCAGGTCTTATGGGGAAATGATAACTCAAGGTTTTTGATTTGAATGGGGCGATGCATGATCAATTATTTCTCTTCTTCCCTTATTAATATAGGCAGAAGAGCGGTTGTGCAGGAACTAATCATTGATGTTTTTTCAAGAATCTCCTAGTGTGAGTCTAGATTAGAATGTCATAAGAGTCTCTTCACACAATGAAAGTTGCAATAAACGGATTTGGTCGTATCGGGCGTATGGTCCTTAGGGCTTTTTTAGAAAGGGCGCAGGGAAAAGTAGAGGTTGTCGCCATTAATGATTTGGCGCCTATTGATGTGAATGCGCACCTTTTTAAATACGATTCCGTGCATGGTCGATTTCAAGGTGATGTGCGTGTGGAAAACGATAGTCTTGTTGTGCAAGTTCAAGGGGGCAAAGCCCATACCATTAAAGTTGTAAAAGAGCCTAACCCAGAAACGCTTCCCTGGAAAAATATGGGGATTGATGTTGTTTTGGAGTGTTCGGGTCGCTTTAATGACGGAGAGAAAGCCTCTGCGCATCTTAAGGCAGGAGCGGGGCGTGTTATTATCTCGGCTCCGGCAACCCATGTGGATGCAACGATTGTGATGGGTGTGAATCATCAAACGCTGACGAAGGACATGAAGATTATTTCCAATGCGTCGTGCACGACAAACTGCCTTGCACCCGTTGCCAAAGTATTGCACGAAGCGTTTGGTATTGAGGCGGGATATATGACAACGATCCATGCCTATACAGCGGATCAAAGGTTGGTAGATTCCTACCATAGCGATCCTTACCGTGCACGTGCAGCGGCGTTATCTTTGATACCCACAACAACAGGTGCGGCAAAAGCGGTTGGGCTTGTCCTTCCTGATCTTAAGGGAAAGCTTGATGGGACAGCGATTCGTGTGCCAACGCCTGATGGATCCCTTATTGATTTCAAGTTTACCGCGTCAAAAGAGCTTTCTGTAGAAGGTATCAACGAAGTGGTGAAGAAAGCTGCCCATGGTCCTCTTAAAGGGGTTCTTGATGTTTGTGAAGAACCTCTTGTCTCTGTGGATTTTATTCACAATCCCCACAGCAGCATTTTTGATGCGGGTCAAACGCAGGTAATTGGAAAGCATTTTGGTCGAATTCTTTCCTGGTATGATAACGAATGGGGGTTTTCATGCCGTATGATTGACCTTTTGAACTATATAAATGAAATTTAATTGTTTTTGTTAGACAAACGTTAATTTTATTTTCTATATAATATTCTCTAAGTTGTGTGCAGGATAAATAAAAACGATGGATATGCAGGGAATCCTTAAAAAGCTTCAGGAGTGGAGTACTCAAGGACTTAAACGTCTGAAAAAGATTGATATCTCCTTTCTCAAAAAGATCGCGGCTTTTGTTGCGCGATATTACCGTGCGACAGAGCGTTTTATTCTGTCCTTGGATTTTAAAAATCAACCACGACACAAGCAGTCACTTATCGTTGCTTCAGGTGCCTTTGTTGGACTTGTGGCTCTGTGGGTTGTGATTAAAATTGGTGGATTGCTTCTTTTCAATACCTGCTCCTATGTACTGGATTCTGGCTCAGGGGGGGCTTTTGCGCGGAAGTTTAAGACAGTCAACGTTGAAGCTGCCCAAGCTAAGGTGGGCTCTATTACCAAACGTATTGCAACCGTTGGTAATCTCAGGCCGAATGATATCGTGACCCTAAAATCCGAAATCAATGGCCGAATCACAGAAATTAACTTTCGTGAGGGAACGGATGTCAAAAAAGGCGATGTTCTCATTCAATTTGATGATGCAGATGCCAAAGCTGAACTCAAGGATGCTGAGGCTCAGTTTATTCTTCGTGAAGCGGATCTCAAAAGAAGTGAAACTTTGAAAAAAAGCAACTTTGAGTCGACAAAAAAGTTTGATGAAGCAAAAGCAGCTTTTGCGGTTGCTGAGGCGAAGGTTGAGACAGCAAAATCCCGAGTGGCAAAAACACAAATCATTGCGCCTTTTGATGGAACAGTGGGTATTACAAGCCTGAGTGTGGGTGCGTATACGCAAGCAGGCCAGGAGCTTGTAACGATTGTGGACAATAACCCTATGAAGGTTGACTTTAAAATTCCAGAAAGAAATCTTCATGATGTGGGCGTTGGTCAGGTTGTGGAAATTAAGCTTGATGGATTCCCGGATCAGATTTTCTCGGCAACGGTTGAGGCTATTGACGCAAAGGTTGATCCGGCAAGCCACAGTATTGCGATACGTGCTTCTGTGCCTAATCCTAAGAAACTCCTTCGTGGTGGACTTTTTGCGAATATTAGCTTGATCACAGGCGAAAAGGGTGATGCCATTTTGATTCCAGAGGCCGCCCTTGAGCGTGAAGGTGAAATTGAATACGTCTGGATTATTAACAAAAGTAAGGTAAGCCGTAAGCGTATCCTTGTGGGATCAAAAGAAAGTGACATGATTGAGGTTTCTGCCGGACTTGCTGGGGGTGAGCTAGTTGTGACCGCAGGGCAGCTTCGTATTGGAGAAGGAACAACGGTGAAGGTTGTTAATCTGAATGAAGATGGCACCGAAAAACCAAAAGACAAAAAAGATGCAGACAAAAAGGATGCAGACAAAAAAGACGAAACCTCTGAAGAGCCTTCAGAGGAGTAACGCTTAAAGAGTAGTACGATGAAAATATCCGAAGTTTGTATTCAGCGACCGATTCTTGCATGGGTAATGACGTTTATCCTTGTGATTGTGGGGCTTATTGGGGGGAGTCGTCTTCCCCTTCTTCAATATCCAAAGATTGAGCGACCCTATGTTACGGTTGAAACAACACTCCCAGGTGCAGGACCTGAGATTGTTGAGTCTCAAATTACAAAAGTCGTTGAAGAAGCACTTGCAGGTATTGAGGGCGTTGAAAATGTGACATCTAGCAGCGCTGTTGAAGAGAGTAAAGTTACGCTTGAGTTTATTGCAGGCTATAGTATGGAGAGTGCAACGAACAACATTCGTGATCGTCTTGCTAAGTTTGCGGATAAAATTCCGGATGAAGCGACAAAACCTATTTTGACCCAATCAAAGGCTGAAGAAAAAGCCATTATCACAATTGCACTGACCAGTGAGAATATCCCTCCGAGTGAGCTTGCTGACTATGCAATTAGGGACCTTCAAAAGGATATTGAATCTATCCCCGGCGTTGCGCGTGTAGATGTCCTTGGTGCGGGGCAGTATACCATGCATATTTATCTGGACCCTGTCAAAATGGCGGCTTACAACGTGACGGCCCACGATGTTAAAATGGCGATTCGTCGTAATAACATTGAAAAACCCGCGGGTAAACTTATTTCAAAGGATCGCGAGTATCTTGTGACAACGATTGCGAACCTTGAAACTCCGGAGGAGTTTGGAGAGCTTGTTGTTGCAGAGCGTGAGGGACACTTGGTGCGTATACGTGATGTAGGATACGCAAAGGTTACCGCCGATGACTATAAGACACGAACGCGCTTTAACGGAAAAGAAGGCGTCAGTATTGGTATCGTCAAGCAATCACTCGCAAACCCGCTTCAGGTGTCTGATGATGTGACAAAATGGATTGCTAAGGTTACTGAAACTCTTCCTGAAAATATGAAAATTAGTATGGGTGCAAACCGCACAACCTATATTAAACGCTCATTGGACGAAGTGTATAAGACAATTTTTGAAGCCACCATCCTTGTTATTTTTGTTGTCTTTGCTTTTTTAAGATCGCTTCGCGCCTCCATCATTCCGCTTATTACGATCCCGGTTTCTTTGATTGGTGCCCTTTTGGTGATGTACGCTCTTGGGTTCAGTATTAATACCCTTACCCTTATGGCACTTGTCTTGGCGGTGGGGCTTGTGGTTGACGATGCAATTGTGATTTTGGAAAACGTGTATAGGCACATGGAAGAGGGGATGAAACCCATCAATGCTGCATTCAAGGCCGTAAAGGAAATCAGTTTTGCGGTTGTGGCTATGACACTTACTCTTGCTGCTGTGTATGCGCCTATTTCTTTGGCTCAAGGGAATATCGGTAAACTATTTACAGAGTTTTCTCTGACCCTTGCGGGAGCGGTGATTGTTTCTGGTTTTGCAGCGCTTACTCTTTCTCCCATGATGTGTGCACGCATGCTCAAGGATCACAAACATGATATTCCTAAGAAAAAACCTGGCAAGGATGGCACCCTTGTTGCGTGGTTTAAGTACACATTTTTGAGCGATGTGTGGCTTGATTGGATTGAGGAAAAATACGAAAAAACCCTTTCTCTTGTTCTTAAAAACCGTCTTAAAGCTGTATCCTATGGTGCGGGATTTGCCGTTCTTGGTCTTGTGATCTATATGATGCTTCCCAAAGAATATTTTCCAAAAGAAGATCAAGGATCCCTCTTTATTGAAGGTCAGGCACCTCAATCGGCAACGTTGGAATATACGGACAGGTATGTCTCTAAGTTAGATGAGTTTCTTGCAACGTTTGAGGATGTTGAACGTCGTGTTTCTCAGATCAATAACCCTACCTATGATGTGAGCGTTCACCTTAAAGCGGATCGTAAGAAATCAACGGATGAGATTGCGGACGAGATTCAAAAATATCTTGGGAAGCTTACGGGTATCGAAGGACGTCTTGATGCAGGTGGAGGCGGTGGGAGTGGTGAAAAAGCTAACGTTGTGGAATTTGTGATTTTGGCCAATAAACCATACCGTGAGCTCAAGCAGATCGCGGATCAGATGATTCAATCCATTTATCGTTCACAAATTGCTGAGATGGTGACATCGGGCATTCGTGGGGATACTCAGGATTATACCGTGACGCTCCTTCGTGACAAGGTATCCTCCCTGAATATCGAGCCTGCAACCATTGCAGAAATGATTGATATGCTTATTCGTGGGCAAAAAGCATCTACCTTTAAAAAGGATCAAAAACTCTATGATGTAAAGATTGAAGTCGAGGATAAAGCACGCCAAAGTCCTTATGATATTACCAATCTCTTTGTGAAGGCCGGGGATAAACAGGGAACACTTGTTCCGTTGTCTGAGCTTGTGAATGTGCGCGCACGCTCAGGGCCTGTGGAGATTTATCACAGCAATCGCCAACGTTCTATTACCATCCGTGTTGTCCTTAAAAAGGACGTTCTTTTGGGTGAAGGTGTTCAACGGGTAAAGGAACTCTCAAAAGAGGTTCTGCCTCAGGATACAAAAATGGACTTTTCTGGGGAGACGCAGCGCTATCTCAAGGAAAGCAATACCATGGTATTGATTTTCGGACTCGCGCTTGCCTTTATCTTCCTAATTATGGCGGCACAATTTGAAAGTTGGGTTGATCCTTTTATTATCATGCTCTCGGTGCCCTTATCCCTTTCAGGGGCGGTCATTACCCTTGCCTTGATCAGCAAGGGAAGCTTGAACATTTATAGTAATATTGGTCTTGTCACACTGATTGGTTTGATTACAAAGCACGGTATTATGATGGTGGATTTTGCGAACAAGCGTCGTGATGAGGGTGAGGATATTTTGACGGCTATCTCCAATGCTTCAAAAATGCGTTTACGTCCGATTTTGATGACAACCTTTGCGATGGTCTTGGGTGCGATTCCCCTCGCTCTTGCCACAGGTGCGGGCTCTGAAAGCCGTCGTCAGCTTGGTTGGGTTATTGTGGGTGGAATGATGGTTGGAACAATCTTTACGCTTTACGTCCTTCCCGCTGTTTATACCTATTTGACGCCGCGTATTCGAAAGCCCATTCTTGCGGTACCAAGGGAAAAAGAGGCAAAGAAGGCTTAATCGACCCCATGCATGTTCTTTTCTCCGAAGATAAACTCAGAAAGAATATGCAGAGGAGGGGTCCCTCTCTCTCTCAGGAGATGGAAAAATGGTTAAGGGGTATTGTTTCTTTTCGGCTTTCCTTGATTAAAAGGGATTTCAAAAATATCGTAGAAATATCCTGTGGAGAGAGGATTTTTGAAAATTCCCTTTTTCTTACCCCGCATCATACGCACTTTGAAATTTTGCCCCTGCAAGAGCAAAGTGCCGATCTGATTTTTCACAGTTTTTTACTTCACTATATCAATGATATGCCGGGTGTTTTGGGCCAAATTATGAGGACTCTCCGACCGGATGGTTTATTTATGGGGATTTTTTTTGGAGGGGAGAGTCTTGTTGAGTTGAAGACATGTTTGATGCAGGCGGAAATTGATTTGTGTGGTGGGGCTTCGCCTTATATAGCGCCACTTTTATCCCCCCAAGAAGCGGGAATGCTTCTGCAACGTGCTGGATTTCAGCTTCCCGTTGTGGACCGTGAACGTGTGACATTGTATTACCCTGATCTGAAAACCCTTTTGAAGGATATTCAAAAAAGTGGTCAAAACAATCCTATGTGGGTGAAGGGGAAATTTTCAAAATCCCTTATGAACAGGGCGGAAACCATTTACCGTAAAAAGTACAGCAATGCATGTGGACAGCTTGTTGTAACACTCGACATTCTTGTCATGAGTGGTTGGGCCTATCACCAAAATCAACAAAAGCCACTTCTTCCCGGATCTGCTGAGGTATCACTACTTGAGGTTATCTAGGTTACCTAGATTTTTCTAAGATGGTCTTATCAAGAGTGTAAACCTCTTTCCCCTGTCTCAGTGATTTTTTATAAAGGGTTGTGAACACCGTTTGAAAATGACCATAAAGGGTTTCACGTGGGGTTGAGAGGATAAGATCCGCCAAATTTTTATCTGTATGCACCTCAAAAAGTGGTGATGCAAGATGCGCAAAACTGGTGATCATCCCGAGTAAGACCCAAGAATTTTTGTGCTTGATAAAAACAGGAGCGCCGCTGCTTCCGGGTAACGCGAGGGCAAAAGGTGGTTTTCCCATTTTTTCCCATGTGGCATAACCCTCGTCCAAACGTTGATAGATCTCAGCTTCTAAAAATTCTTCATCGTCATCAGATAACTGTTTGCGTCCAAAGAAAAATCCCAAAATCTTTTCAAAGATTGAGGGTTCCGGGCCGCGGAAATTTTTTTGAGGAGCAATGAAAAGTGAAGAGAGTGCGACAGATTCACTAAAATCAGGGGTGTTTGTGGGGTAGTAATAGGTGGATATTTCCGGAAGGTAGAAGGCTCGTCTTTTGACCTTAAACATCGGATCGATATCTTTGTTTCCATAAGTCACACAGAGAATTTCGCGTCCCTCAAGTGTGCCATTGATTTCATCTTGGAGAATGACCGGGGTAATGCCTTCGACATCCTTTTCAAGAGTGATAAGTGCAAAATCAATCATCTCATGAGGGGAGTTGAGATAGCGCGGATCGATATCAACAGAGATCCCTCGGTAAGAAGCGCGATTCTCATCGATATCAAAAGTCACCGTGATTTTTTCGGGATTTTTATTGTGAATAACACCGTGTGCCGCCGTGAGCACAGTGTTTTGACGGATGAGAACGCATGTTTGCATGGCACCTGTGGATTGGTCATAAATTTGCCCCACAGCATTAAAGGAGGGATCGCTTTTTGCAAGGTTGACGTAGTCTTTCATGTCATGGGCGCCATCACTCATCATGGCAAAGGTGTGTCCACACATAAAAAAGATAACGAAAGAAAAGTATTTAATGGTCATGTTTAAGGCGCTTTTTCCACTCAGAGATTTGGGTGAGCGCCTGCAGAGGAGTTAAATGATCAACATCAATCGCTAAAATAGCCTTTGAAATATCATCAGCTCGTTTTTCTTGTTCGGATGTAGAAGGCCGAGCAAGCGGTAAACTGAGCTGGAGGCGCTCATCCTTCATATGGGAAGGCTGCTTTTCAAGTTCAAGGAGAATTTCTTCGGCACGCGTGATAATTTTTTTTGGAATCCCTGCAAGTGTGGCAACATGAAGGCCGTAAGAGCGATTCGCGGCTCCCGGTTCAACTTTATGGAGAAAGTGGATTTTTCCTTCCCACTCTTTTGTGATAAGACGCATATTTTCAAGGGATTTGAGCGTCTTGCTTAATTCTGTGAGCTCAAAATAATGTGTCGCAAAAAGTGTCCTCGCACCCAAGGTTTCAAGAGACTCCGTGACAGCCCATGCAAGGGAGAGACCATCATAGGTAGATGTTCCTCTGCCAAGCTCATCAAGGATGATCAGGGATCGTTCTGTAGCTTGGTTTAAAATTGTTGCCGTTTCCACCATCTC
>JBDHTO010000018.1:0-15987 GCA_039808665.1 Alphaproteobacteria bacterium | reverse complement strand
TGCATGGCTGCTTGAGTTTCGGGATAGGGCATGAGCTCTCTATGATGAACCCACTTCATAAAAGTCCCTTTTTTATGAGTGTACGCTGGGCGCGTTTGATAATTTTTTGTGTATGAGGGCATGTGGGGTGAGCGTTACTCCATGAACGGCACAGATTGATAACCCATGCGGGATGATCCTTGCTTGCATCATTCAACCAGTTGGCCACAGAATTTTGGACATACTTATGAGGGTCTTGTTTCATAAGGCTGAGAAGGGCTTCACCCTTTTGAGGGGATTCCCTCAGGGCGGCGATATGCATGCACCAAACCCCACGGGGCCGCGTGGCTTCACTGGCGAAACGACGGAGGTTAGGTACGTCAGATCTTGCCCAAGGTGTCAAAAGGTCAAGGGATTGATCAATATCATGGGCGATTATGGGACGAAGGGCGAGCCATGCCCACTCTCGAACACCAGAGTTTGTATCATTAGCAAAGGGTTTGATGGAGGTGAGGGACTCTTCAAGGGAGAGATTCTTGTGAAATAAGGCATAACACGCCCAACCTCGCACGGTATCACTTGTATGTTTGGAAAGTTTTTGGATCCCAGAGAGGTCAAGGTGGTTTGAGAGCTCTTTCCCGAAAAGGTTCATTTTTTGAGTAAAACTTTGGGGGAGATTTTTTGCCACAGGGTATTGCTTAAACACATTTTCCCACAAGGCACCCATGTCCAATGCAAGAGCTTCCATAAGGTTTTTTGCTTCCGTTTCTCCGGAATTGAGTGCATGAATACGGGAAGGTGAAATTTTTTGCATGACCCTATGATATATTTTGTGGAACGCTTAAATATGCATTCTGCCACAAAAGGAAGGTTTTTTATATGCGCAAGATACTTTTGATGCTTTGCCTATGTTTGACGAAAACGTTTTCTGCGGATCCTTATGATCGCTACGCGGATTGGTTTGATGGAGGTGAGGAACCCGCATCTTCTTTTTCACCGACTTATCTTCAACAGCGCATACAGGATGTTGGAGAAATGCAGGGAGTTCTAAAAAGTCGCATTCCTTTTTCGGATAAATGTACATCCGGAAAAAAGATTATTGGAGATAAGTTCCCCGATCTTATTTTTGAGTTCAGGTCACTTGCGGGAGATGATGGATTTTTGTCCACACCCTTGTTTAGAGAGCTTCTGCAGTTATGTTCAAAATGCATCGATCTCACGGGCAAACATAGATCGAGAGAAGCTTCACGAAGGATTACAGCCCATGAAAAACAGTGGTCCGAATTTTTAGCAAGGGTTGCTATTGACCTTGAGAAAAAATACAAGGAACGGGTGCCAGAAAAAGATGATGGGAATATGCATTAGAGATAGGCTCTAGAAGTAACATTTTCTTTGTTGAGCTAGCATTGCTCTATAGGGTGGATGTTTCACAACTGAAATTTTTCTTAATCCCTCGGGGATTTAGGCTCTTAGGAGATTTTTTTTTACCTTTAACAAAATCTTAAGTGACTCCGTCATACACTCATAGAGAGTGATAAGGAGAAGAAAACATGCGATATATCCCACTTTTTCTTGCTTTTTTTATGATCGTGACGGCGATTGTGGCCAACTCCGATATGAGAGAAGAAAACACGCGTCATCAGATGGTAGAAGAAAAAAAAGCTATTGAAGAATGGCTTGCCGGTTTTGATGCTGCGACACGGGGCGAAAAGAAAGATGAAAAGCGGACGAAGTCATGGTCCGAGGGTTATGACGCCTATAAACTAACCCACAACCATGCAAGCACGGATGATGTTGTATATAACCAAAAACGTCGTCAACTTGAGACAATCCAGGCCCAACTTGATGGAGAGTTAGGGAAAGATATAGTTGATTAGCTTCCTCTTACCTATTGTTTTTAACGGCCTGAATAACACCCTCAATAATGTAATCTTGATCATCCTGCGTGAGATAAGGGTGCATAGGAATGCTAAAGACACGTGGTGCCAAAGCTTCTGTGTTGGCTAAGGTTTCTGTGGCACTGGGGTAGTGTTTGTAAGCGGTTTGTTGATGCAGAGGGGTTGGATAATAAATCGCCGTTGGAATGTGGCGATCCTTTAGCGAGGATAAAACAGTGTCTCTATTCACACCTTCGGGGAGTGTGAGTGTGTACTGAGCCCATGTGGAAGTCAGACCTTCTGGTATAACGGGAACACCCACCACATCCTTTAGCCCGGCGTTATAATAATGAGCTACATGATTGCGTAGGGTGATTTCTTCGGGAAAGATTTCAAGTTTTTCAATAAGAATAGCGGCTTGGATGGTGTCCATGCGTCCATTCATCCCGATACGAATATTGTCGTATTTATCCGTTCCCTTGCCGTGAATACGAAGACTTTGAAGGATATCGATTAGTTCATCGTTGTCGGTAAATACAGCGCCGCCATCACCGTAACATCCAAGGGGTTTTGCGGGAAAAAAGCTTGTGGTGGTGGCTTCGCCAAAGGTGCCGATGTTACGTCCTTTGTAGGTGGCTCCAAAACCTTGGGCGGCGTCATCTAAAATCCAAAGATTATGTTTCTTTGCAATGGCTTCAATTCTATCAAAATCTGCGGGAAGGCCGAAAAGATCCACCGGGATAATTGCCTTTGGCAAAAGATTCAGGGATTTTGCTTTTTCGATGCCCTTTTCAAGGCTTTCAGGGCACATATTAAATGTTTGTGCATCAATATCAATAAAGACGGGCGTTGCATCCATCCATGCGACAACTTCTGCGGTGGCGGCAAAGGTAAAGGTGGGAACAAAAACTGCGTCTCCCTTTTTGATGCCTTTTGCCATGAGGACAAGTCCGAGAGCATCCGTTCCATTGGCGCAGGAGAGTGTATGTTTGGCGCCACAAAATGCGGAAAGCTTTTCTTCCAACTCGAAAACTTCGGGGCCCATAATATACGCACCATGATCAAGTACAGTCTGAATCCGTGCATCGATACGATCGCGAATACGACGCTGTTGCGCCTTAAGATCAATAAAATCAATTTTGGAGGGCGTGTGAAGTTTTTCGGCGTGCTGAGTCATAGGGCATCGAATAGAAGAATAATCTATGCTGAATATAAGGGCCACTTTGCCAAAGTGGCAAGAATTCCTATATTTCAAAATGTGAACAGCTATTTCTCAATGTGAACTTAGGGCCACGTTGCAACAGGGGGGAGCGACATGAGAATGGCCTCAATATTACCACCTGTTTTAAGTCCAAAATGGGTTCCACGATCATAGATAAGATTAAATTCCGTGTACCTTCCTCTTTTCTTAAGCTGAATCTCTTTTTCTGCGCTGCCATAAAATGTTTCAAAACGCCTTTTTACAATTTCTGGATAAACATCACGGAGTGCCGATCCCACACTTTGTGTAAAGGCAAAGAGAGAATCAAAATCCCCCTCAAGGTAGTCATAAAAAATGCCACCAATACCCCGGGGTTCTTGCCTGTGGGGAAGGTAGAAATATTCATCACACCATGCTTTGAATTTGGGGTAATAGTCCTTGTCAAAGGGATCACAGGCTTTTTTGCATGCGTTATGGAATGCTTCCGTATCTTCTTCAAAAGGAATGGCAGGCGTGAGGTCCATCCCACCACCAAACCAGGCCTTTTGTGTCACAATAAAGCGTGTGTTCATGTGAACGATCGGAACATAAGGGTTGCGGGGGTGAATGACGAGGGAAATACCACTGGCCCAAAAATCGGGGTTTTCGCTGCATCCCGGGATTTCTTTTGCAAATTTTTCTGAGAATTGCCCATGGACAGTGGATACATTAACACCCGCTTTTTCAAAAACACGACCATTTCGAAGCACGCCCATGATCCCGCCACCGAAGTTTCCCGTCTTCCCCTCTTGTTCTCGGTCCCAGGGGGTGAGGGTAAATGTTGCAGGGGGAATGTCTTGGTGAAGGGTACACTCTTTCTCCAACGCTTCAAGAGATCTGACAATTTGCATGCGCAGTTCTTCGAACCACAGAGATGCACGCTCTTGTTGAGAAAGAAGAGAATTTTGAATCGCAGGTTGCATGTAGTGATCTTCCAATTAAATCAATTATGCTGCCATCATACGCCCGTGCCCGCCCTGTTTATAGGTGAAATTGCTGAAGATGCGTCAATTCATCTCATTTTTTGCAGGCTGGCACAGAAATTGCACTGTTGAGATTAGAAAAAATTTTTCATAGCTGATCGATATGGCAGTTTCCACAATTTACCCTACAGGGACGATCCAAAGTTCCACAACTGTTATGCTTTCTGCAAAAGAACTTGTTGTCCAACAAATAAATGTCACAGCACAAAATCTGAGCAATAGCGACACCGTAGGTTATAAAGCATTGATGCAGGTGGGTGTTGAAGCTGCTGTGGCGAGCCCCCAGAAAAATGCATTGTCCCAACCTATTTCCTATGTGCAATCGGGACTGTTGTTGCGGGATCTTTCTCAAGGAGCGCTTAAAGAAACAGGAAATCCTGTGGATTTTTCAATTATTGGTCAGGGATATTTTGCTCTTCAGGTGGGAGATCAGAAGCAATACACCCGGGATGGTCGATTTCGCCTGAATGAAAAGGGTGAGCTTGTTACCCACGAAGGATATCCTGTTTTAGGCCAAGGTGGGACTATAAACCTCGGCGCGTATAAAAAATTTATCGTTCAAAAAAACGGCACAATTGTGGGGATCAATGAAAATGATGTTCCAGAAGATGTGACGAAGTTTGAATTGGTGATATTTGATAATCAACAAGAAGCTATGGAAGATGTGGGGGCTGGACGATATAAGACAGACCAAGAAGCTTTGCCCGCAACTCAAGTCCAGGTGATGCAAGGTTCTGTTGAAATGTCCAATACAAACTCCATGAAGGAATCCGTAAGCCTGATGCGCTTGATGAAAAATTACGAGCATCACCAAAGAGTTACGGAAACTAATGATGAATTGATGACGCAAACCATCAACTTGCGTATTAACTAAGGAGAATAAGCATGGCAACAGTAAGCGTTGATCGCGCCCTACACATTGCACAAACGGGTCTTGGATACTATACGACAGCCCTTGCTACGGCATCCCAAAACCTTGCAGCAACAGGGGTGACGGGCTATAAAAAAGCCTATCTTATTGGATCAGATCTTCCTTATAGCCGTCTTGATCCTGCGGGGGCAGACACGTCAACGGCGGGTACAAAAAATCCCTCGGGTATTGAAATTGGTTTGGGTGTTAAGGTTGCTGCGGTCAATAGAAACTTTAATCAGGGTGATTTGGTTAAAACAGATAATGCTCTTGATCTTGCCATCAATGGTGATGGATTTTTTAAAATTACGATGCCGGATGGGACCATTGCTTATACACGTGCCGGTGTTTTTATTGTGAATGCGACTGGGCAACTTGTGACACAGCCGGGTGGCTTTACTGTTTCTCCAGGTATTACTTTTCCTCAAGGAACAACGGGGGTAAAGATTGCTGAGGATGGCACCGTTTATGTTCAGCAAAATGGTGAAGCGACCATGACACAAATTGGTCAATTGGAGATATCAACCTTTTTTAACCCCTCAGGGCTTTCTGCCATCGGAGATTCTATGTTTCAGGAAACGGAAGCATCCGGTACGGCTGATACGGGGCAACCGGGCACATCAAAGCGTGGAAAAATTAAGCAAGGGTATAGGGAAGCTTCCAACAGTAATACCCTCGAGGATGTGATTGAGCTTATGCGTATCGAGAAGCACTATAACTTTTTGACAAAAGTCCTCAACACAGCAACAGCGATTTGGGAACAAGATTCAAGGATCGGAGCTTAAGTCATGATGCAGATAAATTTTAAAGCTCTTGTCATAGGATTATTTTTTATACTTGGTATAAGTGTTGTCTATGCTGGTTTTGAAGAGGATGTCCATGCTTATGTTGCTCAGGATTTTCCAGGCCAAGAAGCCAAGGTGATTTGGGATCATCCCGACAGAGTCCAAAAACTGCCCATAGGAGTAAAAATTACCGATTACCAAAATCTTGGTGGTGGACGCATTCAATTTTCTGTTGAGCATGTTAGTCATCCTCTTTCTGGGAAAGTAGATTTTCTGGTGGAAGTTCCAACCTTGCGTATCGCTCTTTCCAAGGCTTCTCCCATACGTGCCGAAGATATTGTGATGCAAAAAATCTCTGCATCCAAACTCCCTCATGGTGTTGTTTTGCAGGCATCTTCTTTGGTTGGAAAGGCACCAAAGGAACATATTCAAACGGCTCTTACACCGATCAAAATGGATAGTTTGATGACACCCAAAGTTGTGAAAACGGGGGATATTTTGACGATTGTCTATAAATCCCAAACTATGACACTCACGACAAAGGGAAAAGTATTGAAAGATGGAGCCGTAGGAGAGCGCGTACCCCTTGAGATTCAAAGGAATACTACCTCCCATAAGCAGCAAAAGAAACTTGTCGACGCTGTTGTGATTGATGCAGATACCGCTCTTATCAAAGGAATGGAGATGAGTCTATGAAAACGATAACTCTTCTTGCGTGTGCACTTTCTCTTACGGGATGTAAGCTTGCGGAAAAACTCGCAACGATTGATGAGCCTCCTGGTTTGAGTCAAATACAGGATCCGACATTGGTGGGGACCTATCAACCGGTGAGTATGCCAATGCCAGATCCGCTTCCAGAACCTAATGCAGATGGAAATTCACTTTGGCAAACGGGATCCAAGGCCTTTTTCAAGGATCAGCGCGCGAGTAAGGTTGGAGATATTGTGACCGTTCTTGTGACATTGAACCAAAATCAAGAGATGGAAATGACACCTACCATTAGCCAAAGCTCAACACAAAGTTCTGTGGTTAATAATATTTATGGTCTACAGACCCGTACACCGAAACGTTTAGGGTTGCCGAATATCTTGGATTTGAACAGTAACCCAAGCTTTTCAGCGAGCAGCAAGTACTCTGTCAAAGACAAGATGAATGTAACGGTGGCGGCCACTGTGATTCAGATGTTGCCTAATGGAGCGATGGTCATTGATGGGCGCCAGGAGATTGGTCTTGTGAATGAAGTGCGTGAAATTTATGTGACAGGTATCATACGGCGTGAAGATATTAGCTCGTCAAATACCATCACGATGCCAAAAATTGCCCAGCTTAGAATCGGATATAGAGGACGTGGTGATTTGACGGATAACATGACAGAACCCCTTGCTCCGCGTATTATTAAGAAAATTTCACCCTTTTAAATGATGATTCCATGAACTTTGAGTCCCTTCACCCCAGTCTTGTTCAAACTGCACTTGATGCGGGGGACTCGATGATGCGTCTTTTCAAACATGACCTGATCAAAGAAGTTAAAAAGGATGGGTCCGTTGTTACTAACGCCGACAAGGGAGCGAGCCGTATCATTTATGAGGCACTCAGCAAAATGACACCCGATATTCCCGTTGTGTGTGAAGAAAGGGAGAATCCTCACCCTCAAACGTTGAATGGATGTTTTTGGTGCGTGGATCCCCTCGATGGAACTCACCAGTTTATGCGGGGAAAAGAAGAATTTACCGTGAATATCGGATTGATTCTCGAAGGCAACCCTGTGATGGGGGTGATTTATCATCCACCTTCTCAAACACTTTATGTGGGATATGAGAACACAATCCTTTTGGGAAAGCGGGACAATCTACTCCCTTATCAAGCTTTGCCATCGAAGCAAAGAATCGTTCTTGGCTCACGACTGGAGGAAACAGAAACGCTCCAAAAATTCTGTCAAAAAAGTGCCCTCGAAGGGTATGAACATATCACCGTAAAGAGTTCTTTAAAGTTTTTTACCCTCCTTCAGGGGGAGGCAGAAATTTGGTACAGGTCCAGGCGGAGTTTTGAGTGGGATACGGCTGCAGGGCATGCACTTTTAAATGCAGCAGGTGGGAAGATTTTGACATTTGACGAGCATCCCCTTACATATGGAAAAGATAATTTTGAAAATTCTGGATTCGTTGCTTATATAAAATAAAAACGAATCTCTATCCAATTTATGTCCTTTCAAGAAGCGCTCAACATTTTAGCCCAAGGGGGTGTCATCGGTCTTCCCACAGAAACCGTTTACGGACTGGCAGGGGATGCGACACAATCTATGGCGCTTGCCAAGATTTATGCCCTTAAGAACAGACCACAATTCAACCCCCTTATTGTGCATGGATACTCCATTGAACAACTTCAAGAATACGGAGTGCTGAGTGATATGGCCCTAAAACTTGCAAAATCCTTTTGGCCGGGGCCACTTACACTTGTTGTGCCACGAACAAAAAATTGTCCCGCAGACCTTTTGGTGAGTGCGGGTATGGATACAATTGCATTGCGTATCCCAGGTCACGCACTGGCACGAGAGTTTTTGAAAGCTTATGGAAAACCTCTGGCAGCGCCCAGTGCGAATATTTCCAATCAACTCAGTCCCACATCAAAAGCGATGGTGTTGTCCTATTTTCCTGATCTTTGCGTTTTGGAGGGTGGGGCATGTGAGGTGGGTTTAGAGTCCACCATTCTTGGGTGTACGGGAGATGATGTCACACTACTTCGTCCAGGAGGAACGTCTCAAGAAGATCTTGAAAGTGTGATGAGTAGGCCGCTTCTTCAAACGAAGGGGGATACTATTCTTGCACCTGGTATGATGAAAAAACATTATGCACCACGCACATTGCTACGCCTGGATGCGTCGGAGAAGAAAGATAATGAGCTTCTTCTTGGTTTTGGACATGCTCCCCACGCAGATTTAAATCTAAGTGAGCAGGGTGATCTGGTTGAGGCGGCAAGTCATCTTTTTTCCATGCTGCACATATTGGACAAAAAAGCTCTTGAAACGGGAGTGACCTCTATTGCTGTCTCTCCCATTCCAAAGAATCACTTGGGACTTGCTATCAATGATCGTCTCAGCCGCGCAGCCGCTTAAATTTTCTGATTAAAACTTTCAATCTTCGTAAAAAGAGGCCACTGTCATGGTTTGATTGTGTAGTTCTGGGATATCTGTCACGGCCCGGGGACTGATTTCTCCATAGGAATAAAAGCCAACTTGGTGACAGTGGGGTTGTGGCAAAGCCTCAGAAACACTGATAATTTCATCTTCTGCGTGGTTGCCAAGAACGATACGCCTTCCCATACAGCTGATCAAAATGGCGACACTTTCCTTGTCAAGAGGAAGGTCGATTTGTTTTCCCGCTTGGTACGCTCCATCCAAAAGCTTCGGAATGAGTCCACGCATAAGCCGTGCGTTGTAGCCTTCTGGTATATCTCCCGTAAAGGTAATGCTTTTATCCTCATCGTTAAGGGTGAGTACGGAACGAATGAATGCAGAATCTTCTTCACCGTCCGGCCAGACAGAAAAGGGGTAAAAAAGTGCATAGTTGCGTCTTTCAGAAGCAAGTTTTCCAAGATAACCTTTGTAAAAATCTGAGGCGGGTTTCCCATCAATTTCATAAAGGATATTTCCACTGGATTTTGTGATTTTTCTGATGGGTCCATGAGGATCCCATCCACCGGCACTGCCGTACCCAATGTGAAGGTGATGACCATAAAAACCAATACCAACCATTTGGCCGGGAGCGGGTGTGTTATTCAGGCCCACAAGGGTCGTTTGAAAGTTTTCCCCATCTCCAGCCAGCCCGCCGACAATGGGAATATCTTTTCCAAGTATACTTTCCATTCCCTTCACAAATTGAGATGCATTGACGAGAAGTCCATCTGCAATCACAAAAATACCACGGAGGTCGTCCCTTTTGAGCTGAGTGGCAACATATTGACCCGCCTCATAGCCATCAGGGTGGGAGAGATGATCCGTTGTTGCATATTTCAGTTTTGTTTTCTCAAAATCAAGGGCAAGGGTTGCAACGGTTTGATCAAAGACGGTGTGATCAAAAATTTCTCCTCCCGTGCTGCAGCCGAGGATAATGGAGTTGGGATAGGCATTTTTTAACGCATGATACACAGAGCCGTTTTCTATACTTTTTCGTGCGCCAAAATAAAAAACAAGATCCGCCTTCTTCCCAAGGATCGTCTCATAGAGGGTGCTCAATGCCCCTTTTTGATAATGTCTTGTTTCAACATGCATGCGTTTAACCTGGAAGAAAAGGTATTAGTCCTCATAAAATGTTGTAATTGTCATGGTTTGATTATGAAGTTCAGAAGCACCCGTTTTAAAGTTAGGGCAAATCTCACCATAAGAATAAAAACCGGCCTGATGATAATTTAATCCATCATAAGCTTTGAGGACGCTTTCCGTTTCTTCGGAAATGCGTTGTCCAAGGAGAAGCTTTCGCCCAATACAACTGACAAGCAAAGCAACGGCATCGCGGTTCCCGGAGTTTTGCTTAGATTGTGTTGCGGCTGTACCCGCGCCCTCTACAAGGCGTGGGATAAATCCGCGCATAAGCTGAGCTGTATATCCTTCGGGAACGTCACCTGCAAATGTCATGGATTGTTCTTTTTCATCAACGGATAAGATGGTGCGAACAACAGCAGAATCTTTTTGCTCGTGTGGCCAAATGGTAAGTGGAAAAAGAAGTGCGCTGGAAGGAAGCTGTTCCGCAAGTTTTCCAAGGTAGCTTTTGTATATATCAAGGGCGGGCTTTCCATCAATTTCAAAAACCACATTATCCTTTGACTTTGTAATAATTCGCTCTGGTCCGAAAATATCCCAACCACCAGCACTTCCGTGACCGAAGTGAATATGTTCTCCATAAAAACCAACAGCGACCACTTGATTGGAGGTAGGTTCATTTCCCATTCCTACAAGTGTTTTTTCAAATTGTGCGCCATCGCCGGCGAGGCCGCCCATAATAGGAACAGATTTCCCAACGCCGTTCATAATGCCTTGAGAAAGTGCGCTTCCGTTGACATTCAAACCATCAGATAGTACAAAAATTCCTTTGAGGTTCTCTCCTTTGAGGTTGCCTCCAAGCGTAATACCAATGGCAAAAGAATCATCACTATGTTCAATGGAGGCCGATGTATGCTTTAATTCTGTTTTTTCAAAATCCACAGCAAGAGAAACAACACTATCGTCAAAAACTTCGTCAGCAAAAATTTCCCCGCCTGTGCTGCATCCAAGAACAATGGAATTCGGGTATGTTTTTTGAAGTGTTTGATAAACGTTACCACCTTCAAGTTTTTCACGGTTGCCAAAGTAAAAAACGAGATCTGCCTTATCTCCAAGGAATGTATCCGCGATATTTACGCTTCCGAAAGTTGTCAGGTTTTTTTTCTCAACACGCATAATTTTTGGCACACAAGAAATAGAGTTACTTTTCCTATGCTAATAAAAAAATGTTAAAGGAGGATTAAAGATTGCTAAAACTTAGCGAAGTTATCTTAGGTGGATGCCGAATTTTTTTAGGATAAATATATACAATAGGTATCCAAGGGTCATGAGGAGAATGGAAAGTGGCATGGCGATAGAAAGGGCGATACCTTTTTTTAGGGCAATGGGAAACCCGATAAAGAAAATAAGCGAGGGAGGAAGCAAAAGCGTGGTTTTTGTCACGAATTCTGCAATAGTTTGCGTGCTCTGATTCTCCACAAAGAGGAGATAAGATGCGGCAATGGTGGCAATAGGACACGAAGCGACAATAGCCGCGACATAGGATGAACGTTTTGCAACTTCACCGAGGATAAAAACAAGAACACCAAAACCAACAGCGCGTACAAGTCCTTCGATCATTTGAATGATTCCTTATTGGATGGAAAGGTTTCTCTGATAAAAAAGACTAAAATCCATGCGGCAAAAATACACAGTGGCAGTACGGAGATGGCGGTTTGGTAGGCATGTAGGGAATAGACCCGTTGTCCTGTAAGATCGGCAACACTTCCATCCCAAAGTGCATCGAGAAGAAGACCCATAAGCGGTTGGAAAATGATGCCACTCATCATGACGATCATATTTGTAAAACCAACAGAAGTTGCACTGATTTCCTTGGGGTTAATTTCTTGGTTAAGGGCAAAACAAAGAACCTGGGCACCGACACATCCACCAAGGAAAAAGAGAAGGGATTGCATCATCCAGATGGGCACAGGAAGGTAAACAGCAATGGAAAAGGCCGCCATTCCCAAAAAGCTACAGAAATACATAACCTTCTTTCGACTTTCAAGGGCGTTACTCAGGAGTGCAATGCCAGGGGCGCCAATGCCTTTTCCAAGGACGACCATCACACCAATACTTGCTGCTGTGGCATTATCGATCGCGTAGCGCTTCATTAAGTAGGGGACTGCCCAAAGTTCAGAAAATACAGAAATAGGTACATAAAACATGCATCCATAAAGGGCGATGAGCCAGGTTTGGCGGCTTTTGACAAGGATTTTTATATTTTTCCAGATGTTTTCACTTTTACTTTTTTTGGATGTGGAAGCATCATCTCCAAAGGGGCTGTTGCGAATGATGAACCAACACAGTGCTGTGACAGCGATACCAATAATCGCGCACCAAATCATGGCGCCACGCCAACCGAGGGCGTTGACAAATTCTGCAAAAGGACGACCGACAAAGTATCCCCCTGTGGTAATGCCTGTGAGTGTTGTCATTCCTGAGAGAACAGCAAAGTATTTTGGTGGAAACCAATCTGCAACAAGTTTAAGTGTGCAGAGAAAGGCACAGGCAGAGCCTGCCCCAATCAAAAACCTTCCTACCTGAGCAAGGAAAAGAGAGGAGCTATAGGCGAAAAAGAAAGTTCCAAGAACGCATAAAATACAAGAAATAGTGATCACAACGCGTGCGCCAAGCCAATCTACGACCACACCAATGGGAATTTGAAGCGGTGTGTACGCGTAGTAATACATGGAGGATAAAATACCAAGGGATGTTGTAGTGATGGCAAAATCCTGCATCAGCTGCTCTGTCATCACACTGGGCGAGGCACGTAATACGTACTCGTAAAGATAAAAAATTGCGGCAACCAACCATACGGCCCATGCGCGCGGGCTTGGGCGTTTAATGACTTTTTTTTGATTATGAGAAGATGGGTGCTTTTTTTGTAACTGCTCCGCGGAGAGTTTTATAATTTTTGCATCACTCATCAATTAAACCTCATCCTCATAATTGAACACAACGAAGAGGGGGCGATTTAAACGCCCCAGTGTCCTTATCATAGGGACAATCTCTTTGAAATGGTACCTTTAATTGTGTTTTGGGTACGTTTCCTTGATAAACTTTAGCAGTACCCACGCTGCAAAGAGGCTGATAGGAACGGGGCTGAGCGCAACTTGATAAGCGTAAGTTGTATATTCAGGAAGTCCTGTGGTTGCTGATTTTGCACCATCCCAAAAACCATCTAAAAGGAATCCAAGGAGAGGTTGAAACACGATGCCGCTAAACATGACAAGGCTGTTTGTAAATCCAATGGTTGTGGCACTTGTTTGCGGGGGATTGATTTCTTTTGCGGCTGCAAAATAAAGAATCTGACCACCGCAGACAACACCCGTAACGAAAAGGAGAGGGAATGTGAGTGAAAGGGGGATGGCTGGGCAGTATACGATAAGCATGAAAAGTGCTGCTGTACCAAGGGCGGAATATTCCATGATTTTAATGCGGCTTTTGAATTTGTCCGAAAACCACGCAGCAAGAGGGCAGCCAACAGCCATGCCGATGAAAACCATCACACTTGCAGTAGAAGCTACTTCGTTGTCGATCCCATGAACTTGCATAAGATAGGGGACAGCCCAAAGTTCTGCAAAGGCAGAAAGTGGAAGATACATAAGGCATCCATAAAGGCCGATAAGCCAGCTTTGCGGGTTTTTGGCAACAATTTTGAGTCCCGCAAGGACGGAGTGATCTGTCTTCATGTCATTAGAGGGAATATGACCTTCATTTGACTCTTTGCGGTCACGAATAATCATCCAGGATGAGACAATCACACAAACGCCAACACATCCGGCAACGATCATTGAAGGACGCCATCCAATAGCGTTAACAAGCACCGCAAAAGGCTTGCCACCAAAGGTTCCACCAATGGTTCCAAGACCCATCGTGATAGAGGTGATGAGGGCAAATTTTTGTGCAGGGAACCATTCTGCGGCAACTTTTGCCGTGCTCAAATAAGCGCAAGCAGATCCAGCGCCCATAAGGAATCTTCCAAACTGGGCGACAAAAAGACTATCGCTGTTGGCGAAAATAAAACTTCCAATGGTGCAGAAAATAGCAGAGAGAGTCACAACACGACGGACGCCCAACTTATCAACAATAACGCCACAGGGGATTTGAAGGGGAACATAGGCGTAGTAGTAAAAGGAGACGAGAACACCAAGGGCTGTGGAGGTTACGCCAAAGTCATGCATAAGCTGATTTGTCATGACACTTGGAGAAACGCGGAGGATATATTCATAGAGGTAGAAAAACGCAGCACATCCCCAAATGATCCAGGCTTTTGTCGGAGTTATACCCTTGTGTAGCAACTTTTCAATTTGAGTATCTTCCTTTAAAGGGATATCACTTGGCACAGTTTCTATATCTGCAGTGCTGGATACTTGACTCTGACGTGTTAAGGGCATAAAACCTCCGTGTGCTCCCAAGGAAGATTAACCTAAGGCACATTTCTGTTGAACATTCTAAGGATTATTCTATTCCTGCACCAATTTATGGCAAGAAGTAGCTAAAATGTAAAGTAATAACAAAATGATTTTGTGGCAGGATTGTCATCAAATCGTCATTTTGTTTTTTGTTTTTGAAATATTATTTCAAACTGCGGCTCTGATCTTTTCTCCTTTAGGAAGTTGGATAGCATCAATCAAGGAAGCAAGCTCCTGCTTTGCAGCGATATGGGATACGCTCATCGTCATGTTATTCTCTCTCATATCGAGCAAAGTGAGGCCTTTGAGAAAAAGTTCACGAAAAATCACACGTTCACCAAAGCCAGGGAGTGCTCTAAAACCAATACGTTTTGAAAGGGCTGTGATAATTTTTTCCATTTCTTCTTTGTTTCTGGAAAAAAGGTTACTTAAGCGATTTCTGAGAACGATCCAGTCAATAGATCCACCATCACGGATGGCGCGTTGTTTCTTTTGTTCCCAAACCATCTCAGCATAGGTACTGGGTTTCAAAATGCTCATATTGTCACCACTGACGCGGACAAGCATATCAAGGTCGATAAAACTATCGTTAAGCGGTGTGATCAATGTATCCGCATGAGAGTGTGCACAACGAGAGAGGTAACTATCGCTTCCGGGGGTATCAATCACCACAAAATCATGATGTGAAAAAAGCCTCAACTGTTCTTCTAAATTGGCTTTATCTTCACTTTCCCCCGTAAGGCGATCAGGATGTTCGCTTCTGAAAAGAGGTTTATGGTCGGGCATGGGCAAATCTTGCTGACTTGTTTGCTTTCGATGTGCGCGATTTTCTATGTAGCGGGAAAGTGTACCCTGACGCGCGTCGACGTCGATTGTTCCAACGGAATACCCCTGTCGAAGAAGGCTTACAATGACGTGCATCGCAACGGTGGACTTTCCTGTGCCACCTTTTTCATTCCCAAGAACAATAATATACGGACGTTTTTCCATACGACTTCAAAACCCTAATAATACTTTTATGAATATCTTAGCGTTGTCCTAAGAGATTCATCAAGTGTTGCAAAATAAAAATGCCCTGGCACGGAATTTGCATAATCGAAAATGACCATGTATGAGGCATGGGAAAAATACAGGAATGCAAGATGGCAGAAGTACGACATGACGTCAAGACTATGGATCCCCAAGCACTGTTAAAAGATGCTGGGGTGGATTTTTCATCCAAGAAAGTTGATGCGTCCTCTTCTCGTTTAAAAGAGGGAGATGCTTCTTTTAAAAATGCTCTCAAGGAAGTGGAAGAAACTCCAAAAATTTCTCATCTTTTTAAAAAATCTGATGCGTCTTCATCTCTTCACATGCGAGATACGTCGGAAGCGTCGAAAACTTTTTCTTTTGATGTTTCACCTGAAACCTCGGGTTTAAAAAAAAAATCGGGGGAGGATAAACTTATGTTGCTAGAAAATCCCTTTGTGACAGAAGAGCAAGATGTAGCCACACCTGTAGA
>JBDHTO010000017.1:0-16088 GCA_039808665.1 Alphaproteobacteria bacterium | reverse complement strand
ATTCCAAGCCATGTGGGCATGATGAACTTTGAGCGTATTCGATATGTATATTATAAGGACAATAATGCCCTTTTTGCAGGGTTCACATCCGGGCAGGTTGACATTCGCGTAGAATCAACCGCAAAACTTTGGGCGACCGCCTATAACTTTTCCGCTGTCAAAGAAGGTAAAGTTAAATTAGATAGCATCAAACATGAAATGTGCGCAGGGACTTACGGTCTTTTCTTCAACACACGACGAGAGATTTTTAAAAATCGCACAGTTCGAAAAGCTCTTTCCCGTCTTTACGACTTTGCATGGGCCAATAAAAATATTTTTTATGGAAATTATGTACGCAATGAAACATATTTCCCTAACTCCCAACTTGCCTCAAAAGGCAACATCACAAAAGAAGAGCAAGCCTTTATTGATCGTTCAAAAATAAATCTCTCAGAAGATGTTCTTCATGGATTTCATCTCCCAGAATTTAACAATGAAGAAGAAAAACGCAAAGTTATTCAGGAATCTCTTGACCTTTTAAAGGAAGCGGGATGGACCCTCAAAAATCAAAAACTTGAAAATGCAAAGGGACAACAACTTACTTTTACGATTTATGTTTACGACCCCACTTTTGAAAGGGTTTTTTCCAACTATATTGAAACCCTCAAAAGTATCGGGATTAATGTCAAGGTCCGAGAAATCGATCCTTCTTCCTATGAAGAAAAGATTCAAAATCTCGATTTTGATGTGGTGGCAAGTGTTCTCCCGGAAAGTAACTCTCCAGGATCTGAGCTTCGCGATTATTTTGGATCCACATCCGCCAATCAAAAAGGAACGCGAAATTTTTCTGGCATCCAATCCAAAGAAATTGACGCCCTCATCGAAGATATTATCGATTCCGATACCCTTGATGAACTCTCCCATGGAATAAGGGCTCTCGATCGCGTCCTTTTGGATGGATATTATATGATGCCTGCTTGGCACAGTGATGTTTTGCATGTGGCCTACTGGGATCAATTTGCACGTCCTCAAACAGCACCGAAATATAATCCACTACCCGTAGAAACGTGGTGGTTCAAAAGTGCTGAAAAAAATGAAAGTTCAGATAACACTGAACACAATCTGTGGTCTAGAATAAAATCGTTCTTTAAAGGTTTGTTTGTCAAATAGCCTATGCCCATTTACATTCTTAAACGCTTACTTCTGATGATCCCCACCCTTTTTGGGATTATGCTTATTAACTTTTTGGTGGCTCAAGTCGCCCCTGGCGGCCCTATTCAGCAAATTATTGCAAAGGTACGTGGTGGCGGAGGTGGCGCGGAATCTCATCTTGGAGGAGGTGCCGGAGACTTTGCAGGAGGGGCAACCCATGGCACACTCGAAGGGGAAAGCTACCGCGGTATGCAGGGCATTGATCCAGAGTTTATCAAAGAACTCGAGCAGCATTTTGGTTTTGATAAACCCCTTTACGAGCGTTTTTGGGTCATGATTAAAAACTATGCAACCTTTGATTTTGGCGAAAGTTACTTCAAAGGAAAACGGGTTGTTGATTTAATTATGGATAAGCTTCCTGTCTCCATTTCCTTAGGGATTTGGACAACCTTGATTGTCTACCTTATCTCGATACCCCTAGGCATTCGCAAAGCTGTTCGTGATGGAACGAGATTTGATATATGGACAAGTTTTGTTGTTATTACCTGCTATGCGATTCCAAGCTTTCTCTTCGCCCTTTTTCTCATCATTCTTTTTGCAGGTGGAAGCTTTATGCAAATTTTCCCTCTCAAAGGATTACATTCCGATTATTGGGATCAACTGACCCTTCTTGGAAAAATTGTGGACTATCTCTGGCATATGATTCTTCCCATCACGGCGATGGTGATTGCGGGATTTGCAAAACTGACACTTCTTACAAAAAATTCATTCCTCGAAGAGCTCAATAAACAATATGTTTTATGTGCCAGGGCGAAGGGAATCACTGAAAAGGCCGTTCTTTACGGACATATTTTTCGAAACGCCATGCTGATTGTCATTGCAAGTTTTCCAGCCGTTTTTATAACTCTTCTGTTTACATCATCCCTTCTTATTGAGTTTTTATTCTCCCTTGACGGTCTTGGTCTTCTTGGCTTTGATGCCGCTCTTTCCAGGGATTATCCTGTGATGTTCGGCGTTCTTTATATGTTCACACTCCTGGGTATGATTCTTCACCTTATTGGGGACTTAACCTATATGTTTGTGGATCCAAGAATCGATATCGCCGCAAAGAAGGAGGGATAAGACGTGTCACTCACTCCCCTAACACAAAGACGCATCATCCAATTCAAAAAAAATAAGCGCGGTTATATTTCCCTTATTCTTTTCGCGATCCTTTTTACAACAACACTTCTTGCCGAACTCTTCTGTAATGACAAACCTTTGCTTGTCAAGTTTGAAGGAAACTATTACGTCCCCGTTTTAAAAAACTACGCAGAAACAGAATTTGGTGGAAAATTCAGCACGACAGCAAACTACAGGGATACTTACGTTCAAAACCTCATCAACAAAAATGGATGGATGATCTGGCCCCTGATTCGTTTTGGTCCCAACACCGTCAATTACAATTTGCCCTCCCCCGCACCATCGGCGCCCACATCTGAAAATTGGCTTGGCACGGATGATCAAGGGCGTGATGTCCTTTCCCGTCTTGTATACGGCTATAGGTCATCTATTCTCTTTGGTCTGTGGCTTACGATTTTTGCATCCGCTATCGGGATTACAGCCGGTGCCGTTCAAGGATACTTTGGTGGAAAAGTGGATCTTTTTTTCCAGCGCTTTATTGAAGTCTGGTCGGGGCTACCCACCCTCTTTCTTCTCATGATTCTCTCAAGCATGATTGAGCCTAATTTCTGGTGGCTCCTTTGTATTATGGTTCTTTTTTCATGGATGACTCTTGTAAGCGTTGTGAGAGCGGAATTTTTCCGCACCCGATCCCTTGACTTTGTCCGCGCCGCAGAAGCTCTCGGGGTTCCAACCCCTCGCATTATGCTGAGGCATATCCTTCCCAATGCGATGGTGGCCACCATCACCTATATGCCCTTTATCATGAATGGTTCCATTGCAACACTCACCTCCTTGGATTTTCTTGGGTTTGGCCTTCCTCCTGGATCTGCTTCCCTTGGAGAACTTTTGACCCAAGGCAAAAATAATATCCAAGCGCCTTGGCTTGGTCTCACCGGTTTTTTCTCCCTTTCCCTTCTCTTAAGTCTTCTTATTTTTATTGGCGAAGCCGTGAGAGATGCCTTTGATCCGAGGAAAGTCTCATGAGCTTGATTCGTGTCAAAGATCTTTCCATCACATTTTCCCATCCAACTCAGGGAGATTTTCAAGCCGTTAAAAATGTAAGTTTTTCCCTGAGCGAAGGTGAAACCCTTGCCATTGTCGGGGAAAGCGGCTCTGGAAAATCTGTATCGGCGCTATCACTTTTGGGATTACTTCCACAATCCGCAACAATCACTGGTGAGCGTTTCTACAAGGACAACGCATTACACACGTTCCAAGAAAATGATTTTCAAAAGATTCGTGGTAAAGAAATCGCCATGGTATTCCAAGAGCCCATGACCGCCCTTAATCCTCTTCACACAATTGAAAAACAAATCGCAGAACCCATTCAAACCCATGAAATGCTCACAACAAAGCAGGTTCGCACACGTGTGATTGAGCTCCTCAACATGGTGGGTTTTCCAGAAGCAAAAGACCGACTGCGTGCTTTTCCTCACCAGCTTTCAGGAGGCCAACGTCAACGCGTGATGATTGCCATGGCACTCGCTTGTCAACCCAAAGTTCTTATTGCGGATGAGCCCACAACAGCACTCGATGTCACCATTCAAGCTGGAATCATTCGTTTACTTCGCCAGCTTCAACATGATCTTAAAATGGGACTTATCCTCATTACCCACGATCTTGGGATGGTGAAAAAGTTTTCAGATGGAAAAGAAACGAAAATGGGTGTGATGCAGGAAGGTTCCTTGGTGGAGCTTAACAGCATCGATCATATTTTTAACACTCCCAAGCACGCTTACACAAAGAAACTCATCGATTCTGAGCCCCAAGGACACCCCAAAGAAATCCCCGGTGATGCGAAAGATATTCTCAAGGCACAGCATCTCAAAATTACCTTTGGAAGGAAAAAAAGTTTCTGGAGACCCTTTGATTCAGAGACACATGCTGTGAAGGATGTATCTTTTCAGATTAAAGAAGGGGAAACCATTGGCATTGTTGGGGAAAGTGGTTCAGGGAAAAGCACCCTTGGATACGCTCTTCTCCGTCTTTTGAATACATCCTATACAGGAAAGATTGTCTATCAAGGACAAGATCTTATGACTTTGCCTGTAAAACATATGCGGTCTTTGCGCAAGGATCTTCAGATCATTTTTCAAGACCCCTTTTCATCCCTCAACCCACGCTTTACCTGCGCACAAAGTATTGGTGAAGGACTTAAAATTCATGAATCTGTCCTCAGCAAGCAGGATATAGAGGACCGCGTCCTCAAATCCCTCAAAGAAGTGGGGTTAGACGCATCTTTTATGCACAGGTATCCCCATGAACTTTCAGGAGGGCAGCGTCAGCGTATTGCCATTGCACGTGCTCTTATCCTGCGCCCTAGACTGATTGTTTTGGATGAGCCGACCTCCGCCCTTGACCGCTCCATCCAAGGGGAAGTCATCGAACTCCTTCGCGTTATTCAAGCAAAGTACAAACTAAGCTATCTTTTCATTAGTCATGACCTTAAGGTTGTGCGCGCCATGAGCCATCGCATCATGGTTATGAGAAATGGAAAAATTATTGAAATGGATACGGCTGAAGAAGTGTTTTCAAGACCAAAGGATCCCTATACCCAAGAGCTCCTCCGTGCCGCCATCTGATAAAAATCTCAAAATATTTATCGGTGCGGGAGAAGTATCCAGTGATTTTTTGGGCGCAGAGGTTATCAAATCCCTCCAAAAAAAGTGTAAAAATCTCACATGCTTTGGAATCGGTGGTAAAGAGATAGAAAAAGCGGGGAACTTTAAAAGCCTTTTTCCCATGGAAGAG
Organism: Alphaproteobacteria bacterium; assembly: GCA_039808665.1. GTDB lineage: Bacteria > Pseudomonadota > Alphaproteobacteria > Paracaedibacterales > JAKBAR01 > JBDHTO01. Next base: position 11,042 of record JBDHTO010000017.1, on the reverse strand, counting down.
CTTTCTCTCATGGGATTTTTTGAAATTTTACCCACAGCTCTCAAGCTTTTATGGCGCATTCATACAACAGCAAAACTTATCCTCAAAGAAAAGCCGGATGTGGTTCTCACCATCGATGCGGGGGAGTTTTACTTCCGCCTCCATAAAAAGTTACGAAAAAAAGATAAAAACATCAAACTCATGCATCTTAATGCCCCTTCTGTTTGGGCCATAAAACCAGGTCGTGCAAAAATGGTTGCTGGGTTTTTGAATCATCTCTTTGCGCTTTTTCCCTTTGAGCCGCCTTATTTTACAAAATACAACCTCCCCACCACATTTGTGGGACACCCCCTTGCCAACATTGAGGAAAAAATCATCGACCTTCATCTTCAAAAAGATATCACGCCGATCACCGTCTTGTTTGGGAGTAGAAATCAAGAAGTTCAGACTCTCTCAGATGATTTTATCAAGGCATGTACTCTTTTGCAGAAGGATATTCCCAACCTTTTCTTGCTTATCCCAACTTTTGATAAATTCCATCCTCTCTTAAAAGAAAAATTAGACAAAACATCCCTTCCTTATCGATTTCTATCCAGTGAGGAAAAATTTTCTGGATTCAAAGCATCCAGAGCCGTGCTTTCAGCTTCTGGTACTGTAGCCCTAGAACTCGCAAAAGCAGAGATTCCTTTTACGATTGCCTATAAACTCAATCCATTGACTTTTTTGCTGGCACGCCTCCTTATCAAAACGCCGTTTGCTTGCCTGGTCAATATTTTGCTCAAACATGAAGTCATTCGGGAATATCTTCAAAAAGACTGCACCCCAGAAAATCTTTATTCTGAAATGAAGCGCCTTCTCACACTTTCTGAGGTGGATCAAGAACTTCTCATTTGTGAGCTAAGAAAAGCCTATCACATGCTCCAATGCTCCAAAGGAAAATCAGCAGAGGTTATTGCAAAAATTATATGTGATGAAGCATAAAAAAACTCCCCAAAACCGGGGAGTTTTTTCTTAAAGTCTAGGCTTTTTAAAGCTCATCCTCAGAAACAGGTTCTTCTGGTTCTTTAGAATCTAGCACTTTTAAAGAAGAAGACGGTGCATTCAATGCCTCAATCATCTCCTCAACCTCACCCATCTTTGCTTCGATAAATTCACGAAGTGAATCATGTGAACTCCTCACCTGATCAAGATCTGTCGCAACTTGGCGTTCGACAAACTCTCCAAGCGCTGCAAGTGTTGCTTCCTGTCCGGATTTACCAACAAGACCCTTCATCATCCAAAGGGCTGCGGCCGGAGCACAACTTACAGAAACAGTTACGCGTGGTCCATCCCCTGTAGAAACGTCAATTTTCTCATCCGTCTTTGTAACAGATAAATTAATTTGACGAGCAGTTGTCCCGACCTGAGTCAAGTCAGCAATACCACCCTTCGTTCCCCCTGCACTTGAAAGTAAGATCACCGTGCCATCACCACTGAGTTTATCAGCCGTCACAAAACGAATCACTCGACTTCCTGTTGCAACACGTGCCTTATGAGTAAAAGCACCTTTTCCAGCACCGCCGGAAAGAATCCACATAGTTTCCCCATCACCATCATTGATCATTTTGAGATCAATCACACCTGACGCTCTGGAGGCATCATCACCTGGAAGAATGGCAAGATTGTCATGACGCACAAGACCTGCTGGAACATTGTCAGTAACATCTGCAAAGGGTGTATGGTCACCAACTTCTTGCTCAATCAACCACGCATAGGTCTCAGCCGGAGAATTTTTTAACCTTCCTGCAAGTTCTTCAAGAAGATCGGTAAAACCAGAAGCTTTCTCAAGGGATGCAGAAGCCGCTTTCAAAACACCTCGAGCTCCGTTAACTTTTTCCTTCACCTCATGGAGCGCTTTCCTTCTCTCTTCCATCGCTAAAAGTTCAGCATCTGCATGCTCATCATGCTCAGAGAGTGTAGCAAGCATCTTGGCCAAAGGACCCTCAGATGAAGGAGAAGCGGATGCAACGATCGCTTCAGCCGGCTTCACCTCGCCAAATAAATCCCAATCCGCATCCTTTTTCTCGCCTGAGGATGCTGGCACTGAAGAAGGAGGTGCAGAGCTAGCCTTTTCGCTTGGCACAATAAGATCCTCATCGCCATCCATTGCTACGGAAAGACCGGTAGACAGCAAGAGTGACCCCAAAATTGCAAATACTTTTTTCATGAATATAGTCCCCGTTAAAAAAAATTTCGACATCGAAAATTATTGTTCATGACAAATGTTAAGAATCCGTTAATTTTTCTGTGTTGTGGTAAAAAACATAAAATTATTCATCAATCTGTGTCATAAAAGAATCATGGGAAGATCCGCCTTATCCAATACTTGCAATACACTCCTTAAATAAGATACATTCAGGTGTTTAAGGTTGATCTGACAACGTTTATGTCCATAAAAATCGGTAAAATTACTCTAGAGAATAATGTTCTTCTTGCGCCCATGTCGGGTGTATCGGATTTGCCGTTTCGTTGCCTTGTAAAAAAGCTTGGCGCTGGCCTTGTTATTTCTGAAATGATTGCTAGTCAAGCCATGATCCGTCAAAATCGTCAGACCATGAAAATGATTGAAAAAAGTCATGTTGAGCGTCCCGTTTCTATTCAACTTGCAGGGTGTGAACCAGAAGTGATGGCAGAGGCTGCAAAACTCAACGAAGATCTTGGTGCCGATATCATCGATATTAACTTTGGTTGCCCTGTTAAGAAGGTCGTCAATGGTTATGCAGGGTCCGCCCTTATGAAAGACGAGATTTTGGCAGGAAAAATCCTGGAGGCAACCGTTAAAGCTGTAAACCTTCCGGTTACTCTAAAAATGCGTAAAGGGTGGGATGAAAGAAATCTTAATGCCCCTAAACTCGCAAAAATCGCAGAAGATGTCGGCATTCAAATGATTACCATTCACGGGCGTACACGCGCCCAGATGTACACGGGTTCTGCAGACTGGAGATTCATTCGCGGTGTCAAAGAAGCCGTAAACATTCCCGTGATTGCCAATGGTGATATCACAACTTATGAAGACGCCTCACGTGCTTTGAGTGAAAGCGGCGCTGATGGTATTATGATTGGCCGAGGAACCTATGGACGCCCCTGGTTTGTCGGGCACGTCGCTCACTTCCTTAAAACGGGAGAAGAGCTCCCCCCTCCCTCAACACAGATACTGCATGGTTTGCTGAGAGAACATCTTGAATCCATGTTCACCCACTACGGTCATGACACAGGCGTACGCATCGCACGCAAACATGCCGCCTGGTACAGCAAAGGACTCTATGATTCCGCGGAATTCCGTGTCAAAGTGAACCAATGTGAAACAGCTCATGCCATGTTTGATCTTGTGGATCAATTTTATAAACCGCTTTTGCACTAGGTTCATCCCATGGGTCAGCACACAGTAAAATCCAAAGGCCTCTCTCCCGTGGTCAAAGAGTACATTTCTGAGTACTTTAAGACGCTTGATGGTGCAAATCCCTCAGATACCCTTTATCATATTGTTATCAAAGAAGTTGAAAAACCCCTCATTGAAGTCACGCTTCAGTCGTGCCAGTATAATCAAAAGAAAGCCGCGCAAGTGCTTGGGATCAACCGCAATACACTTCGACGCAAAATAGATGAGCATTGTATTGAACTTCCTAAGTCACATTAAGAAGTCTTTTTTTAATCTTTGGGGATGGGTTTCTCGCATCACCAATAGATTTTCTGGTCGGTTAACCATCGTTTTGGCCCTTGCCGCCGTTGCGTCATGTCTTGCCACCTATTTCGCCCTCGTTAAATCAGGGACCTTTGAAGATAAAGCCAACAAAGTTCTCCCCCTTATTTATTTAGATCTTGTTCTTCTTTTGGGGTTGATGGCCGTCATTGGCAAAAGACTCTATGAGCTTTGGAGAGAACATAAACAAGGTCTCGCCGGATCGCGTTTGCATATTCGTCTTGTTCTGCTTTTTGGGGGTGTTGCAATCACTCCTGCGATTCTTGTGGCTGTGTTTTCCCTTCTTTTCTTTAATGTTGGCGTTAAAGCATGGTTTAGCGAACCTGTGAAAGAAGCTCTCAAGGAGGCAAGTAACGTGGCTGAGGCATACGTCCACGAAAACCAAAATGCCATTCGCCATGATGCTGCTTCCATCGTGTCAGAACTCAGGCCACAAGTCCCCATGCTCATCACAGACAAGGATAACTTTTCGGAAATCTTATCTGATGAAGTGGATCGCAGAGGCCTTGGAGAGGCGATTGTTTTTGATATTAATCAGCGGGTCGTTGCAAAATCCTATCTTACCTTTGCCCTTGAGTTTGAAAAAATCCTCATCGAAGATTTCAAGCGTGCAAAACAAGGGGAACTTGTTATTCGCACCTCTGAAAGAGGAGATCGTGTTCGCGCTCTCGTCCGACTGGATCCTGTGACAGAGACGTACCTTTTTATTGGAAAGTTTGTCGATCCCCAGGTACTTGGTCATCTCAACAAAACTAAGGGTGCCGTTTCTGAGTACAAACGTTTGGACGAACAGCGCTCAGGCATTCACCTCACGTTCATCGCATTCTTTACCTTAGTCGCCTTGATTCTTTTATTCGCCGCCATGTGGGTGGGGCTTTCTCTTGCACATTTTCTGGTTCAACCTCTTAAAAAACTTATCACGGCAGCCGATGAAGTACGCCATGGCAATTTAAGTGTCAGCGTTACAGATGTCAGCGAAGAGCATGAAATTGGACATCTGGCCGAGGCCTTTAACCGCATGATTTCACAGCTTTACCGACAACGCCAAGAACTGGTGTCCACTAACGAAGAACTCGTTCACAGACGACAGTTTATGGAATCCGTTCTCCAGGGCGTATCCGCTGGCGTCATGGGGGTTGAAAAGGATCTTCACGTTAACTTGATGAATCGTCGCGCCCAAGAGCTTCTCTCCATCAAGGAAGATATCACGGATACACACCTGAGTTACCTTAGCCCTGAGCTTTTTGCCTTAATGGCAAAGGCCAAAGGTCAAGATCCTGTTTTCGAGCAAGTCTCTGTGGAAAGACGAGGAAGGGTGAGAATTCTTCAAGCTTGCATCGTTCCAGAACTGAGTCAAAACAAGAAAAAACATGAACCCGAAGGATTTGTGATTACCTTTGATGACATCACAACACTCGTCTCTGCCCAACGAAAGGCTGCATGGTCGGATGTTGCACGCAAGATTGCTCATGAAATTAAAAATCCCCTCACCCCTATTCAACTTTCTGCAGAACGTTTAAAACGTAAATATCTCAAGGAAATTCAATCGGATCCCGAAACATTTCAAGGATGTATCGACACAATCATTCGACAAGTCGCCCAAATTGGAAAACTTGTAAGTGAATTCTCATCCTTTGCCCGTATGCCTGAACCTGATTTGAGAGATGAAAATTTAAATAAGCTCATCTCCGAGGCTGTTTTCCTTCAAAAGCAAGCACATACCGATGTGAGTATTGAAACAACGCTCCCCTCCTCCACAATCACTTTCCGTTGTGATGCACAACAAATTTCACAAATGCTTACTAATCTTTTGCAAAATGCCCTGGACGCCCTGGAGGCCCAAAAGGACAAAAAGATATTTGTCTCACTCTCCACAAAAATGGATGAGATCCTTTTAATGATCTCGGATAACGGACCAGGTTTTCCTGTACAAGATCGAGAAAGACTGCTAGAACCTTATGTGACTCTCCGCGCAAAAGGGACTGGTCTTGGTCTTGCCATTGTTGCTAAGATCATAGAAGACCACGGCGGAGTTTTGGAACTTAGCAGCAGTCCTATGGGGGGTGCTGCAGTAGTGATCCGCTTTTCAAAGAACGTTAAGGCTTTGGTATAAGGGTAGAAAACAAGATGGCACATGATATTTTGATTGTTGATGATGAGGCAGATATCAGAGATCTTGTCTCAGATATCCTCCAAGATGAAGGGTATGCCACACGTACAGCTCACGATGGCCTTTCCGCACTTGACGCCATTAAATTGCGTCAACCGAGCCTTGTTATCCTTGATGTATGGCTGGGTGACAGCGACAGGGATGGGATCAAGATTCTGGATCTTATTAAACGTGACCACCCCCATGTTCCTGTTGTTATGATTAGCGGTCACGGCACCATTGAAACCGCCGTTTCTGCCATTAAAAAAGGCGCTTATGACTTTGTTGAAAAACCCTTTCAAACAGAAAAACTCCTTGTTGTCATCAGCCGTGCTATTGAATCTTCCATGCTCAAACGGGAAAATGAATCCCTCAAAAAGAAAGCGGGCACAAGTGTGACGTTGATGGGACAGAACTCTCTTGTCCTACAGATACGCCAATCCATTGAAAAAACGGCCCCCACTAACAGTCGTATTTTCTTGAGTGGTCCTGTGGGATCTGAAAAAGAGAGTGTGGCACGCCTTGTTCATGAACAATCTAAACGTGCGAGCGGCCCTTTTATCATTGCCTCATGTTCTTTGATGCATCCTCAATTCGCAGAAGCTGAGCTTTTTGGTACAGAAATCGCGGGACTTGAGCATGATCAACCGCGGAAAATTGGACTTCTTGAGCATGCCCATACGGGAACGCTTTATCTTTCTGATGTGGATGAACTCCCCTTACAAATTCAGGCTAAACTTCTCAAGTTCCTTCAAGATGGTTCATTCTGTCGTGTTGGTGGCCAGGAAAAAATTGAAGTGGATGTCCGTGTTTTAGCCAGCTCTCACAAAGCTGAAAAATCCATGGCCGACGGCAACTTCCGCGAAGATCTTTTCTATCGACTGAGTGTTGTAAACTTCAAAATACCAGGACTTAGAGAACGCGTCACCGATATACCCCTTCTTGCAAAGCATCTGATTGAGGAACAGTCCTCCCAACATGGCGCATCTTCACGCAAGTTTTCAGAAGAAGCTCTTGCGATCATGCAAAGCTACGACTGGCCCGGTAACATCAAGCAACTCAAAAATGCCATCGATTGGATTTTAATCCACGGCGTAGAAGGCAGCAAAGAAGCGATCTCTATCTCAGAGTTGCCTCCAGAAATTATTAATAACAACAATATCACTGCCGCCTGGAATAAGGGTGCTGAGGTCGTTGTTCTTCCTCTGCGCGAAGCAAGAGAAGCCTTTGAACGTGATTATCTCCTTGCACAAGTCAATCGATTTGGTGGAAATATTTCTCAAACGGCTCGGTTCATTGGCATGGAAAGATCTGCACTTCACCGAAAACTTCGTGCTCTTGGCGTTTATGACGACAAGGATGAGGAAAAGTCCGCTTAGAGAATCACTAACATGCTTATGACCCCGCATATCATCACAGGATAGCTTCGGCATACGACCCCTAAAATCGTATGCCGTCGATAGATTAGATATTTCTTCTTACGACGGTAAGACAGTACTCTTTTATTTTTTTGGTGATGATCATGATTCGACTTTCACAAGTTACAAAAACCTATGGTGCCCGCACCCTTTTTAAAAATCTTAGCTTTCACTTTCCAGAAAATGCACGCGTTGCCCTTATCGGGAGCAATGGTGCAGGAAAAACAACACTCCTCAATATCATCTGTGGTTATGAAGACAAGGATGATGGAGATATTATTTGTCCAAAAAACGTCACACTTGGATACCTTCCCCAATATCCCAATACACATCCTGCAGATAATATCCTCCAAGAATGTATGAATGGCGCTATTGAAGTCACTCATCTCTTGCAGGAAAAAGAGAGATGTCTTTCCGATATGGCGGAAAATTTCACAAGTGATCTTTACGAAGAATTTGAACAGATTGAATCCCGTATTGTTGAGCTTGAGGGCTATAAACTTGAAGCCATGGCGGAAGAGTTTCTTCTTGGATTTGGATTTAAGCCAGAACAACTTGAGCAGCCTGTCACGTCACTTTCGGGTGGATGGAGGATGCGACTTGAGCTTGCACGTATCCTCATCAATCAACCCAGTGTACTCATCCTTGATGAGCCCACAAACCATCTTGACCTCCCTAGTATCAAATGGTTTGAAAAATATCTCCAAACATTTCGAGGAACCGTTATTTTTGTCTCCCACGATCTTGATCTTTTAAACCATCTTGCAACGCACATACTACATTTGCGGAATGGAAAGATTGATAGTTACGTTGGAAACTATAATCAATTCCTAGATGCCTTTGAGCTTAAGCAAGAACAAGGATCCAACGCACTCAAGCATTTGAAACAGCGCTATGATCAAGTGGAGTCTTTCGTCAACAAGTTTAGAGGAAAGGCCTCTAAGGCCAAGCAAGTCCAATCCAGGCTCAAGATGCTTGCACGCATGCGCATGGTTGAAGATAGCATCGAGGTCGAAGAGATGGATCGCGCGCTCCCTCTTGAAATCCCCTTGAAACAACGATCCGGCATTGAGGTTTTAAAGATTGAAAACGCCTCCATCGGTTACGAACAGCCTCTTCTTAAAAAGTTTAATCTCAAACTTAATCGAGGGGAAAAACTTGCGATCATCGGCACCAATGGAAAAGGAAAGTCAACCCTCATTAAAACTATCGCGGGAAAAATAAACCTTTTGGAAGGAACACTTCACTTTGGACACAACGTCCAAATCGGTTATGTTCCCCAAGAGCCTGATGAAATTTTAGATTTCAAAAGGACGATGCTTGAAAATGTTCAAAGCTACAGCCCACAAGCAAGCCAGTTTGAGGTAAGGCGCCTTCTTGGAAGTGTTGGGCTTTCTGGAGATAACGTTTTTAAACCCATATCCATTCTTTCCGGAGGAGAGCGTAACCGCACCGCCCTTTGCTGCATTCTCATTCAAAATCCGAATGTCTTGGTCCTGGATGAGCCGACAAACCACCTTGACCTGAGTATGGTCGAAGTCCTTGCCAACGCTTTAGAAGAGTTTGAAGGTACCGTTATTTTCGTGTCCCACAATCGTTCTTTTAACGAAACGGTTGCATCACGGACTCTCGAACTTTAAAGGTCGTAAGAAGATAAAGGTGGGGGAAGCTTTTCCCCCACGCGTTTGATTTCCCACTGAAGCTCAACACCTGTTGATTCTTTGACGGTTTTTCGAACACGCTCTCCCAAATCCTCAAGATCTTGAGCACTTGCATTTCCCATGTTCAGCATAAAGTTACAATGCTTTTCTGACATAATCGCATCACCAAGGGTCATCCCCCGACAGCCTGCCTCATCAATAAGTTTCCATGCACTCAAGGGATCAGGATTCTTAAAGGTACTTCCTCCTGTGCGCCCTTTTGTCGGTTGCGTGGCCTGTCTCTTTTCTAGAATATCTTGAAGACGTACCTGAATATTTTCAGGTGTATCCCGCTCACAATGAAAAAGTGCACGCGTAAAAATCCAATCTTCCGGAACACCACAGTGTCTATAGCTCATCCCCATCTCCTGGGAAGGTATTTGAACAACTTCCCCATCAGGTCGCACAGCTTCAGCCCAAACAAGACGATCCTTTGTTTCATAACCATAGGCCCCCGCATTCATACGAAGGGCACCGCCAATTGTTCCTGGCACACTGATAAAGAATTCAAGACCAGAAAGCCCCTGCTGCTGACATGTCATGGCAACCGTACGATCAAGGCAACCCGCCCCCACTTCGATAAATTCTCCGTCAATTTTAATTTCCGCAAAGGGACCCGTGAGACGGATCGTCACCCCTTTAATGCCACCATCACGGACGATAATATTGGATCCTGCACCAAGCGTAAAAACAGGGTGTGTGTTCGCACTTAAAAACTCACAAAGATCCCTTAAATCCTTTGGCTTAAAAAGAATTTCCGCAGGGCCGCCCACACCAAACCATGTGAGTTTTGAAAGATCTGCTTCAAAAAGATACCGCCCTCGCACAGGGGGAAGTGCCGCAAGAAGTTGTTCTGTGACTTGCTCTGACAACACGATATCTCCTTTTTATACTTAAGCTAACTTTTGCTGAAGAGGCCCCTGCCCCAACAAAGGGGATAAATGCTCAGCCAGGCTCGCCGCAGTATAGGTAATCGTTCCCGCCCCCATACACAGGATGAGATCACCCTCTTTGACAATATCCTTTAACACAGATGGAAGCTGATCAAGGGCATCCACATAACGTGCTTTGATCCCACGTTCCACTAAATCTTTTACAAGTTTTTGAGGGCAAGCCTCTGGTAACGGGGACTCTCCCGCACCATAGACAGGGGTGATAATAAGTTCATCTGCATTTGTAAAGCAATTAAGAAAGTCTGAATAAAGCGCCTTAAGCCTTGTAAAACGATGAGGTTGAAAAACCGCCACAACTTTTTTATCTGTGGCTTGTTTGCCGGCCTTGAGAGTTTTCTCAATTTCCACAGGATGATGGGCATAATCGTCAATAATACGTATACCGCCGACTTCACCAACTTTTGTAAAGCGACGTTTGACACCTGCAAAATCACGAAGTGCTTTCGCGACAACATGATCTGGGATCCCAAGCTCTCCCGCAACGGCAATAAGTGTGAGAGCATTTTGAACATTATGCTCTCCCACCATGGGAAGGAAAAGTTGACGAATACGTCGTGGCATCAAGGATACGGAAGTAAGACTCGGCTGAAAATGAGGAGGTGTGATATCCACATCAAACTCTGTTCCCTCAGGTGTCGCACGAAGGTTCACTGCGCGTATATGAGCCCCTTGCTCAAGTCCGTATGTAATCACACGCTTATTTCCCAGATCTTTCGCAAGCTCACGCACAACCGGATGGTCATGACACAAAATCGCCGCACCATAGAATGGAACACGATCTAAAAATGTGAAAAATGCTTTCTTAATGGAATCAAGATCTGGGTAAAAATCCATATGATCTTCATCAATATTTGTAACAATGGCAAGCGTTGGAAAAAGTTTTGTAAAACTTCCGTCAGACTCATCAGCCTCAACAACAATCCAATCGCCTGAACCAAGCTTTGCATTGGTGTTATAGGCATTGAGTATACCACCATTAACAACTGTTGGATTAAGCTCAGCCGCATCAAAAAGGTTCGCCATAAGGGATGTTGTCGTTGTCTTTCCATGGGTTCCAGCGATCGCCACAGCAAGCTTGAGGCGCATTAGCTCCCCAAGCATTTC
>JBDHTO010000016.1:0-16635 GCA_039808665.1 Alphaproteobacteria bacterium | reverse complement strand
TCATTCTCCTTTTTATTCAAAGCGCAGGGTGTCAATCTTCTTCATCAACTGTTGCAACTCATCCTTAATCAGAAGCTTTTGACGCTTCATCTTACAAATCTCTTCATCGTGATCATGGTGTAAAAAACTGTCTCGAATCTTTTGATTCAAAAACTCAATTCTTTTTTCTAAATTTTCGATGTGTGTATCGATTTTCATTGTCGCGCACCTATAAAATCACTACCTAATAGATGAATTAGCTTTTATTATGAAAATTCAAGCTTTCTCCATAAAAAAATTATTAGAAGAAATACCATATGAAACCGATTCATATACTTTTTGCGCTCATTGTTGCCTTCGTTTGGGGAGCTAATTTTACTGTCACAAAAGTTGCTCTTGACGAAATTCCCATCTTTCTCCTTTTGATGCTGCGTTTTATCTTCACAAGTCTTCCCTTTATTTTCTTTATCAAACGACCAAAAGAAATAAGCTGGACACATCTTGTCGCGCTTTCCATGTCCCTGTTTGTCCTCAAATTCAGTTTTGTTTTTGGGAGTATTTCCCTTGGTTTTTCACCAGGTATTGCGTCCCTTACACTTCAAACTCAGGCTCTTTTTACAATTATTCTCTCTGCATTCATTTTTAAGACAAAGATCCATACAAAACAGATTGTGGGAACGCTTGTATCCCTTTCTGGAATTGCCATGATTGCCTTTCAACAGCATGCCTCCGGAAGCCTTATGGGATTTATTCTCATCCTTTGCGGTGCTCTTATGTGGTCCATATCCAATATTCTCTATCGAAAGGCCAAGGATGCTGATGCCTTTGCCCTCACCATTTGGATGAGCATCTTTCCCCCCATCCCTTTTTTCTTTGGAAGTCTCGGTTTTGAAGGATGGGACATTATGAAGGACGTCATTACACACCTTAATATAAAGATATTTTGGTGCTTGACCTTTATCGTTGTCTTCTCGACATGGATTGGTGGAACGTGCTGGGCGTACTTATTTAAAAAATATGATGCGTCTGTTGTCGCGCCCTACTCTCTTCTCATTCCTGTTTTCGGCATTATAACGTCGTGGATGTTTTTGGGAGAAAAGTATACAGCCGTGACGATCATCGCATGCCTTGTCATCTTTTCGGGCCTTGTCATCAATCAATGGCCTGGACGAAAGAGTATTTAATTTTTAGAGAAATACAAAAATCAAAAATTAGGATAGTATAAATCAATGATGAATATTTTAATTTCATTGAAAATGTATATATTTCGTCACATGTGGGGCATTTTGTTATTTTGCACGCTGATGGCTACTTTTTTTGTTATCTTCTTCCTCACCTTTTTTGCAAGTGGCCCTATGGGGACATCCAGCAATAAAAATGAGATGGAAGTTTATATTGAAAAAGGAACATCCTCCATCGGAATTGCAAAGAAACTTTGTGACAAAGGTGTTCTTCTCCACCCTTATGGATTCATATTGCGTGCTAAATTTCTTGGAAAACTTAATAAACTTCAGGCAGGCGAATATCTTGTAAAATACAAGATGAACATGGGCGAGCTGATTGAAAAAATTGCCTCTGGTGATGTTATTCACCGTTCGTTCACAGTTCCAGAAGGTGTTACGGTTGCCGAAGTTGTCAAAAAACTCAAAGAAAATGATCTGTTGGACGGAGAAATCAAAACCATCCCACAAGAGGGAACTCTCCTCCCCGCAACTTATCCCTATCACAGAGGAGAGGATCGTCAAGATATTTTACTCCGCATGCAAAAGGCGATGCATGTCGCACTGAAGAATCTTTGGGAAAATCGATCCAAGGATTGCACCTTTAAATCCCCCCAAGAAGCCCTCATTATGGCGTCTATTATTGAAAAAGAAACGAGTAGAAAACTTGAAGAACAACCACGTATTGCAGGTGTGTTTTTTCAAAGAATTAAGAGAAATATGCGCCTTCAATCAGATCCAACCGTCATTTATGCGTTAACACTTGGAAAAAAGGCAATGGAGCGGAAACTTTCCATCGCAGATCTTTCTGCAAACTCTCCGTTCAATACCTATAAACATCATGGTCTTCCCCCTACTCCCATCGCATGTCCAGGAGAAAATGCCATCAAAGCAGCACTTTCACCCATCAATACAGAAGAGCTTTTTTTCGTAGCAGATGGCACAGGAGGGCATAATTTTGCTAAAACTCTTGCAGAACACAATAAAAATGTTCAAAAATGGCGAAAAATTTGCGCTGAACGATAGGAGTAGATCGTATGGTATTTGTAGCGCGCCGTGGACTCATGCTTGTCCTGTCTAGCCCCTCTGGTGCTGGGAAAACAACAATCGCTAGTGAACTCAGAAAACGAGAAGAAGAGTTACGCATCTCTATATCCGTTACGACAAGACCTCCAAGACCCGGTGAAGTTGATGGAAAAGACTACTTTTTTGTCAATGAAGAGACTTTTAAAAATATGCTTGAGAAAGAAGCCTTTCTTGAGCATGCTAAGGTTTTTGGAAACTACTACGGCACACCAAAGGAATACGTTTTCAACAAACTCAAAAGTGGCCGAGATATGATTTTTGATATCGATTGGCAGGGAACACAACAGCTTGCACAATTTGCCCGGGATGACTTGGTCAGTATTTTTATTCTTCCCCCCAGTGTTGAGGCTTTGCGTGAGCGTCTTCAAAAACGGGGGCAAGATAGCTCCGATGTTGTAGAACTCAGGATGGCTCAATCTGCTAATGAAATCAGTCACTGGCCAGAATATGATTATGTGATTATCAATCAGGATCTTGAAAAAAGTATCACTCAAGTTCAAGAAATCCTTCATTCTGAACGATTAAAACGCAGAAGACAGCTTGGTCTTATCGACTTTGTTAATAAAATCCGAGAAGAAATCTAAGAAAATCTGGCACAGTTTTTGCATATAGAACCGTAGGATATTTCTACGTTGTTATGATGCGATGCTCTTTCTTCGGGTTCTACTCATCCTTTCTCTTATGTTACCCCCCTCTACCTTTGGCGGTATGTTTGTACGCGTGAAAGATATTGTCTCTGTCGAAGGCGTAAGGCATAACCAACTTGTGGGATACGGTCTTGTGGTTGGTTTAAATGGCACAGGGGATAACGTTGGCTCCGTACCTTTTACAAAAGAAAGCCTAGCAGGTATGCTTGAGCGTTTAGGCGTCAACGTACGTGATAATCAAGGCGCTATTAATCTTTCAGGGAAAAATGTTGCCGCTGTGATGGTCACCGCGAACCTTCCAGCTTTTGCGCGCCAGGGATCTAAAATTGACGTTCATGTTTCAGCTCTTGGAGATGCCAAAGATCTTCGCGGTGGAACATTGCTCGTAACCCCCCTACTTGCTGCAGATGGTCAAGTGTATGCCGTTGCTCAGGGACCCGTTTCAGTTGCAGGATTCACAGCTCAGGGTGCAAGTGGATCTTCTGTAACCAAAGGTGTTCCCACAGCAGGACAAATCTCAAGTGGCGCCACCGTTGAAAAGGAAGTAGATTTTGATCTTAATCGCCTCAGTAACATCAAACTAAATCTCAATAATCCTGATTTCACAACGGCAAAGAGATTAAGTGATAAAATTAATCAAAAGATGGGCGGTGATTTGGCACTTGCTCTTGATCCCTCAACAATTACCCTTAATGTCCCAGACGTATACAAAGGGCGTACTGTGGAATTTATGACGGGAATTGAACAACTAAGTATCGAGCCTGATAATATTGCAAAAATTGTGATTAACGATAGTGATGGCGTCATTGTCATGGGTGGAAATGTACGCATTTCAAAAGTCGCGATTTCCCATGGAAGCATTACCATTCGGATTAATGAAGCACCAGAAGTCTCTCAACCCAATCCTTTTGTACAAGCAAGTGCTTATTCTTTAACAGCAAATCAGGGACAACAAAACCAATCTCCCAGCAGCATTACACCACAAGCTGCTGGCACAACAACTGTAACAGGAAACCCAACCACAACGAGCACAACGACCCTTGGTCAAGGAGCACAGCTGACAAATTCAACATCTTCGCCACAAACACAGACAAACAATACAACGGCTGTCCAAACTCCTCAGCTGAACATTCCTCAAAATCAACCCACTCAATTTGGACAGGCGGGCATTATTGCACCAGGACCTGGAACGGCGATCGTCAATCGATCCGATATTAAGGTTAAAGAGGAAAAGGGTAAAATGGCGGTTCTGGAAGAAGGTGCAACTCTTCAAGAGCTCGTCGATGGACTTAATGCCCTCGGTGCAACACCAAGAGAGCTCATCTCCATCCTGCAAACGATCAAGGCTTCAGGAGCTCTTCAAGCAGACATCGAAGTTTCCTAAAAGAGGAATTATCCCCCGATAAGAAGTTTTTTTGCAAGCTGATGCAACTTGTCATTCGTGGCAAGGACGCTTCCTGATTTCAAGATCTCTGCGCCACCCTTCATATCACACATAAAACCACCCGCTTCTTTGACCATAAGAAGGCCACCCGCAAGATCCCACGGCTGACAGCTTTCTTCAAAATAGCCATCAAAACGACCTGCGGCAACATAAGCAAGATCAAGAGATGCTGCACCAAAGCGACGAACACCCGCAACATGGGGCATGATGCTGTTCAGCTTTTTAACAAAGGATGGTTTATCTCCGTGTTCTCCAAAAGGAATACCCGTTGCAAAAAGAGCTGATTGCATGTCTTTGCGCGCGGACACCCTTAGGCGACTTTGATTAAGGTACGCACCAACACCTTTTTCTGCCCAAAATAACTCATCATTGATCGGGTTATAGGTTACAGCGGCAGTAATTTCCCCCCTGTACTCCAAAGCAATAGCAACGGCAAAATGAGGAACCCCGTGAAGGAAATTTGTTGTTCCATCCAAAGGATCGACAATAAAACGAAGTCCGGGATCCTTTCCTTGGATCTCTCCACTCTCTTCCAGCAAAAAACCAAAATCTGGACGCGCATATCTCAAGTCTTCGAGGATAATCTTCTCAGCATTTTTATCTGCTGTAGAGACAAAATCCCCAATAGACTTCATGGAAACTTGAAGATGCTCCACCTCTTGAAAATCGTGGCGAAGGGACTTACCCGCTTTTTGAGCAGCTTTCACCATAACGTTAATATTGGCGGAGCGCGCCATCATGCGTCCTGACATGGAATTATTCTCCCGTTATAAAATTTAATCTTTTGCTCGTTCGACGTAAGATCCGTCGCTTGTGTTAACCACAACGCGCATTCCACTTTCGATATGGGGAGGAACCATAATTTTGAGTCCATTTTCAAGGACTGCTGGCTTAAAAGACGAAGAAGCCGTTTGCCCCTTTACAACGGGATCCGCTTCTGTGATTTCCAAAACAACTGTTTCAGGAAGATCAATGGAAATAGGTTTCCCTTCATAGGAAGAGACATCCACAATCATGCCTTCTTTGATAAAGTTTACGGCATCACCAATAAAATCTTTGCCAAGGTTAATTTGCTCAAAGGTTTCTTGATCCATAAAGACGAGGTCATCACCCTCTGTATACAAATACTGATAAGGAAGTTGATCAAGAAATACACGCTCAACTTTTTCATCACTTCGGTAGCGTACGTTTGTTTTTGTTCCGCCAATAATTGTTTTCATTTCAACTTGCATATACGCACCACCTTTACCAGGCTGCGTATGTTGTGTTTTGAGAACAACCCAAAGTTTCCCCTCAACTTCTAAAATATTTCCTGGACGAATAGTGTTTCCATTAATTTTCATACCTTATTCTCCGCCATAAATTTTTGTGATTTCGTTGAGTATCTTTATCGCATTATTTTTTTCTCGCTTAAAGACATTTCTACCAATAATAGAGCCAAATCCACCACCCTCGTGAATTTCTTTGATTTCAGAAAGCAGGCTTTGGTCATCCTTAGGCTCTCCCCCAGAGAAAATAACCATGCGTTTCCCTTTGAAACAACAATCAACAACATGTTTGATACGATCTTTGACTGTATCTTTTTTTACATTGTCATAAATGGTTTTATGCTCTTTCATCTCTATATGCGCTGAAGGAACCTTAACTTTCACAACATGAGCCCCCAACAAACATGCCATATGAGCACCATAGGTAATGACATCAAGTGCTGTTTCACCTTCCTTTGATAAAGATCCACCCCGTGCATAAGACCAAAGAATCGTAGGGAGGCCGACACTTCTCGCCTCATCAATAAGATCTTTCGCTTCCTCTATCAGCATTAAATTTTCGTCACTTCCCGGATAGAGGGTAAAACCAACTGCTACACACCCCAAACGCAAGGCATCCTGCACCGTTGCGGTCATTGCCTGGCTTGGTTGATTTTCTTTGTTATAAAGTGAGTTTGAGGAGTTCATTTTTAAAATTGTTGGAACACTATCCACATACTTATCCACAGCTCCACTCATCCACCCAATAGGTGCTGCATAGGCCGATAATCCTGATTTTTTTGCCATTTCAAAATGATATTCCGGATCCAATGAATCACAGTTATCCAAAAAAGATCTCGCCGGTCCATGTTCGAATCCCTGATCCACGGCTTGAACAACTATTTTTCCCGTTCCCGCCAACTTTCCATGGTTAAGAATTCTGGCCAAATTAATACGAACGCCTGTGGGTTCACTGCTATAGTGGGATAATATTTCTGAAACTCGACTCATAGCTCACCTTCCAATAATTGAAGCTTTGTTATTTTTTGAATGATATCATCCATTTGCTCAAGACTACTAAATTGAATTTCAATAGAACCTTTATCTGATTTCAAATGAATGCTCACATCTGATTGAAGAATTTTCCCAAGCTGATTTTCAAGAACGAGAATATCTTCATCTTTTTCCTGAACCGGTGCTTTGGGGCTACGCGGCCTTTTTTCATGGGAATCCTTCGCAAGACGAACGCGCTCCTCCACATCCCGAACATTAAGATTTTGCTCAACAATCTCTTTAACAAGTTGCTCGCTGTTTTCCATGCCGATCAATGCCCTTGCATGACCCGCGGTCATTTTTCCCTCAAGGATAAGCCCTTTGATATTCCCTGGAAGGTTATTAAGACGCAAAATATTCGCCACATAGCTTCGGCTTTTTCCAATACGCTTGGCGACATATTCCTGAGTATAGCCAAACTGGGTCATAAGTTTTTGATAGGCTTCGGCTTCTTCGAGGGGATTCAAATCATCTCGCTGAATGTTTTCAATCAGAGCGAGTTCAAGAGCTTCGATATCATCGCAAATCCTAATAATGACTGGAACATGAGAAAGATTAAGAGTTTTTGCGGCGCGCCAACGACGCTCTCCCGCAATGATTTCATAGACTCCTTCTCCGATGTCTCGTACGACTAGGGGCTGAATAATTCCCTTCTCACGGATAGAGTCAATCAATGTCGCTAATTTCTCATCATCAAAAAGGGAACGCGGTTGATATTGCCCTGGTTTAAGCTGAGCCACAGAAAGAGATTCAACATGCCCCCTCGCCTCATCATTAACGGGGGGAAGGCTTTCCCCAAGAAGCGCAGACAGCCCTCTTCCAAGGCTTGGTTTTTTATGAAGGCTCATACAACACCTCTTTCTTTGATTTGATCTTCTTCTTTTTGTTTTCTCAAAATTTCACGGGCAAGGGCCATATACCCTTGAGCGCCAACGGATTTCATATCATAAATTAAAACGGGTTTTCCATGGGAGGGTGCTTCAGAAACTTTGCTATTTCTTGGAATCACGGTATCAAAAACTTTTTCTCCCAAAAACTGACGTACATCATCTGCAACCATATTGCAAAGGGAGCTCCTCTTATCAAACATCGTCAGGACGACACCAAAGAGGGACAATCTTGGATTATGGGTTCTTTTAATTTTGTGAATGGAATTTAAAAGATAACTCAACCCCTCCAAAGCATAGTATTCACATTGCAAGGGAACAAGAACAGAATGGGCCGCCACCATAGCATTGAGGGTCAAAAGCCCCATGGATGGAGGGCAATCAATAAGAATATAGTCAAACATATCCACATAGGCTTCTAAAATTTCCTTTAAGATACTGCTTCTATTTTCCAAATTGACAAGCTCAATCTCTGCCCCCAAAAGGTCAATGGATGCTGGCACAATGGAAAGCCCCGGGATGTTAGTACGAATCAAAACCTGACTAAGGTTACACTCACCAATTAGAAGATGGTATGAACTGAAAATTCTTTGACGTTTGGAAATACCCAGCCCCGTGGATGCGTTAGCTTGAGGATCCATATCAATGAGGAGAACACGTCTCTCAGCCGCAGCAAGAGCAGTCGCGAGGTTAACACTCGTTGTTGTTTTTCCCACACCACCTTTTTGATTGGCAACAACAATAATTTGTCCCATAGGTCTTATTTTTTCTTGAGATTTGTTATCTCCAAGACTACCCCCTCCGATGAGGTTTGGCTAGGGTATATATTTAGATCAAATACAAATTTATCTCTTGCTTTTTTGACTTCTTCCTCAAAAGTTTTCCCCTTAAGAAAGAGACCTTTCGATGTTTCATGTGAAACATTCATCATAATTTCAAGGATATTTTCAAGAGCGGAAAATGCCCGTGATGTAATGATATCAAAGGTTTCATGGATTTTATAGGCATCTGAGTCGATAATTTTAAAGTCTAAACCTAGAGCGCTTTTTGCCATTTTTAAAAAAGCAACTTTTTTTGAGATAATCTCACAAAGAGTCACATCATAACCAGAGCATGCAAGGGGGATTCCTGGAAAACCTGCCCCAGAACCTATATCGAAAATTCTTAAATTTAACAGAGGAATGTATTTTGTTAGCTGAAGAGAATCCTCCCAATGACGGCACAAAAAATCGTCCAAAGAATTACTTTGGACGAGATTGTGTGTTTTATTCCACTTTTGAAGAAGATCAAAGTAGGTATTTTTTCTGTCTTCTAATGTTTCATGTGAAACATTCATGAAAAATACCTAAATCTGAGTGATTTCTTTTTGTTTTGAAGACAAAGAAGTATCCACTTTTGCGATATGCTCATCGGTCATTTTTTGAACTTCACCAGAAAGTTTCTTGTGCTCATCTTCAGAAATCTCTTTATCTTTTTCCCATCCCTTGAGCATATCCATGGCATCACGACGAACATTGCGAATGGCAATACGACAATCTTCCGCATATTTCGCGGCAACTTTCGTCAGCTCATTTCGCCTTTCTTCATTTAAGGCCGGAACAGGGACTCGGATATTTGAACCATCTACAGCGGGATTAAGACCGAGATTCGACTCACGAATTGCCTTTTCCACCGCCTTTACCATGCCCTTATCCCAAACCTGAACAAGAAGCATTCTGGCCTCAGGAACACCCACAGTCGCTACCTGATTTAAAGGCATTGGTGAGCCATAAGCGTCCACCTTGATGGGATCCAAAAGGTTCACAGACGCACGACCTGTTCGAAGCCCAGAAAACTCTCGCTGAAGGACTTCTAAAGCTTGATTCATTTTCCTTGAATAGTCTGAAAGACGCGCATCTGACATAAAAAACCTCTTTATTGAATTTTTGTAAACTGCCCTTCACCCTTGAGTACGGTGTGGAGAGAGTCTTGAGATTGAATGGAAAAAACCACAAGAGGCATATGAAAATCCCTAAGCAATGTGAAGGCTGTTCCATCCATAATTTTTAGATTTTGATCAATAGCTTGCTGATACGTTAATTGCTCATAAAATACCGCATCTGGGTTCTTTCTCGGATCAGAGGAATAAACACCCGAAACATTGGTTGCCTTGAGCATGACATCTGCTTGTATTTCAAGGGCACGAAGAGCCGCTGCTGTATCCGTTGTAAAATAAGGATTTCCTGTTCCACCCGCAAAAATGACAACACGACCTTTTTCCAAGTGACGGACAGCACGCCTTCGAATAAAGGGCTCTGCGACCGTTTGCATATGAATCCCGGACAATACCCGACAGTGGGCGCCATGAGACTCTATGACACTCTGTAATGCCAAAGCATTCATCACTGTCGCAAGCATACCCATAGTATCTGCTGTTGTACGGTCAATTTGAAAGGCTTCTGTAACGTGTCCGCCACGAAGGATATTTCCGCCCCCGACAACGATAGCAAGCTGAACACCACGTTCCACAAGCTTTACAATCTGGGCTGCCAGATTTTGAACAACTTCGGTGGAATAAATTTCATGATTTAAAGAACTCTGGTGAGCTCCGAGAGACTCACCAGAAATTTTTAGAAGGATTCTTTTGTAAGGATACTCACTCAAATTAAAATCCTAACCCCTTGCTTGCGCCATCACTTCCGCAGCAAAGTCTGATACTTCTTTTTCGATACCTTCACCAAGAGTAAAGCGAACAAAAGCTTTGATCGCAATCTCTGTTCCAGCAGCCTTAGAAGCATCTTGAAGAATTTCTTTCACACGCTTGGAAGGATCCATAATAAAGGATTGCTCCAAGAGAACGACTTCCTCAAAAAACTTACGAATACGGCCATCAACCATCTTTTGAACAATATCATCTGGGCGACCGGAAGCCTTGGCTTGGTCAATAAAAATGGCGCGCTCACGCTCAACAGAAGCCGGATCAATGGAATCTGTATCCAAAGATTGTGGTTGCGTTGCCGCGATATGCATTGCAATTTTCTTTCCAAGGTCAGCCAAAACATCCTGGGGTGCAGAAGATTCAAGCGCAACCAACACACCAATTTTTCCAAGATTAGGAGCAACTGCGGAGTGCATATAAGATGTCACAAGTCCTTTTGAGACAGAAAGCTTCTGAACGCGACGAAGGGACATGTTCTCGCCAATCACAGAAATAAGATGAGTTAAGTGACCAGCAACGGTACCACCCTCTCCTGGAAAAGCTGCATCTTTGAGAGCGTCTGCGGAATAATCTCCAGCAAGGGCAATCTCACCAATTTTTGCAACAGCCGATTGAAATTGTTCATTTCTAGCAACAAAGTCTGTTTCTGCGTTAACTTCAACGACCACACCAGACGTACCGGAGGCTGTCACAACAACCAAACCTTCTGCCGCTACACGACCAGATTTCTTTGCCGCTGCCGCAAGGCCCTTCTTACGCAACCAATCAATGGCTGCTTCGATATCGGGACCCACTTCAAGAAGCGCTTTTTTGCAGTCCATCATGCCTGCGCCGGATTTTTCACGAAGCTCTTTTACAAGGGATGCTGAAATTTCTGTCATATTCTATTTTCCTCTCTATCTAGGCTTCTGCAGCTACAGCTGGAGCTTCTTCTGGAAGCTCAGCAGACGCACCGAGATCAATACCCGCGCTCATCATTTCTTTTTTAAGACCATCAAGAATGGCTGAGGAAATGAGTTCGCAATAAAGAGAAATCGCACGTGTCGCATCATCGTTTCCAGGAATAGGATAGCTAATGTCCTCTGGATCGGAGTTTGAATCAAGAATCGCGATTACAGGAATGCCCAATCTTTTTGCTTCTTGAATTGCAATGGATTCTTTGTTCGTATCGATAACAAAAAGAACGTCTGGAAGACCGCCCATTTCACGAATACCACCAAGGGCGCGCTCTAACTTGTCATAGTCGCGTTGCATGGTAAGAATTTCTTTTTTCGTCATACGTCCAGGATTTTCGAGAGCTTTCTCCATATCCTTCATACGCTTGATGGATTGATTCACTGTTTTCCAGTTTGTCAAAGAACCACCCAACCAACGATGGTTAATGTAGTACTGACCACAACGCGCAGCTGCTTCTTTTACAACATCAGAAGCCTGAGTCTTTGTTCCAACGAAAAGAACACGACCTCCCGCTGCCACAACATCTCTCACAGCCTCGAGAGCGCGGTAAAGCATAGGCACCGTTTGCTCAAGATCAAGAATGTGAACACCCTGACGTGCACCAAAAATATAAGATGCCATTTTGGGGTTCCAACGACGTGTTGCGTGTCCGTAGTGTACGCCTGCTTCAAGCAATTGGCGCATAGTAAATGTTGGCATAGCCATAAGATATATACTCCTTTTTCCGGTTTAACCTCTGCAAGGGGTGACCAAAAAATGGACCGGAGGGTTTTTAAAGGGTTTTTTTCTGTTCCCCAAAACCATCCCTTGCATGTGGATTCACATGTAATATATAGAATTCAAGTATAGATTTCAATCCCGTTGAGGTATTGGTTGGCTGTTTTTTCATCACTTTCAGAGTTTCTTACACATAATGAGCTTTCTCAGGGACGTCTCATATGCCTTGATGTCGGAGATAAATTTATTGGAATTGCGATTTCAGACACGCTCCGCCTTATTTCATCTCCCTATAAACTTTATGAACGCAAAAGTTATCAAAAAGATGGTCTTGAGATTGCAAATCTCGTTTCAAAAGAAAATGCTGTCGCAGTGATTATCGGATTACCTGTTAACTTGAGTGGAGAGATTGGTGCACAGGCTGAAAAAACCATTCAGTTTATTAAAAAAATTGAAGATCAAGTTCAGGTCCCCCTTATTTTTTGGGATGAGCGTTTTTCATCTCAAGCGGTTGAAAAAATGATGCTCAGCTTTGACACCTCTCGAAAAAAACGGGAAAAACTTATTGATAAGTTGGCGTCAACTTATATTCTACAAGGAGTTCTCGATTATCTCAAACGCTAGACTCTACTCACATCTTTCCATGAGAGTGGAACTCTCAGATGGCGTACTGATTTTTTGACAATCTCATCCAGATTCCCCCCCAATTTGATTTTAAAGTGAAAGGGATGTCCGGAAAGAACCTTTGGGTTATATCCCATAATTTCCAAAAAAGCTTGCGGCTTTCCCCCGTCTGGAACGATATCCAGCATAAAATGAGTGTAATGAAGGTCCTTAAGAATTTGAAATGCAAGCGCTTCAGATTCATGGTTTTCACTCGAGCTAACCTCTTTTAAATCTGTTGCCGCAACATCAGGTTCAGCACTTTTATAGGAAAGATTTCCTGATTTATCTTGAGACATAAGACGTGCATTTAGGATATTAAGACCAGACTCTTCTGAATATTCGATTTGCCCCTTTCCTTGAACAAGCCCACTCCCCGAAAGGTTCGGCATCTCCAAAAGCTGAAGAGCCTGGGACATATCCATATTTTTTAGATCAAAAAGCAGTCGATAGGCTCCATTTGGCTTTGCTTGGAAACTATGCAAATGAAAATCACCACCAAAAGCTGAAGCCTTAAGTTCTTTGAGTTGAGCGTTTTTATGATATGAAAAAAGGGCTTCAACATTCTTAAAAGATGATTGAGAGGGAAGTGTAAGCTCTTCGCAAAAAATTTTTTGATTTCCACGGGTTTTAAACGGAAAAAGCTCTCCCAATATGCTCCCGGACACGGATTTTGCACCATAATTTTCCGATTTAACCGTAAATTTATCGAAACGAATGTCTATGTCACCACTTTTGTCACGGGCCATCAAAAGATCAGAAAGACTAAGAAATAAGAAAGTTAAAGGATCCCCATTTTTTGGGTTTTTGTATTTTAGGGGGATGTCCACGTTACCTTTTAACTTTACGTCACCCGATATTTCTTTGATACGCTCTTGGGTCAAAGAGGAGAGGGCAGATTTAAGGGAATCAGACTCATCTTCATTTGTTTGCAGCAAAAGATTAAGTTTTTGATTCCTTGTGACCGCAGAAATTTTCATATCATGCCCCAAAAAGCTTCCAATCCCATTTCCTTGAATCTTCATACCCTCCTGATCACCTACAATAAATTGAAGATTTACATTCAAATCAAAGGGGAGGTTGTTTGCATTCGAAGTGTTAAAGATATCGATTCCCCCCTCAGAAATCAGGGTAGAAAGATTGTATTTTTGAAGTGAATCCGATTGATAGGGATCGGATTGAAAGATAAGCTCGCAATCCTTGATAGAAACACCAAAGTCCTTTGACAGAAGATTATAGATATGCGCTTCAACCTTAAGATCCTGACCATTTCTTTCCAAATAGGCGCGGATATGACCAGAAAGTTGATCACTCACAGGGTGAATTTCTACAGTCGCGAGTTTTTTATATTCTTCCCCTTCATAAGTCACACTAAGTGGCAAAAGATAAGATTGCTGACCATGCCTTACAAGACCGACTGCTTCCACGTTAAGGTTTGAGGAAAAAGTTCTCTCATTCATCCTAAAAAAACAAATTTTTATGAGAGACTGTAGCCGTTCTAAACTTTCATCAAAGCGCATACCTTGAAAACTGACATGGTCAAAAGTTTGATAAAAGAGACTATTCCAAGAAAATCTCACATCGACGGCGTCGACGGTGATAAATCTTTCCTGCCCCTTTAAAACAACATTTTTAACGGAAAATCCATATTTCAGGGGAACAATTTTTTCGTAACTTACTTCTTCGAATCCATAAAATTTCGCTTCATCAGAAATCTTTTCCAAAATTTCATGGTGTAGAAACCACCCAAGTGACAGAAAAAGAAACAAGATGGCTGACAAAAAGCCAAACAACCATCTTATTTTTTGAATCGTTTTCATAAATTTCTTTTGTTACGATACCCCTACAAAAAATTATTATAACGGTAATAGTTCATGCTTCCATCCTATTTTGATGCATCCTCCATGGGGTTGATATGGGCACTTCCTTTTGCTTTTTTTCTTCTTTCTCTTGCCATTGGTCCGTTATATTTCCATAAAGAGTGGGAAAAATATGATATTTTTGTTGTTTTTTCCGTTGTTTTTATTGTTTTAGCCTCTTTGTCATCAAAATTTGGTCTTCAATCCACATTTTCATCACTCAAACACACGATGTTGGACGAATATGTGCCATTTATTCTCATGATGTCCTCTCTTTACGTCGTTTCAAGTGGAATACATATCACAACAAAGGGCACACTCACCCCCCTTCACAATGTCATTTTTCTTTTTATTGCATCTCTCAGTGCCAGCGTTATTGGAACAACAGGTGCGTCTATGCTTCTCATTCGACCTTTTCTTAGACTCAATCATGACAGAAGGCATAAAGCCTATCTTGTGATTTTCTTTATTTTTCTTGTCAGCAATATTGGAGGATCCTTAACACCCGTGGGTGACCCTCCTCTTTTCATGGGGTTTTTGAACGGTATCGATTTCTTTTGGCCACTGAAACACTTAGCACAACCTTTTCTTTTCGTAAGCTTGCTCGTCCTTCTTGTTTTTTATTTTTTTGACAAAAAGCATTTCAAAGATCGACATTTAGAAAATATAGAGCAGCAAGAAATCGAAAAATTTGCGATCTATGGGATACATAACTTTTTGTTCGTCATACTCATTCTTCTTTCCATTATTCTTTCTGGAATGGACATAGAAAAATACCAAAATATCAGGAATATTGCCCTTATTGCGATCACCATTCTTTCTTTTATCACGACAAAGAAAAATGTCTATCACATGAATCGTTTCAGCCTGCTCCCCCTACGTGAGGTTGCCTTAGTATTCCTCGCTATTTTTGTCACCCTTATCCCTATTACTGCAATGCTTCACGGAGGAGGAGAGGGAGCTTTTGCAGAAATGATCCACTATGCCAATCCCCAAGGGATCCCAGATCCTCTCAAATACTTTTTCATTTCGGGTATTCTTTCTGGATTTTTGGATAACGCGCCAACCTATCTTTTGTTTTTTCATCTGGCCGGAGGGGATAGCCTTTCTTTGATGGGAGCTCAAGCAAAAACCCTTCTTGCCATCTCATCCGGATCCGTTTTTTTTGGTGCACTTAGCTATATTGGAAATGCTCCAAACCTTATGGTCAAAGCCATTGCCGAAAGCGCCCATATCAAAATACCAAGCTTTGGGGGATATCTTGCGTGGTCCTTTGGTATTTTATTCCCTATTTTGTGTATATTCGGTCTTTTTTTCTTTCCTTAAAGAGTCACTTCCTCAAAGTCCTCCTTGTCTTAAACTGTCCCACCACTTGTGTTTTTTTTAAAGTTCTCTATCATGAGAGAAAAGATACATTTTTACTGATTCAACATGGCAAAAACAACGCGACGGGACTTTCTTTATTTAAGTGCAGCAGGTCTCGGTTTAGTCGGATTGGGATCCTCAATTTGGACACTGATTAAAAGTATGAATCCCGCAAAGGATGTTCGGGCTTTGGCAAGTGTGGAAGTCGATATTTCCGCCCTTCAACCAGGTCAGGAAAAAACTGTGATGTGGCGCGGTAAGCCTGTGTTTATTCAAAGACGTACCTCCGAACAAATCAAAGCTGTTGAATCCATTCCTGTTTCAACCCTTCGTGATCCACAAACGGACAAGGAGAGGTTCGCCAAAAACCAAGAATATCTTGTTGTTGTGGGTGTTTGCACACATCTTGGTTGCATTCCTCACCAAAGAGAAGGTATGGCTGCACAAGAGGGTGGGGGATGGCTTTGTTCTTGTCATGGTTCTGTTTATGACGGTTCAGGGCGTATTCTTAAGGGTCCCGCACCTAAAAACCTTGATGTTCCCGAATATCAATTTGTTGCCGATAACAAAGCTATAAGGATTGGATAATATCATGAGCATACTTAAATGGATCGATGATCGCCTTCCTTTTATAACACTCTTTAAAAAAGAGCTTGTAGAGTATCAAACGCCGAAAAATCTTAACTACATGTGGAATTTTGGGTCCTTAGCCGGAATTTGCCTTGTGATTATGATTATTACAGGTATTTTTCTCGCCATGCATTATGTCCCCAATACCCAAATGGCCTTCGACAGTGTTGAAAGCATTATGCG
>JBDHTO010000015.1:0-17107 GCA_039808665.1 Alphaproteobacteria bacterium | reverse complement strand
TCAAGGATGCGGAGATTATTCTTCAAAAACTTATTCCAAGCCTTGGCCCTCTGAACAAGGCTTATTGGGTTTGTCCTTTGATTGAAGAATCTGAAAACAGTGATTTAACGGCGGCAAAATATCGTTTTGAAAAACTCCAGGAACATTTGGGAAAGCATGTGGGACTCTTGCATGGAAAAATGAAACATGGGGAAAAAGAATCCGTGATGGACGCATTTAAAAATGGAGAGATCCATCTTTTGGTGAGTACTACAGTGATTGAGGTTGGCGTTGATGTGCGTACCGCAAATATCATGATTATTGAGCATGCAGAACGGTTTGGACTTGCTCAACTTCATCAGCTTCGTGGTCGTGTGGGAAGGTCTGATTCTGCCGCAAATTGCCTTTTGCTTTATGAAAAACTCAGTCCTATGGTCAAGGAAAGATTGTCGGTGATGCGAGAAAGCAATGACGGTTTTTACCTAGCGGATGCGGATTTAAAGCTGCGCGGGGGTGGTGACATCACGGGCTATAAACAAAGTGGTTTTCCTGATTTTAAATTTTATAAGGGAGATGACTATCCGGCATTTGAGGATATTCTCGGGCGTGTGAGAGAGGATGTAAAACGTATCACAGAAGAGGA
The DNA here is from genome assembly GCA_039808665.1 of Alphaproteobacteria bacterium. Lineage (GTDB taxonomy): Bacteria > Pseudomonadota > Alphaproteobacteria > Paracaedibacterales > JAKBAR01 > JBDHTO01. Next base: position 16,485 of record JBDHTO010000015.1, on the reverse strand, counting down.
TCCGGAACTTTTGTCAGAGCAGGGGCTGCGATTACGGAATTTGCTGGAACTTTATGAGAAAAAAGATGTGCACCTTTTCACGCGTGCAGCTTGATTTACGTTAAGTCCATATCCGTGTATGCGCCATTTTTAAAGACAATGGCCCAGCCCTCTTCTGCCCTTTTTTTGCCATCTTCAAACTTTTTCTTAAAGTTAGGATCAATCTCGCTAAGGGTTTTGACTTCTCCCTCAATCTTGATGAGGGGGTCGATTGCTCTGTATTTAGCGTGTATTACTTTTGCTTTTTTGTGAGAAGGGTGAATCTCAAAATACTTTGAGGGGTTTTTGATCCATTTGATACGATTTTGAATGTATGGATTTCCCTCTTTTTCAAAGCGTTTCCAAAGATCATCATCCACAGATGTGTATTCAATTTCTTCTGATGTCACGAGTCGTTGACGGAGTGCTTCTGCTAAAATTTCACTTGTCCAAATGGCCGTAAGAATAGAGTCAGCACTTCCCCATCTATTTTCTGTTTCCCAAATGGAATTAAGTGCGAGGATTTTTGCAGCACGTAGGTCATCAAAAAACCACTTTCCATCTTCATAGAACAAATGTTGTTCCATAAATTCTTGATCTTGTTTTGAAAAGTTACCGTCAATAACACCGGTTACCAGGTTGTATTCAAGACGGTCACCGCAAAGTTTGGGTGATGGCTGATCCAGCATCGCGTCATGTTCTGGATCCATATCCTCTGCTTTAAGATTGTATTGAGAGAGAATGGTCTCAATGCCATGATTTTTTAAAAATGTCGTATGTATTTTATCTTGGTATGCTCCCTTGCGCATGCTTCCCATAAAAAGAGGGTCAGCTGCGTGAGAAAATGCCGTGTGAGAGATGTCATGCAGAAGCCCTGTGGCTTGTGTTTTTAAATCTCCTCCATGCTTTGCAAGCATGACCATCACTCCCAGTGAGTGATCATATCTATGATAGATTTTTTGTGTGGGATGACTAAAATCAGCCGTTCCATGCTGTCTTATGTGTTTAAGTCTTTCAAAAGCATCAGATTGAATAAGACGGATCAGGAGAGGTTCTGTGACAAGTATATTGCCATGCACCGTTTCCACAAAAAGAGATGCGCCTTGCTTGGTGACTTTTACAAGGCCTTCTGCAAAAACATGGGCAGAAAATAAAAGTAAAAAACAAACAAGGCGCAAAAGAGTCATGATCTATTTCCTATGGGAATCCAAAAGTGTTGCAACAGTAGAGTCTTTATCTTTGCTACCACGGGATGACCCAAATTCAAAAGCATAAGCATCCTTCAGACATGCCCCAAAAATTCCCGCAATAGTAGAGATGATCCCAACGGCCTCGCCGGGTAACTCTCCGGAATAATAGGCAAGTGACATAAGACAAAGCACAAGTCCTAGTGCCGCTGCGATTACCATAATATCGGCACGATGATTTCGATTCCCATATTTTAGCAAAGCGATATCCCTGTTACGGGCATCTTGACGATCTTGGTATTCCATTTCTGTGTATCTTGCGTCAAGCTCGATCACAGATTTTTGAAACTCAAAGAGCATTTTTTGATTTTCAGAGAGTTTTTGGATAGCTGTTTCAGGATCAAGGGAATCCGTGACGTTGTTTGCAATGTCTACAACTTTTTGCGCCATTTCTTCAGCACGTTTTCCACCGATCCAGCGACTAATTGTTGGAGCAAATTGAGCGAGCCCAATGGCCGCGGCAAGAAGAGGGATCGCCATTTTATCTCCCTCCTAATTTGTAGAAATGGTGACGTCCAATGGTGACCTCGGGTGTCTTTTTAACAGACCAGTACGGATAAATATCTTTCGTATGATAGTGGTCACTTCCCTTTGTAAGATCGGGCCAATGCTCTCCTAAAACATTTTCCGCAACATCCCTACATATTTTAAAAAGGGGTAATTTCTGGTCAATATTTTCAATGATGATTCGATTGGGATCGTTCGTATTCCAGCAGGAGAATTGAAAAGGTTTCATGCAGATATCTTGGTAATTTTTTCCAAATCGTCCTTGTAAAAAACGGTTGTGAATAACGTTTGCAACAGCAATAAGTGCGCTGATCCCACCATCTTTGCAGGCATATTCTCCGCGCGCTTCACCAAAAATTGTACGTGCCGTGATGTCGATATCTTCTTCTCTGATCATTTTCTTTCCTTCCAAAATAAGATTTCTACAAATTCTGTGGTGCCTTGTTGTTCAATGGCATAGGACTGGTATATGTGTTTGGTGACGCCGAAACTTTTTTTATACTCAAGTTCAATTTTAATGGCGCCATGGATAATATCATCATCAAGTTTTGTATATTGGCCTTCACTATGAGGTGCCCGAATTAAAAGGCATTTACCAAGTTCTTTTGACTCTTGGATGAAGGGTTTTCCGTGTATGGCAAGACCTCTATCAAATAAAGTCTGTACGTTATAAACTTGGAGAGTTGTTTTCTTATCTTTGCCTCTTACGGTGACAAAATACTGATGGAATTCATCAATTCCAGCATTGTCTCGAACGCCGCACCCCGCTTCAAAAATGGGCATAACATCAATGGCTTGTGTGGCGTCATAAAAATGTCCCTCTTTTGTTTTTCTCATTCCAGAGTGAAGGGCATCGGGAAAAAGGTGAAATTTTTTGACATGTAGGCAAAGATCTTCTATGTCAATTGACATATTACCATTCAGCTTTTTCCCCATAAAAGTGAACCATAAGGGGTCATGAAAAAATGATCCGTGACCGGTGAAAACAACACGCATTTCTTTGATAATTTTTCTTCGAGGCATGGTAAGAGGAATCGACTCAAAAAGTTCTCCATTTCTTGAGAAAGTGGCATTCATAGGGGGAGCCTCCTCCATGTCAATGCGGCATCTTAATTTAATAAGATCTGGTTCAAAGGGTTTATAGTAAGAGAAGTGACCATCATTAATTTCCACATATTGAGAGGTTAAAAAGGGTTCCTCAGTTGTGATAAGAGTTGCACTTTTCCCATCTACCTGAACATTATCTGCGCGTGCCAAAATAAGTGGGCGCATTCTTTTTTCAATACGCATCTTCATTATCTCCTGCAATTAAAAGGGGCTTTGATTTAACATGTAATGTGCCCAAATCGATATCTTCTTCGAGGACACTTTCTGTGCGTAAATCTTGAAGTGTAATCTCAAAGGAAGTGGGATGCTTTTTAAGAGTCTCCAACACATCAAAGTTTTCATGAGGGGAGGAGTTTGTCATGATTTCTTCTTGCAACTCAGGTGGGTTTTTGATCGTAATATTTTTGACAAGATCAATTGTATGAAGAGATTGGGTGTCAGGGATGCCACGCGGGGTGATATTTTGAAGAGGCGCAAAAAAGTCGTGGATTTCCACAAAATCTTCTTCTTTTTCTTTATCACTGAAAATCTCGCTAAGGCAAAGTGCAGCTCGGATTTTGCATATACCCAAAGATCCATTTTGAATCAGTTTATATTCAATGACTTTGGCAAATGTGGGCTTTTCCTTTTTTAAAAGACACGCAATATCGATGACCGAGTATGTGGTGAGGGAAAACCCATCTTTGATGGGGATTTCACATGTGATCTCAACACATCTCTTAGATGCCTGGAGATATGTCTTTGCAAGAAGGAGTGCATACTGTGCGGCTTGTAATCCCCTCTCAGATTTGAAAAAGCTTCCCCCCGTTTTCTCAGGGAGAGAATGAAGGGAGAATTTCATTTTTTTTGTGTGAGGATGCGTTTTTTGTGTGTGAGAGAGTGTGAACCTAAAATTCTCCTTGCGCTTTTGCTCATAACACCACTCTATGAAGAGAGCCGCTTTGAACCATGAGCGCTCAATCTGCACATCTTGGATCTCCCCATGTTTGTTTTTTTGAGGAAAAAATGGGGAAACGCGTGGGTAAACTTCTAGGACGCCCGTTTCTGGGGGATCAATTTCCTCAATGATGGATTCTACAAGTCTGCATCCAGAGCGACCTCTTTTGGCGCCGATTTTATCTCCAGGTTTGGGAAATGATGCCTGAAAATGGTTACCGGAGTAGGTATTGATCATTCCTTTTGAAAAGGCATGGGCAAGGGCAGATGAAATATCAACTTCCCCAAAATCCTTTTGAATCCATGTGGTATCGATGTCCACAGCAACCGCTTCAACGGGTTGATGTGTGACTTTAATGGTGTGATTTTTTTTAAAAATGTTGGTGAGTGGGTGAACATTAAGGCCCTTTGTGATGGGGGAAAGTAAAGCTTTTCCATCCGTTCTATTGAACTCAATAAGAGAGGGGGTGGATTCAAGAAAGCTCGTGGAACTCTTCTTTTCAGGGAAAAAAAGATCTTCCATATTTCTGTGAGTGCTATTTGCAGTGCATAATAATTCGAGTGATTCCTGATCAATATGCGAAATAAAATCAAGTTTCCAAAGTCCCTCTTGATTTTGAAAGGGAATATTTGTGAGGGATCCGTGGAATAAAAGCTGAAGTTCTTTTGAGTTTTTGCTGTTTTCCCACCAAAAGAAAAGATGTTTATGTGGAGAAAACTTATACTGATCGATCAGTAAACTGAGAAGTGCGGCCTCGCCTTCTCTTTGTGTGAGGGTAAACGAAAAAATATGAGATTTTTCTTTTTTGATGTTATCAGTGTCAAAAATATGGCCTTTTTTGACCCATGAAAAAAAGTAAGACATGTCTTTTTCCTTTATTGAAAAATGATTATGAAAACCCCTCGACATTGATCAACAAACGCTCTACATATGTTGTATGCTGATAGAATCTTGATTTTTCCTCCATGACACATACAAATCTTGCCAAGGCAAATGAGTCTGATTTGCCTCCTATAAAACCTGAGTTGACGATTACTGGAAAGGTTGCAGAACTTATTGATGCCATTCCAGGGGTGCGTTGGTTTTTCCAAAGAGGATATATTCAAGGTGTTTTTTGGGCGCTGATGATTTGCCTTACAAGTGTGACTAACGATGTATTGATGCGTTCCTTGGGGGAAAGAATTCACCCTGTTGAAATCGTATTTTTTCGATTCTTTTTTAGCATGATTGTTGTCTTGCCTTTTATGCTGCCTCGTGGTGTGGCGCTTTTTAAAACCACACGGCCTATGCAGCATTTATTGAGGGCGTTGATTGGTGCTGGTGCGATTGCTGCAACCTGCTTTTCTGTGAACCTCATGCCTCTTTCCGAAAACACAACGATTATGTTTGCCGAGCCATTTTTTGTGTTGATTCTCGCTTCTTTTTTCCTCAAAGAGAGAGTGGATTCTGGAAGGTGGATTGCAACACTTTTTGGGTTTGCGGGTCTTTTGATTATTGTTCAGCCTGGTACCGAAGCATTTCAAAAAGTGGCCCTTGTTCCCATTACGGCGGCGTTTCTTTTTTCCCTCCTCGATATCCAGGCAAAGTTTATGGTGAGTAAAGAGCATACCTTAACCATGCTTTTTTACTTTGGTCTTGGAACAACTTTGATTGCAGGACTTGTCCTGCCTTGGTTTTGGGTGATGCCCTCGTTGTCAGAACTGGGTTTTCTGGCACTTTTGGGTGTAGGTGCGAATATGATTCAGGTTTGTTTGTTTAGGGCTTTCTCTGCAACTGATGCTTCTGGTCTCATGCCATTTCGTTATACAGAGCTTTTGTTTTCTGCGGCCTTTGGATTCTTTTTGTTTCATGAGATTCCTCAGTTTTGGCTCCTTGTGGGGGGCAGCATTATTATCGCCAGCAACTTTTATATTACCTACCGGGAAATGTATAAAGAGAAGCGCGCAAAAGCCTAAACTCCTAAACCTCCTCAAGCTCAATACACCACCCCGCCTTGTTTTCCCACTCATCAAATCGGTAGGAGAAGTTAGTGATGCACATGGTCAAAAAAGGTCTATAGCATACGCTTCCCTCCTCTGATGTGGTTGACAAATCTTTATCGGTTATTTCAAAAGCTATCTTGTCTCCATTTTTATCTTTGACCACGATTGATCCCGGTACAGGAAGCCGAGATAGGACGCAGTTTCCCTCCAAAAGCGGTTGAGAGAAAGAAATAATAGAGTGGATATTGACGATATCTCCTTGGCAAAGATGGGATATGCCTGGAAAAGATTCATCTGTACAAGATATTTTTGAAATGTATTTTTGATCGTTTTCTTTACCAAGATAAATGAGATCACCGTTAACGGTGCGCGTAAAGGGATAAGGTTTTTGTGCGGGCATAATTTCCTGGATACATCCTCTTAGGGAAAATGTAGGGAAGTGTGCCCCCTCAATAATAAGCAGTGATTCTTTGTACATGTTTAAAATTCCAGTGCCCAGTTTGGAAAGGGATAAATACGCCCTTTTTGTTGACATAAAAAGCTTTCTAAGAGATCTTCAAAAGAACGATCTGGATCGTAGCCATTCATATTTTGACTCCTTATTTATTTTGTGGGTTTGTGTCTTAGCAGGAATAACCACTCGCTTTGTAGGGTTTGTAATTCTCCCTTCTCTCGAGGTAGAAATTTTTCATTCAAAAGTTGAAGGCTATAACTTTTTGTGTTTTTAAATGAAAGAAGGTGCGTGTGCAAAAAATCTTTGAGACGCTCTTTTTCCCGGATGTGTTCATCCTTGTTTAAATCTTTAAAATATCCCCTTATTTGGATTTTAAAAATCACATGATCTTCATAGGTTTTTGATTCCAAAAGATCACATTCCCACGCTGGAAATTTCGTTTTGGAGGGGAGAGTGGTGAACATGTTGAAATTGTTTTGGCGTGTTTCTTCCAGTAATGTTTTAAAAAAATTTACTTCTCGCATGAATGGGTTCCTATCACTTTTTCTTCGCATTGACTGATGAGACATTTTTGAAAAACGCCCTCTTCCTGAAGGGATGAAGCACGAAAAAAGATTTCCCCCCTCCATTCCACTTCATCAAAACTCACGTGTTCACGGAGGTAAAGATGATAGGGCCTTTGAAAGGTGACGGTGCCATCTGTGTTTTTAGGAATATTTTTTATGGTAACGGACGTGTTGCTGGGCTTAAGGGCGGCCCATACCGTTTTTATTTTTCTTCGTTTTCTTCGGATATTTCCATGGATATCTTCTTTGTCTTTGTATCCATAAAGGACGATGGAATATTTGAAATCATTGAGGGTTATAGGCATGGCAAAATCCTATAGGGTTGAAGAAGAAACTTCACAGACTCATTCACAACGTCCACACATTCAACACGTTTCTCAAACATTTCTCCGACAAGAAGAGTAATTGCTTGTTGGAGAGGTTCTGGGATATTCAAATAATTTTCCCCGTAACCGGCTTTATAAGTGACCTCGATGCTTTTTCCATAAACACTAAGGGTTGGAATATGTGTATGCGGTGTGAGGGTATACCTTTTAATCGTTCTTTTTTCTGTCTCTGAAAGAATCTCACAAACATTTAAAATATTAAAAAGAGGGGGGTGATAAAGCTTGATGTTGTGGATTGTTACCGAATTTTGATTCGGTATTAAGCATTTCCAAGTTTTCAAAATAAGGGATCGTTGGAGATAGTTCTCAATGCTTTTTGTGGCGGTTTTAATGAGTTTTTCAAGGTAATCATCTTCAAGATTTGAATCGAGTCTGAGGTGTGATTTTATATGATGGAGAGAGATGGAAAGACCATCCCCCTCCTCAATGCATGTATACATGAGGACTTCTCCCATTTATGCTGCGGAAAATCTTAAAACCTTGATGGCGTCAAAATTGATAACATCGCCACCAATTCTTTTTGTGGCATAAAATTCTATGTATGGTTTTGCGCTATAGGGGTCACGAAGCACTTGAATATCTTGTCTTTCAACGATGTGATAGGCATGGGAAAAATTTGCAAAAACAATGCTCATGCTATCTTTTTCGGGTGCAGGCATATCATCAGTAATGATGACTTCATGTCCGAGAAGTGTTCCTTTCTCTCCAGATATGACAGGTATGTGATAGAGGTAGTTGTTTTGCTTATCCTTGAGCTTTCTCACCATATTGAGTGTCGCGCGACTCATGAGCCAAACAGATCCCTCCAAATACTCTGGTTTCATACTGTGAAAAAGATCGATGAGAACATCTGAATTTTCCAAAGCACCATCACTTTTTGTGGGGAGTGATTCCAGTGTGCCAAAAGTTCCCTTTCCCACATTGCAGAGAGGGTAAGTCAAAAACCCCTTTGGCTTTCCTTCACCATTTCCAAGAATAAAGGCCTGATTCTCCATTCTTCCCATTTGCCATGCAATCTTTGTGGTGATCCATGACTCCAAATCAATGCCCACATCATCCAAAAGTTTTTGTGAGGCGCGTGGACGTGCGTACATTTCATGTGTTTGAATTTTGATTTTTGCAAGTTCTGGAGGGGTGGTTTCCTCTCTCTCATCTTTTTCCAAAACCCAACCTACATCGCCATTTCCCTGATCAATAAGAAGTCCAAGGGAGTCAGATGCGATTTGTGTTGTGCGTGCCAACTTCCTGAGTGGTGAGTAATTCGGGAGAGCTTTTTCAACAATCTCGTGGTGCATTTGGGGAAGTGTAATGACTCCAGATGCTGTTGAAGAGGAGAGACCTTTACAAAAGGAAGATGACTCTCCTGTGCGTAGAAATTGATGAAAAGATTGGTGTGAATGCATGTGTGAACCTCTTATAATACTATTGTTTTGAAAGAATGAAGGTCGTGAAGTTTGTGATTTATATTGAGCTTCGAGACCGCGGAGTCTTGCGTCGAAGCGTGTGAGAGATTCTGAGAATTTCTGAATCTTGGTATGAATAGACACGTCTTTTTCTTCAGGGGTGTGGACCTGATACATGGATATCTCCTGATTTAATAGAGGGGGATTTTATCGTCCGCTGAGTGTAGCGAGAGGATTTGCAGGTTTTAGAACAATTGAGATTTCAAAAAGATCTAAGGCATGTAATGTTTTGATATGGTTGTGGGCAGAGGTGCGTTTTGTGTAAAAACCTATCGAAAGTCCATAAGTATTTTCTCCTTTTGATTGTTGATTGATTAACAGCGCTTTGTACACATCGGGTCTTGTGATTTGACCCTCAGCCCACAAACCATGTTGATCTTCTTCCAGTTTTGTCCAGTGACCAAGAGGTTGTGTTGTGTCATGTTGAATGTACATTCCCACTGTATTTTTATTTTTTTTGAAGGTATGAATGCTTTCTAAAAAAGCGCCTGGGACGACCATTTCATTTTGTAAATCTTTGACGTAAAAAACACTGGCATAACCACATATTTTGTAATCATTGATCTCCATTTTTTCCTCCTAAAACATCTCCACCCGGAAGGGGAGAGTAACCAACAGCTTGGCGTTTTTCGTTAAGGGTGAGAAAATCTGCCTGGGAAATTTTATCCCAGTAAGCTTCTCTTTTTTCAGAGAGTGCAGGGATACCATCAATATCAAATCCAAGGCGTAAGTTATTTCCAAAAAGGGGTGAAAGCCAAAGATTCAACTCATCCATAAGATGCTCAAGCATTGGGATAATTGTATCTTCCCAAAGATGAAGACGTGCTTCCTTATAGTTTGCATAAGTTGCATCGCCGGTGACACCCACCAACATACTCGGTACACCAAAAGCTTGTGCGATTTCACGTGCAGAAATATTTCTCCCCTCCAAAAAGTCCAGGTCTTTGGGGGAGAGTCCCATTTCTTTCCATTCAAATTCTCCCTCGAGAATCATGATTTTTCCAGCATTTGACCCTCCCTGATAAAGTTGCTGCAAATTCTCTTTAAGATGTTGTCGTTGCTCAAAGGTGAGATTTTGATCTTTGACAACAAGTGCACCCGTGGGGCGTCCTCCATTTTCAAGGAGTGACAGATTGTGGGATGCAACTTCGTTATGTTGGTCGATGGATCTGGCTGCTGCACGAAGAGGGCTTAGGCCATAAACATCGTGAAGGGGATGAAAGAGCTTGAGGTGTAGAATCGGACGATGAGGAAAGTCTGAGAAATAGATTTTCTTTCGTGTACCTGAAAGGTTGTATTCTAATCCTATAGATTCTCCGTCTTCTCCTGGAATCAAGGCCACGCGGTCAGGTCTTAGGACGTAAAGTCCTGTGGGTTTTGCATATTCATCAAAAACGGCTTCTAGAAAAGCATTCCCTGAAAGGAGGAGGTAACTCATAAGCACTTCCATGAGTGAAGAGCCCGCTTGCTCAGCAGAAGGGTGCTGCAAAAGTGTGAGAAGGGGATGATGCTCGACTTCATGTTCGACACCGGATGCATCTTTTTCATATAAAACCCACGGCACACTTGCGATACCACGCGCAATAAGATTGATGCATCGATAGACAATCACATTGTGTTCATACCCCTCTTGGACGAGTTTTGGGTAATCCATGCAGCGCCATTCCGGTTTGCCAATTTGTGAGCTGAGAACAAAGGGTGTGGCGCGTGTGTGGCGTTTTTTAATCTTTTGAAGAAAGCTTTTCAAAGATATTTTGGGCATTTTATTTTTTCTCCCATAGAAAAAGCCCCAGAAGACAATCTTCTGAGGCTTTTAGAATTCTTGGTGTAAAACACCATCATGAGAGTTTTTTATCAAAACTTGTGTCCCAAATCAAAATTTAAAAAAGGACATCTTTTTATTTTCTCTACCTATTTCTTGGTGGCTGTAATTTGATCTAAGTAACGCCCCTGATAGAGATTAATGCCAAGCTTTAAACCTTCTTTGATCACATGAGGGGATTCACACCGTGCAAAAATAATTTTTGATGCCCCTTTATCCTGGACGAATGCTGTGAGGTCATCCATGTGATATTTAAAAAGATCGGTGTCTGCAATTATTTTATAATTGTCGCACACAACGTCTGATCCTGTGAAAAATTTAAGATTTGTTGCCGACAATAAATCCATGCAGACGTGATGCCTATATCCTTTTAAAAAGTCGACCGCAAAATTAAACCCCTCTTGGTCCCATAAAATGTCAGTTCTATCGATTTCAATTGTGATGCGTCTTGGGGAAATTTTTTTATGAAAATCAAAAAAATCCTTAGAAATGATAGATCTCATGTTGAGGTTGATATGAATATCCCAAGATTTGTCCAGATATTTCATTTGTGAGGCAAGATAGGCGAGAAGCTTTTTGTCAAAAAGCACAGAGAGATATTTAAAAAGCGCAAAATCACTGATGAGGTGAGAGTCTGCATCGATAACATTTTCAATGCCTTCCAAGGATAAAAAGAATTCACATCCGATGCGTTTTATAGATGTTTCAGAGGTGATCGAGTAAAAGCCCTGTCGTCTGATAAAATTACTAATATCGGCGTGTCGTAGTGTATTTTGAAGCTTTACAAGAGTTTCAAAGGGAAGCACTGGAACAGAGGAGAGGGGAGGCTGCTCTCCGTAATTAACTCCCGTGTGATGTGCATCGTCGCGTGTTTCGTGAAGAAGATCTGTGAGCGGTTCAAAACCATGGTTGAGATGAAAGGTTTTATAAAAATGCTCTTGTCCCGTTGTTTTAATCAAGAGAGGATCTTCCCCAAAAAGTTTACGCATTTCCATGACAACGCTTTCAATTTTAATAAGTCCGATGTCCTTAACAAAAATCACAATATCATTGTTGGAGAGTGTGAATAATTTAAACTCATGTCCGGAGAAGCCGCGCTGCAGAACAATTCTTGCATTTTCAAGCATGATATCGGCTTGGTTATAGTGTTTGAGTTTTGAAATATTAAAATGAAGCGCAAGCCAGGACGAAGATTTGGGTCGTACAGCCTCCATAAAAGCCATGGCCAGATCTTCTGGTGTTTGTTGATGACTATCAGTTGAGATGTCTTGAGCTTTCACAATAGATCAGTTTTGGGAGCTTTTGATATTTTCATTAGCACACAGAATTCTTAATAAAGGATAAAAAAACACTCCTAGCTTGAAAGGGATTTCTTTCGGTACTCTTTATTTTCTCCCTGTTCTATTTGATAGATGAGCATTTGATACCGACTATCGTGGAGATCCTTTGGGAGAAGATTGAGAATCTGTTTAGCGCGTCCCCAAAGTTGAGCATGAAAGGCAAGAAGGCCAAGAAGAAAAATAACCTGAGGATCGGTTCTGGATTCAAGACGTTCCTCAAAAACTCTAAATGTTGCAACATCAAGAGGAAGATTTTTTTGAATAGCCTCTGCAAGCTCAGATGTTGGTTCAGCTTCAAATGCTTTTAAGAACATTTTGAGTTTTTTACTCCCCTCGACAAAAGGTGCAAAAGCGATAACACTTTGTGCATAGAGAGAGTCAAAGTCATAGGCACGTTCTGCGTATAATTTTATGGCCGTTTGATCGCGGTCCCTTTTAGCCATTTTCATACGCATGATGTTGACATCGGCGTACATGCGTTGTCTTTGTTTTTTTGTGATGTGTCGAAGCTCGTAAAGTCGCCCCACAAGACCTTCTGCTTTGCTTATATTTTCTTTACTGAGGCTATCACCATAAGCTGTAAACAGTTTTTCCAGGACCCACTTATGGACGGGAAGATCCTTAAATGCCCTTTCAAGGAGGGGGAGCTTTGAGGACTCCTCGATTTGATACAGGCCAAAATATCCGAGAAATTTCAGGTCCTGAGCGTGGGTAAGCTCTTCAAAAATGATTTTTGCCTCCCCCTTTTGGTGGGAGTTAAGGGCGCTCAATGCCATGAATGTGTGGTAAACGGATCGTTGTTCTGGGTCATATTTTGCGGCTGTTTTAAAGGATAAAAAGGCTTTTGCAAGATCATCGGAAAAAAAGAAAGAAAGACCTTCTTTAAAATTGAGATCCGCCTTTTTTCTGCGATTTCGATAAAACATGGACCGCATATATTGTCCAAATCCCAAGAAAAAGCGAAGAAGACCAAAAATAAAATAGGTCACAGCAAGCAGGACAAAAAGACCGCCAATGGCAAAGGGCACATTCATTTTGAGTGTGTAACCAAATCCCGAAACACTAACATCTCCTGGAAGTTTTGAGATCCAGAGAATGAGAAAAAATAAAACGGATAGCCGAAGAAATATCCAAAAAATTGAGAATGCACGTTTCCAGCGGGGGCTTTGAACAGGGCTAACCATGGGAATGATCCTTTTTCAGAGCATGAAACAAATGAAGGCGAATTTTGTTGAGATTATCATGTTGTGGAGCTGTGTGTATTCCAGAAAAACTAAGCTCTACATAATCAAAGATCCAGGCAATATAGCGTGGGAAATTGAATGTTGATTCTTCATTTTTCGGTGTTTCTGAATGCTGTGAGGATTGAAGTGTTTGGATGAGGGAAGTCACCTCCCCGTCGTCTTTAAAAAGAGTAAGAAGCATGGATTGAAGGCGGGCAAAAATTTCGGGTCCTAGGACTTCGTCGTGTAAATTTTTTTCATAGAGATCGCATAATATGAGTAACTCAAGAATGAGCTCCTTTGTTGCAGGATTCTCATGGGGTTGAGGAGCTTCTTGTGTGTACTTTTTAATTTCCTCTTGTATCAAGTGAACAACTTGTGCAGGGTCCACAGGGGGAGTTTGGTAAATTTCTTGAGGAGGTGTGGACTCTAGAGCTTTGACTTGTTGTTCAAGGTGAGAGATTTTTTCAAAGAGCGGGTTGATAAAGTGGTACGTGCCATAACTTGCGAGAAGAATTAAAAACGCTGTAAAGAAAAGAAAGACGAACTTTTTTTGATTATGGTGTCCTTTGGCGTGGGGCGGAGGTGCCTTTTCTTCAATGGGATCTTCTTTTGGATGGCTCTTCTGATTCATCAGTTTTTTAAGGGTTTTTGCGCTTCTAAAAACATCCTAATCGAAATAAAATCAAAAAGCATGATTTGATTTATATAAGATAAATTTTGTATGCGGTTTTTTCTGGACTTTTTCATGAAGAATATCCTATGTTTGAGGCGCGGTAGCACTTCATTTTGTATAAGACATGAACGAATTCTTGGTTTTAAATCCCACCGTTTTTCTTCGCCGCCATTCCCTCTTTTTTTTTCTCAAATCTTTTAGGAGATAATCCCAACTCATGCCTATAAAACACCTGGATCAAGAAAATCTTCCCCTTAACAAAGATTCCTCCATTCCCATAGGTGTATGGATTATTGGGGGGATGATGTTTCTTATTAATCTTTCCTTTGTGATTATGTACAGCCTTTCAGCAGTTTATATGAAAAACGTTGTCGGTGTCAGTACAGCATGGATCGGGTTTTTAGAAGGATTTGTGGAAGCAGCCTCTTACGCAGCCAAACTTCTTTCCGGTGTGATTAGTGACTATCTCCGTCGTCGCAAAGTGATTATGGTCATTGGCTATTTGATGATGGTTCTTGCGAGACCTATCCTTGCCATGTCTAATAGCTTTTTGATTGTCTTTATTGCCCGTATGCTTGAGCGTGTTGGAAATGGTGTCCAATCAACGCCTCGCGATGCGCTTGTGGGAGATATTGCTCCACCGAAACGTCGTGGTGCGGCTTTTGGATTAAAGCGAAGTCTTGCAACGGCTGGATCTTTCCTCGGGGGGGCGGCTGCGATTGTTGCTATGAAAGCAACGTCCAGCGACTATAATAAGGTTTTTTGGATTGCGACAATTCCCGCAGTTCTTGCGATTCTTATTCTCTTTGTTTGGGTCAAAGAGCCCAAAAAACATGCCTACCCTCAAAAACTCGATCCTCAAGAAACAATTAAACCGACCCGTCAAAAGATTCAGTTCTCCGATCTTGGAAAGCTGGGTAAGTACTATTGGATGCTCATGGGCGTTGTCTTTATGTTCATGCTCGCACGTTTTGGTGAGACGTTTTTGATGTTGCATGCAAACCGTAACTTTGGCCTTTCCGAAGATTACGTGCCTGTGATTATGATGCTCTATAATGCAACCTATTGCCTGTCATCTTATCCTATCGCGGCTCTTTCTGATCGTATGAATCGATATGCCTTTATGGCCCTTGGGATTTTTGTTCTTGTGGTTGCGGATATCGTTTTGTTTACGGCACCCAACCTTCCCATCATGTTTATCGGTGTTGCCCTTTGGGGTCTTCAAATTGGTGTGATTCAGAGTGTTTCCGTGGCTCTTATTATTGACTTGGTTCCTGAACATCTTCGTGGAACAGCTCTTGGCTTCTTCTACCTGATTAGCGCTATTTCTTCCGTGATAGCCGGTATCGTGGCTGGAAACATTGCGGAACAATATGGTGAATACTATGCATTCTTTGCCAGTGCGATCGTTGCTATTATCGCGCTTGCGACTCTCTTTGCCTTTATGCCGAGGGGTAAAAACGCGCGGCCAGCCCATTAGTATGAGAAATTCATAGCCATAGACGTCATAAATTGCTATGACTAGAGCATTATTATTTTCTCAATATACTGAACGAATTTTTGAGGAGGATGTATGGCTTTGCCACTCATGCCTAAAGCAACAGCCGTATGGCTTGTGGAAAATACAACGTTAACGTTTGAGCAGATTGCTGTGTTTTGCGGTCTTCATCCGCTTGAGGTTCAGGCGATTGCCGATGGTGAAGCGGCTATTGGTATGGTTGGTTTTGACCCCATTGCCTCAGGTCAGCTCACACAGGGAGAGATTGAGCGTTGTATTGCCGATCCAAATACTCATTTGGTCCTCAGTGCGCCTGTGGATGCAGCAGCGCTTCTTTCCAAGAAAAAAGGAAAATACACACCCGTTTCCAAACGTCAGGATCGCCCGGATGCCATTGCGTGGATTTTGAAAAATCATCCAGAGGTTCCCGATTCCAAAATATGCAAACTTTTGGGAACGACAAAGCCTATGGTGCTTTCTATTCGCAATCGCACCCACTGGAACTCTGCAAATATTAAACCGAAAAATCCTGTGGTCATGGGTTTTTGCAGCCAAGAGGAGCTTGATGCCGCCGTGGCCGCATCTAAAAAAGATTAGCTTTTACATCCTTTGAAATAATGCGGGGCAGCCTTAGGGTTGCCCTTTTTTTATGGGAAATATATTGAATTTTGAACAAAAAACTCTAGCTCGTCTTATGTTAGCAAACCAAGAAATGAGGTTTTTTTATGAAACGTTATATTTTTCTTATGATCATGGGATGTATGATTGCAAGCTCGTTTGTGGCAACAGATGTTTCTGCGGGCCAGTGTCCATGTAAATGTAAAAAAGACTGTAAGTAAAAATGTCTTTGGCGTGGTCCCGCTATGATGGTGGATGGGGTTGGTGGTGAGACAAATAATCCAAGAGTGTCCATATAATTAAGAATTTTTAATCACTCTTAATAATTAGGAGGTTTTTGTGAAATATACCTTCGAAGAATTATTTGACTTAGAGACAAGGATTTATAGTGTTCAGGGCCAACTTCAAGGCATTTTATCTTTGTCACTAGAGACCAAAACAACTAAAGGAGGAGAATTTTGTAAACATGGAATAAAAAGGAGATTATCCCTCATAAAAGAAAATTATTTCAATCTTACTGAATTGGTTCCTCCCAAAAGAGTGGAACCTTTGTGTTATGATGAGACAGAGCAAGTGGCGATGCATTTGAACTCTCTCTATCTTCACATATGGGGATGTGTGGATAATCTCGCATGGCTCAT
>JBDHTO010000014.1:0-17283 GCA_039808665.1 Alphaproteobacteria bacterium | reverse complement strand
CATAGAAAAAGCTGAAGAGCTTAACGCCGACATCACCAATAATGCAAAAATTTTTCTCATAAAAATCCCCTTTATAAAAATTTTTTATTTTGTTCTATTTTAAAAATCAAAAAATTGTTTTTCGAATATCACACAAATACACGATCATTATCCATAAAAAAAGTTAACAAACCCCTTACAAATCTTGTTTTCACTCTGCTTTTGGCTTAATCTGATGGCTAAATGAACTTTCTTCCCATGAATGAATATGAAAAAACATGCCCTTCCTTATGTATTAACATCTCTTTTGTCCACACTCTTCATGGGATGTCAGGAATCAGATGATGCCTATAACGCACGCCCCGTGGATGACCTTTATAACGAAGCACAAGCCTATCTCAAGAAGGGTGAATACACAAAATCCGCCAAAAGTTTTGCCGAGGTTGAGCGTCAGCACCCCTATTCTAACTGGGCGGTAAAAGCTCAGCTTATGGCGGGGTATGCTTATTATCAGGCAAAAAAGTATGATGAAGCGATTGAAAACTTTAACGTCTTTATTGGTCTGCACCCCACCCACGAGGATGTCGCCTACGCCCACTACATGATTGGTATTTGCTATTACGAACAAATGCCCATCACAGAACGTGATCAAAAAACTAGCGAGAAGTCCCTCGATGCTTTCAAGGAAATTATCAACAAATATCCAGATAGCAAGTATGCCAAGGATGCCAAAATAAAACTCGACCTCATCCACGACCACCTCGCTGGAAAAGAGATGGATATCGGACGTTTTTATGAGGGACAAAAAAACTTCCTCGCTGCAAGCAATCGCTTTAAATTTGTGGTGGAGGCTTACCAAACATCCTCTCATGCACCGGAAGCCTTATACCGACTTGTGGAGTGCTACCTCAACCTTGGGCTTATTGATCAAGCAAAGGCGACGGCCGCTGTCCTTGGTCACAACTATCCAGGATCCAACTGGTATCAAGAAGCTTATAAACTTTTGACGGGCAAGTAATTCACTTGTCCCGCGCCTCATCTCCATGAATAAGGAGAGCGAGACTAAGAAGACCGCCAATCAAAACAGGCGAGAGCACAGCCACAAGAGGCGGCACTCGCCCACCAAGACCAAGCGCATAGACAAAATCAGATAAAAAGTGGAAAACAAGGCCTGTAAGAAGGCAAAGCCCAACAAGCCCGCCTGAACGACTCGTCCGGGGCGGCTGAAGGCAAAAGGACGTTGCCAAAAACACCATCACCACCATAAGACCGATTTTTGCAAAATACTTGTAAATGTAAAGATCATAAACGAGCGTAGACAACCCGGATTTATCCATGTCATCCCTGAGCTTCATCACCTGCAACAGATTCATGGTTTCAGGATTTGCGTTGCTATCCCTTATTCTTTCGGAGGTAATCTCTGTTTTGATAGACATTGTATCAAAGTGATGGGTTGGCTGACCCGGCACATAAATATCGACATCCCTCAAAACAAACTGTCCCTGATCCAAAATTCCTTGCTTCGCCACTACTTGGCGCTTGTAATGACCACCACTATTGGATTCATAAAAACTAATGTCACTAAAATGAAGGTTACTGAGGTCGACCCCCAAACTGTGCACTAATCGATCTCCCTCTGACGTACGTTCTTTGAGCCACAATCCCGTATTTTGAAGAGAAACCTGAGCATGCTGGGTTGAAAAAAGTTTATCTTCAAGATCATAAAGCCTTGAGATCATTGTTGCTTTAATGGGTTGGAAGATCGCAATAAACACAACCCCAAGGATAAAGACATCAACGATAATTCCCCAAATAACCTGCCAAATGGAAACTCCTGCCGCCCTGAGGACGACAATTTCACTTTTTTGATTAAGCCGAGAAAGAACCATCATCACACTCGCAAGCACAAGAAATGGCAAAAGAATCTCTATATGCTGTGGCAGTTTAAGAATCAAAAGCTCCACAAATGTAGAGATTCCTATATCACTACGGTTAAGCATTTTTCGCAGCACATCCACAACTTCGAACAAGGCAAAAATAGCCGTAAATCCTGCAAAAATTACTCCAAACCACTTAAAAAAAAGCTTTGAAATATAGCAATTAATCGTCGAAAAAAGGTATGTCATGCTGCAGCACTCCAGCCGTATTGTTTTCGAAGAAAGAAAAACATAAGCAGCGCCATAATAAAGACATAAGAACCATAAGCCGCACTAATCGCCCAAGAAACTTTTCCATTCATGTTCACCAAGCTAATAATCATCATATGAAAGAGAAAAGCACCGACAAAACCCGCGGCCACCGCACCATGGCGACCTTTTCGCCGAAAATGCCCTGTGAGCAAGGTCACAAGCGCAATAAGCATATAAATTAGACCAAACAGGGGTTGAAGTATCCTAAGATGTCCGGTTGCACGATATTTAGAACGGACCTCATCACTGGCTTCTGGCGAAAGAAGCTCTTTGAGAGATTTTTCAAAAGGACGAATCGCTCGATTTTCCTCCTTTTTTAGGACACTGCCTAAATCATAATGCAAACTTTCAAAGGCCAAAATATTCAGTTTCCCCGTTTTTGGGTCTCTTTCCTGGCGCATTCCCCCCTTAAGAAAGAACTGAATTTTCCCATCCACAAGCTCAATACGACCTTCATCTGCAATAATCGTGTAAGAGGAACTGCCCTGTTTATTGTAAATATGCACACCCTTAAGACGACCGCTTCGAAATCTCTGCTGAACATAGGCTGTCACACCTTGAAAGTTATTAAATTTTCCCTCCTGGAGCATTGCCCCTGTGAATTGCTGACGCAGTGTATATTCATGATCTTTAAAATGAGAAAATGTTTTTGGAATCACAAAAACATTCAAAAATAAGACAACAACTGTCATCAAAAGGGTAAGCACGAGTGCTGGGGATGCTATTTGGAGATCACTCATGCCGCAACTTCTCCACACGGATAGCTCACTATCTGTGGAAAATTTATTGTAGTGATACATAGTACTAATCAAGAGACAGATAGGGAGAAGCAATACCACAAGTTCCGGCAATAAAAATCCAATCAAATAAAAATATCCCTGTAAGGATACGGAACGATTGACGATCATATCCAAAAATCTTAGAGATTGAGCAAGCCAAACCGATGCCGCCAAAACTGTCGTCAAAAGGATCATCCCCAAAAAAATCTTTTTAAAGATATAACGAAAAGTCGTAGGGAAAAGGTTCATCTCGTTGAGTGCGCTCTCACATTTTATTGAAATTTTCAGCGCTGTACGCTAGTGTGGCTTTATGGACATCATAAGCACTTATTGATGTTTTATAAAGTTATTCTTAGAAGTATTTTTTAAGTGGTTTCCATGAAGTTTATTCGTTTTGCTTTGGCAGCTTTGCTTGCCTCAATTTCCATAGCGTCCGCCGTCAAACCTTCCACGGACAAGAGATCAACAAGCACAGCAGAAGCTGTGGCCATTGTGGGTAAAAAAGTCATTACCTCCAAGGATCTTGAGGATCGCATTGACCTCATTCTCATTACAAGCCATACAACGCTCACACCGGATAACCGGTCAGCCATCCGCGAACAAGTTCTTAAAAATATGATTGAAGAACTTGTGCAGCTCCAAGTTGCACAAAAATACAAAGTCGAAGCCAAAGACAAAGAGGTTATGGACGCCATCGAACATATTGCAAAGGAAAATGGCGCAACCGTTGCTCAAATGGAGTCTTCGTTTGAATCTCAGGGCGTTCCTCTTTCCTCACTCAAGGATCGTATGCGCGCTCAGCTATCATGGAACAATTTCGTCCGTGGGGCTTATTCACATACCCTTCATGTCTCTGACCAGGATGTTGATATTTATCTTACATCTCTCAAAAATGACCAAGAAAAAGAACAATACGAAGTTTTTGAGATTTTCCTTCGTACCGACGGCAAAGATGCTGACTCTGTCAGAGCCCAGGCAAACGCCCTTGTCTCAAAAATCAAAAGCGGCGCGAACTTTCGCATGCTTGCTCAACAGTTCTCACAAAGTCCTTCCGCCTCACGTGGTGGATATTTGGGATGGATCAACGCCACCCACGAGGGAAATCAAACATATACACAGCTTTCTCCGGGTCAAGTATCCTCACCCGTTCAAACTGGGGGTGGTTTTTATATTTACTACCTTGCAGATAAAAAACTACCTGGACAAAGTCAGCAATCTGGTCAGCTTATCTCCTATAAACAAATTCTTGTCCCACTCACCTCTGGATTTACACCAGACTCTGACCCCTACCTCAAAGCTCACATGGATGCTTTGATGGAGGCAAAAAACCTGAGTGATTTTGAACGCATCGTTAAGGAAAGAGAACTCAAAAGTGAGGTTGTCAAGGATCGGCCACTTCGCCAAATACCCCAGGAATATCAGTCATTTTTTAATTCTCTTCCTGTTGGAAAAGCATCCGAACCAGCGCTCACACCTGATGGACTTGTGATTGTCGTTGTGACACAAAAACGTCAAGCAGAGCCACCAAAGCCACCCACAAAAGAAGAGGCTAAGGATATTTTGGAGGGAGAAAGGCTTTCCAAGATTTCGATCCGTGATCTCACAAAACACATTACAGGGGCCTATATAAAAATCACAAAACCTGCAGACTTCCCCAATATTCAATACGGAAGCAACGCAACAAATCAAGCACCCGCGTGATAAAAGATCCTATAGACAGCTTGCCTTCGCTCAAAGAACTGCTCATTCAGCATGATCTTTGGGCGAAAAAAGCTCTTGGTCAAAACTTTCTTCTCAACCCCGCTGTCACGGATCATATTGCGGAATCTGCCCGCGTTAAGGATCTTTGCGTTCTTGAAATCGGTCCTGGTCCGGGTGGACTCACACGATCCCTTCTTCGAGCTGGCGCAAAAAAAGTTATCGCCATTGAAAAAGATGAGAGATGCGTCAAACTTCTTCAAAGCCTTGTCACTGCATCTCAAGGACGACTTACGGTTATCGAAGAGGATGCGCTCTCTCTACAACTTTCAGATATTCTTGAACACATCCAAGAAAAAGAGATCCATATTGTGGCGAATCTCCCATATAACATCGGAACGGAGCTCCTTATCCAATGGCTTAAAAAAATTGAGTTTATCCCGTCCCTTACGCTAATGTTTCAAAAGGAAGTCGCAAAGCGTATCACCGCCAAAGAAAATTCGTCTGCTTATGGACGACTCGCTATCCTTGCCCAAACTTTTTGCACAGGAAAAATTCTCTTTGATCTGGATCCTGCGTCTTTTGTACCAGCTCCCAAAGTCACATCATCGGTTGTTCAACTGAAACGACGTGATGACTTTGCAACCTTTCAACCCCTTTTACCTTTTTTAGAAAAAATTACACACGCAGCCTTTGGACAACGCAGAAAAATGCTTCGAAGCTCTTTAAAAAGTTTTTTTTCAGAAGAAGCTTTGAGATCCCTTCATATTGATCCTCAGGCACGCGCAGAGGCACTCAATATTTCGCAGTTTCATCAACTTGCAGCGTCTCTTTTAAACTCAACAAAAAGCGCGTAGTCCTTTTTTGGTCCTTTGACGACAATGTCTTGGGTGAAGAAATGATCATTTTTCCAGGTCATATTGAGCCTGTACTCATCATCAACGCAGTGATGAATGGATGAACTCTCTGGAGATTTTTCACTAAATTTTAGGTCGAACATTTTATGGGGGCGTTGAATTAAGAGGCTTTCTTCACCCAAAAGATAAAAGGTTTCTTGAAAATATTCTTGTGCATGGGGATGTGAATCCACCCAAATCCCAGATTCCTTCAAAAGAAGCTTGTCAGGGGACTCTTTTAAAAACTCCCCCTGCCCCAACATCAATGGACGACCTCTTTGATATCTCACAATACGCCACATACCCGGCAGTTTATGGAAGAGATCTCTCGAGAACCTTGACATCAACATAGTCATAAAATAATGATGAAGGGAAGATAACACAAACTTTGGATAACCGCCATGTTTACACAAATTCTTTCAAAGAGCTCCACATTGACACGTATTCTTATGGGAGTCGTTGGACTTTCTCTCATGTCACAAATCACTATCCCCATCCAACCCGTTGCCATTACGCTTCAAACTGTTGCTGTTCTGTTCATTGGCTTAACCTATACCTCACGAGATGCTTTTTTTACACTTCTTAGCTATCTTACCCTAGGAGCCGTGGGGCTTCCCATTTTTGCAAACCATGTGGGTGGTATTCAGCACCTTTTTAGCCATGTCGGTGGATTTTATTTTGGATTCCTCATTGCGGCATTTGTCATGGCAAGCGTTCGCGAAAAAATTCAAACTCAAGGTGTTCTTCTTGATCTTGCTTTATGCGCCCTTGGAAGCATCGTCCTTTATACACTCGGTGTTGCATGGCTTGCGAACTTCATCGGATTAAAAGCTGCAATCCTTGGAGGAGTCGTTCCTTTCATCCTTCCAGGCATTATGAAGTCCTTCATTCTCGCAGGAATCCTACATTACGTACGCAAATAATTTTGTGAAGAAACATACCCTCCATCGCTTTCTTTTCCGGCTATGCACTTGGAAATGGCGAGTGATGGGGTGGTTTGGTCTTCGAACACTTGGTGTGCGCATCCTTGTAACAGATGAAGATCGAATTCTCCTCATTCGGCACACATACACCCCCCTTTGGCATTTTCCCGGTGGCGGTGTTAAACCCCATGAAGTTCCCATTGATGGAGCCAAAAGAGAACTTCTTGAGGAAACTGGACTTATCGCAAAAAATCTTAATTTGCTAGGAATCTACCACAACCCCCATTATGGACGGGACGACGATGTCATTCTTTATCACGTCATGGATTTTGATATTGTTGAAAAAATCCCCTGTCATGAGATTGCAGAAATAAAGTGGTTTTCGAAAAATACTCTTCCCGAGGATATTTCACCTGCTACCCGCACAAGAATCGATGAATGGCAGAAAAAAAGAGAGGTCTCTAAGACCTGGTAAATATGGAGGCCGGAGCCGGAATCGAACCGACGTACAAGGATTTGCAGTCCTCTGCATGACCACTCTGCCATCCGGCCAGAAAGCATTGGCGTTGTCCACACATTTCTCGTATAGTCTTATAAAGGACTCAAGTCAAGCTTTCTTCGATGGCATCCTCTCGCATAGACCTCACAGAAGTGAGGAAGTCTTTTGTTTTTAACCAAATGACTCCACAATTTCATGTAAGCTCCCCCCTGGTTCATGCTTTTGAAAAGGTGCCAAGGGATTTTTTTTTGGACCCGTCTCATACAGCAATCGCTTATATAGATCAGGATATTGCCATTCCTTCTCGCAGATATGCTTTATCCTCACGCAAGCTTGCCAAGCTATTTTCTGTTATCGACTTTTCTTCAAAGCCCAAAATTCTCATCATTGGGTTCAACATGGGTTATTCCCTCGCCATTGCCTATGAGATGCAGGCAAAGGTTTATGGTATAGAACAAGACACACTTCTCTTCAGTTATGCATCCACATCACTTCAGCACTATTTTGATACATTTTACGGAAGAACAAACTTAGATGACTGCCTTCTCATAGAACAAAGACACCATACAGAGGGATTAGCAGAAGAGGCTCCCTATGACGCCATTATCATTGAGGGTGAGTCAGAAACCATCCCCGATTCTCTTTTAGACCAGCTTCGCCCCCGTGGTCACCTCATCTATATCAACCCAACCCCTCCCTATGGAGTTACTTCACTGTCGAAATTTAAAGAATCAAGATATCATGACTTTGAGAGGGCTTTTGTGCTAGAAGGTATGTCTCAACCAAAATGCTTTGAGTTTATTTAATGGATATTATTCAACTTTCTCCTGGGGACCTCAGCGAGCTTCTAGAAAGTGATCATTCTGTATTTTTGCTGGATGTGCGAGAAGAAGAAGAATTTGATTTTTGTAAAATTATTGGGAGTGTTAACATTCCGTTAATAAATTTGGTGCAAAACTTGCAAAAGATAGACCAAGATAAACTTGTTGTTACGATTTGTCATCATGGTCATAGGAGTTTAAAGGCTGCAATGACGCTTAAGGACCTTGGGTTTTCTGATGTAAGAAATCTTAAGGGAGGCATCGATGCCTGGTCAACAAACATTGACCCCGAAGTCAAACGTTATTAAGGAATTTTATTATGCACCGCATTACACGTATCGCTCTTCTTCACGCTGCCGCCCTTTTCGCGGTCTCAGGACTGTCTTATGCCGAGGAGACCCTTTCTGAATCTGGACCAACATATGGTGATAGTGACCTTAAAAAGGAACCATCCATAACCGATAAAAAAGCTGACGCTAAAAAAGAGAGCGACAGCAAGAAAAAGGATACCCCAAAGGAACCGAGTGATCCTAAATCGGACAAGAAAAAGGACGATACGACATCAGATAAGAAAAAAGTCGATACTAAAAAAGAAAGTGGTGCATTTTCTAACACAATTGCAAAAACAGCGCCCCATGGCTTTGAAACTATTGAATCAGCGCTTGAATCCGCTTATCTCAACAATACGGAACTGGCCGCCGCAATCAGCCGGGTTAATCAAGCAGATGAAAGTATTTCTCAAGCAAAAGCGGGATATAGACCACGTATCGATGGTACCGTCAGTGTTGGCTCCACAAGGGTAGATAACAAAGGACTAAATGTTCAGACAGGAAGTTCTGCTTCTCGCACCACCAGCTCCCCCACAGCGTCAGCTGGTATTCAGGTTAAGCAAAATATCTATGCGGGTGGCTCCACCATTGCTTCTGTAAAAGGAGCTGAAAATACAGTCCTTTCCACACGTGCCAGCCTCATGTCCAGTGAGCAAAGTATTTTCTACCAAGTCATTCAGGCATTTTTGGAGATTATTACAGGACAGGCTGAAATTGAACAATACCAAGGAAACGTTAAGGCGCTCACCGAAACCCTTGCCGCAACAAAGGATCGCTTTAATGTTGGTGAAGAAACGCGTACAAGCGTAGCTCAGGCAGAAGCCCAACTTGCAGAGGGAATCGCACAACTCAAAGATGCTGAGGCAAGCCTAGAAGCAAAGCACGCCACATTCCAAAGGCTGACAGGAAGACGTGCTAAAACCGTTCAAAAACCTTCTATGTCAAAAGATCTTCCAGGGACGCTTGAACAAGCCATTCAGATTGGTTTGGAAAACAATCCCGATGTAATTCAGGCAAAATATGACGAAGCCGCTGCTAAATACGAGGTTGATCGGATTGGCGGGGGACTGCTTCCTTCAATTGATCTTAGCGCATCCACAACAAAATCAAGTTCGAAAGATAGCGTTACATATGTCAATGGTTTCTCCGCATCATCCAATGATAAAAATACAAACGTCAGCGCCTCTGTCACCATGACCGTTCCTATTTATGAACAAGGTCTTACCCGCTCACAAAAAAGAGGCGCCCATGAAAAAGCTGCAGAGCGTCGCATTGGTGTAGAAACAACACGTAGAAAAGTTACAGAAAATATCATCACCCTTTGGGCGAACTATCTCTCTGCAAAAGCTAATATTGAGCAATTCAAAACCCAGATCGAGGCACGTAAAATTAGCCTTGAGGGAACGCGCCAAGAGATGATGGTAGGAACAAAAATTCTACTTGATGTACTTAATGCCCAAAGAGATCTTTTGGCTGCGCAATTAAACTTCATCCGCGCCGAAAAATCCTTCTATCTCGCGTTTTATCAACTTCTTGGAGGCATGGGAAGACTCACCGCAAAACAAATGAAGTTGAAAGTTAATTATTATGATCCTAGTATTCACTATAAAGATACAAAAGATAGGGTTTAGAAAAATATGACCGCCTCGAGGGATAACATGGCAACACGCAAAGATGAAGATCAAGAAATGTCAATGGAGGAAATTCTAGCCTCCATCAGAAAGTATGTCACAGAAGATGGCACAACGCCCGATCTTCCTTCTAACTCCCAGTTGCTCGATGAGGATGTT
Organism: Alphaproteobacteria bacterium; assembly: GCA_039808665.1. GTDB lineage: Bacteria > Pseudomonadota > Alphaproteobacteria > Paracaedibacterales > JAKBAR01 > JBDHTO01. The sequence goes on along the minus strand of JBDHTO010000014.1, from coordinate 7,380 downwards.
CTCGACCTTAAACATGTGGGAGCCAGTATTATTGATCACCCTCCACACGCCACTCAGCAAACAGAACCTCCTGCTGCAAAGGTAGAGGCTCCAAGACCACCTGTTCAGGAAGAAACACACACACCACACCCTATCCCTGTGGCACCGGCACCGGAAATGTCAAAATCCCCCACACCACAGCATCAGCCACCCGCTGATTCCTCTCACTTTACGTCGGGTCGAACGATGACAGCGTCTGCTCAATCTCTTTCCCGTCTTGTTGAAACGGCTCGCTCTGCAAAATATCCAGAAGCTGAAGCACCAAAACCACAGGCACAACCTGCGTCTGAGTTTGCTCCAGGAGTTCACGTAACGCTTGAAAATCTTGCGATTCAAGCCATGACACCCATGATCAAAGCGTGGATTGACGCAAATCTTTCTTCACTCGTAGAGCGCCTTGTTGAAAAGGAAATCAGGCGCATCACAGAAGAGCTGATGAAAAAATAGGAATTTATTCTACAAATCGAACATCCAGAGGAGGAAGAACCTCTGGATCAAAGCATGCGTATGTGTAAAATTCACCCACACTCTGCGTACTCGTGAATATTCCCTTATTTGTAGACTCATGGATAAAACCAAGACGCTTTGGAACGTTTATACTTTTCTGATTCAAAGCATCACAAATGATTTGGACCTTTTTTGCCCCCATGCAGGAAAAAGCTAATTTTGTCAGGGCGTGAGCAGCCTCTGTTGTATAACCGTTTCCACGTGCGGATTTTCTGCAAATATAGCTGATCCCAAACATGGGCACATCCCAAGCAGAAATGGCGGAAGGAATACCAAGACGCCCTAAGAGTCCACCTGTTTTCTTGTCAATCATCAAAAATCGCATATCTTCACGCAGAATCCACCTGGCATGGTGCAATCGCGCTTCTCGTTCAATATCATCCTGATTTGGTATTTGGACTGGCCAATTAAGCCAGGTTACATAATCCTCATAGCCATCTTGGAGCATCCCATGGATCATTTGCCCATCCCCTGCTTTTGGATGACGCAGAACCAAACGAGGGGTTTCAATACGTGTTGGTATATCCATCAACATGGGATGTTTCATCGATTATCTCCCTTCGATAATGTCATCTGACTCCTGCTGTGCTTGATTTAAGCGATCTTCAAGATCAATTTGCGCTTTTTCTAATTCTTCTTTTTTCATGTGTTGATGAATAAAAATGGGGTTTAAAACCACGAAACATCCCTTTTTTGAAAAGGGAAAGGGCAGCATAAATTTATCCCAAGATCTCAACCGTTTATGATGAGAAATGCTATAACTGGCGGGAAAAATTCCAATATCCCCCAACCTTTTTGATGCAAGATGCGCGAGGGTAATAATTCCTTTGGAGCATTTTTGAGAGGGACCTCTTGGTCCATCAGGGGTAAACCCTACAACGGCTCCCTGTTGAATTTTATCGATAATGGAAACACCTGCTTCCACACCGCCTCGTGTACTGGAGCCAAAAATACTTTGAATATGAAAATCCTCAAGGACATGACTAATGATTTGGCCATCACTGTGCTTGGAGAGAAGCATATAAACAGGACGATTCCACTCCCACCCACAAGGGATCATCCCCAAACGTCCATGCCAAAAAGCCACAATCATAGGCTTTTTAAGAGCAATGTAATTCTCCAAAAGAAAACGATTTTTAAAAACCCAGGGTGTCGTTTTGTAAACAAGCTTAATATACAAGGAAAGAATACGCGCAACCCCCTTGCGAAAAACATGAGATTTTGTCAGTTTACGTAGTAGCTTCATCAACACATTCACATCTTGAATTCATAAGGAGCATAACATGACAAGCTATGATACAAACAATATCTTTGCAAAAATTTTGCGTGGAGAGATCCCTTCTAAAACAGTAAAAGAGACTCACAGCACCCTCGCTTTCCACGATGCTTTTCCCAAAGCGCCTATCCATATCCTCGTCATTCCCAAAGGTTCTTATGTCAATATGGCAGAGTTTTTAAACCACGCGCGTGATGAAGAAATTGTGGATTTTTGGAGTACGGTCCAAGGCGTTATCGAGGAACTGAAACTCCAAGAGACGGGCTTTCGCATGATTAGCAACAACGGCACGAATGGTGGCCAAGAGGTTCCACACTTTCATATACACCTTTGCGGTGGTGAAAAATTGGGACCAATGCTTCCAAAGGCATAAAGATTGGGCCATCAAGGCTAGACCGTCTGTAACGCCATAGCCTTGAGCGTGTTTTCCATCAAGCACGCAATCGTCATGGGACCGATACCCCCTGGAACAGGTGTTATTGCCTTGCATTTTGGAGAAACTTTCGCAAAATCCACATCCCCTACAGTCTCTGTTTCTACGCGCGTAATTCCCACATCCAGAACAACCGCCCCCTCTTTGACAAAATCTTCACGAATGAGACCTGGCCTACCTACAGCGGAAATAATAACATCTGAATCCTTGCAATGATCCTTGAGGTTTTCGGTAAATCGATGTGTGAGTGTTACCGTCGCATCATGATTCATCAGCAACGCGGCAAGAGGCCTTCCTACTAAGAAAGAGCGTCCCACAATCGTGACATTCGCTCCTTTAAGATCGATCAACTCTCTTAAAATATAAAAGCACCCAAGGGGTGTGCAGGGAATAATGCGTGGCCGTTTTGCAAATAAAAGTCCTTGATTCTCAGAGGTGAGACCATCTACATCCTTCAATGGAGAAATAGCATTGATAGAGCGCACACGATCCAAGTGCGGAGGCAAGGGAAGCTGCAATAAAATACCGTGGACGGACGTATCCTTGTTCAAAGAATCAATCAGATGATCTAGTTTTTCCTGACTTATATTCTCATCCACATGATGAAGAATCGCTTCAATCCCAACCTCTTTTGCAACCCGTTGCTTGTGATGGACATAAATCTCGCTTGGACCATGGTTTCCTACCATAATCACCGCAAGTTTTGGTGGGGTTTCAAGGGTTTTTATATTCTCTGTAACGCTTGCCAAAATGCTTTGGGAGAATGCTCTACCATCAATAATATTGCCTTTAAGAAAGAAAGGAGACCTCATAAATTTAGGACGGAAACTTCATCAAAATACTTCCAATAAGGGATTGGATAAAGAATAAAATAAAAATGAGAATAATGGGCGAAATATCAATACCACCAAGATTTGGTAAAAAGACCCGAATACGACCAAGAACGGGCTCATACAACCTGAATAAAACATTGCTGATGAAATAGACGATCTGGTTGTGGCGATTCACGATATCAAACTGCTGAAGCAGGCTCACAATAATGTAAATAAAAAGGAAAAAACGGTAGGTAGAGATAATAAAGCTCAACGTACTCAAAATGGGAATAAAAATAATATCCATCAAACGATCCAAAGATAACAAACCTTGATCACAGATTATGCAAATTCATGGATGGAGGCAAGAATATCTGAGCAAATCAGAGGTTTTGTCTCAGAATCAATCTTGAAATCCTCTCTCCTGATTCTGCGGCACCTTCCATTGTACCAATTTCAATGATACTTGCCGCCTCACCACAAAAATAAACTCGTTCATTCACAGTCTGAAATAGTTTTTTCACAAGAATACCGTCCAGATCTATGATGTCTTGAAAATCCTCCTGTCCCTTCGCAATATAGCTATAAGATCCCCCAAAATAGGGATCTTGGGACCAGGTTTTTGAAATAGGAAACTCCACTTTTTGAAGCTGATCGGTCAAGGAACATTCTTCTGGAATCATATCACTTGAAAATCCTTCGAAACGATGCGCGAGCAAATTCACCGATTTTTCATGAAGGTCGCCTAAATTATCCTTGAGCGATCTTCCGTTTTCTCCCGTCACATAAATCATGGGAACAACACCATCGGCGGTACGCATCGTGCTCAAACCATCCATCATCAATGCATTCTCTGATTGTTCTTTTGCGATATAGGGATAAATAATCTTTGCAGATGTTCCCATCGCCAAAGATTTAATTTGTTGAAGCCTATCATGGGGAATAATTTCTTTATCAATATCCATTTGGGAAAAGGATGCAGGAGAATTTGAAAAAACAATTTTATGGCACGTTGCAAATTCACCACTCACAAAAGTCACACGAATATCATCACCCTGTTTTGTTACCGATTGAACGGGCATATTTATGCGAACTCTGTCTCCCAAGGCTTCTGCTAATTTAAGAGGAAGAAGCCCATTTCCACCCTTAACAGAAAGAAGATGGACTTTGCCGTCATCCGCCTTGTGCGTACTCGAGAATCCCCCCTGTAAAATAAACCCGATAAGTTCAGCATTATTTGTTGAAAGATCCTTGGGATCTGCACCACACCATCCAGAAAAGACTTGGTAAAGATATTGATAGGCAATACTGTGTTTTGGAAAAAGCGCTTGTAAAACATCATCCATATGCCCGGATTGTTTTATGGCGGTTTCAATGCGCTCCACCAAGCCATCTGGACAAAAGTTAATTGCCTTTAGGGCATCTTCTAGAGTATGCAAAGCCCCAGCTTGATCTATAAACCTCACGTCATGTTTATCAAAAGAATGGGATTCCGTTTCCAGGTCAAACTGATCCAAAAATTTACGAATACAAACGGGCTCCCCTCCATCTAAAAGGCTGTGCCCGCCAAGCTCAGCAATATATCCATCTGAAAGCTGAATCGTATGAATACGACCACCCACGCGAGGAAGTGCCTCAAAAATGAGCACATTTATTCCGTTTTCTTTGAGAGAAAGGGCGCAGCTAAGGCCGCTGATACCTGCGCCCACAACAATGACATCAGCATACATAGAAGGACAAGAAACTTTAGAAAGAAAGCACTATGAATATCATAGACACTTTCCAAATTTTCTCCATAGAGATCTGTCTTTATGCTTATGCCGCAGATTTGCCTAAGTATTTTCCAAGATCGACTTGCATAAATTTTGGTGTATCGTTTCCAAAACCAATCACAGGAACTCTTTCCTCTCGGCTTTCCGTTTTTACCTCTGAATGTCTTTGTTTTGAGGGTTTCCTGGATTCACCTTTTTCTTGGATGCGCTTACCGCGCTTGCTTTGAAGATCCTCTGGAATCTCCATTTCAATTTCCTCGATATCTTTACCAATAAGCTTTTTAATCGCTTTGAAAAGCTTGTCATCCTTTGGTGTGACAAGGCTGTAGGCAATCCCAAGGTTTCCTGCACGTCCCGTACGTCCAATACGATGGATATAATCTTCGGCATTAATGGGAAGATCAAAGTTAATCACCAAAGGCAGTTCATCAATATCAATACCACGCGCAGCAACATCACTTGCTACTAAAATCAGCCCTTTTTCATTTCGAAATCGATCAAGGGTTTCATTACGTACGTTTTGAGAAAGATCACCATGAATAGGCATTCCTTTAAAACCGTGCGCGTTCAGGGATTTTGCAACAATATCCACATCCTTTTTACGATTACAAAAAACAATCGCGGATTCATTTTGATGTTTTTTCAAAAGAGCCCTAAGCATGGGACGTTTGTCATCTGGTGTGGTCAGAACTTTATACTGACTAATTGTTTGCGCCGGCTGAGATTGAGCGGATACTTCAATACGCTTTGGATCACTTAACACAGAACTTACAAGACCCTGAATCTCATCCGGAAATGTCGCACTGAAAAGGATCATTTGCTTATTTTTTGGGCAAAAAGAAATGATCTTTTCCACATCGGGCATAAAACCCATGTCCAACATGCGATCCGCTTCATCGATCACCAAAAACCGCACATCGTGTGTAATCACTTTTCCACGATCCTGCACATCCATTAATCGACCTGGCGTTGCAATAATGATATCTGGTTTGCGTTTGAGCTGCTTTTCTTGTTCATTCACCCACTCGCCCCCAACAAGAAGTGCACACTTCAGATTCGTACCTTTTGCAAAGGATTTAAAATTCTCAACAACCTGCATGGCAAGCTCGCGTGTGGGAGCAAGAATAATGGCCCGCGGCATACCGACTCTTTTGCGAGAGTGGGTAAGAACATCGATGATGGGCAGAAGATATGCACCCGTTTTTCCCGTTCCCGTCGCCGCACAAGCACAAACATCCCGACCAGCAAGAATATGAGGTATAGCTTGCTCTTGGACAGGTGTAGGCGTTACAAAACCTATTGCATTAAGATTAGCGACTAGGGTATCCGTCAGCCCGACAGAGGAAAATAACTGCTTCATATCAATTTCGTTGGAGATCTCGTATGGCTATCATTTAATGATACTTTAGGAAATATCAAGAGAAATCAAACATTCAATCATGAAAAAAAGAAATCATGTGTTAAGCTTCTTTTCTCATGACCCTATAGACTAGATATTCCCATGAATTCTTCACAAAAAATTATAGGCATTATGGCTTCTACACGAGAAGGTATTGTGGGGCATGGACTCGATCTTCCTTGGTCTTATCCTGATGAATATGATCACTTTCTTAACACGACAGAGGGTCACATCATCATTATGGGCCGGCAAACTTACGAAGCTTCTGGGGTAGAATTGATGAAAAATCGTCATGCCATTGTTTTGTCTCAAAGTGTTCACACCCTCCCCCATGCGAAGGTTGTACCTTCCCTGAATACATGTTTAGACACTTTGAAACCGTTGGAAAGCTCGGAGAAAAAAATTTTTATGATCGGTGGAGCTCAGATTGCCCATTTATTTTTTGAGGCCAATCTCATCTCTTCTTTTATACTCACAGAGATTCATAAAAACTATGGTGGAGATATTCGCCTTAACCTTGATTATTTTCGGGAATGGAAACGAACCGAAATCTCGGCAAAATCCCATTACACTATTTATAACCTAGAAAATCCCTACTTCCTCTAGACTTCCAAAACCATGCCATCATAAGCCGCCTCAACACCCTTGGGTAGACGAGCAGACAAATTCTCATAATCCAAAAGTTCACTCAAATGAGTAAGAATGGATCTTTTGGGCTGGTATTTCTCAATCCATTCAAGGGTAAGTGCTGTATGCGCATGAGTTCGATGTTCTTCATCCCTCAAGCAATCCACGATCCATAAATCAAGACCATACAGGTAGCTTTCAGACTTTTCAGGGATAGATTTAACATCTGTGGAATAGGCCATTTTACCTATTTTAAAGCCTGAGCTTCTTTGATGACCGTGGTCTTGCTCAAATATCTGAACTATCGTTCCATCAATAGTAAAAGTATCATTTTCAATTGCATGCCCCTCTAAAAAGGTTGGATAGAATGAGTCCGCCGCGTGAAACATATAGGAAAAAGCCTGATAGACACGCTCCAAGCACTGCACATCCGCGTACACAGGGATCTTTCTCTGTTGATGAAAGAAAATCTGACGCAGCTCATCAATTCCATGTAAATGATCTGCGTGGGCATG
>JBDHTO010000013.1:0-17462 GCA_039808665.1 Alphaproteobacteria bacterium | reverse complement strand
GGCCTCAAACGTCTTGAGTACAGAGGTTATGACTCCGCAGGAATTGCAACCATTCACTCTGATGAAATGCACAGAAGGCGCGCCGAAGGCAAGCTTAGGATGCTTGAAGAAGCCTGCATCAAACAACCTATCCAAGGAAATATTGGTATCGGACACACACGTTGGGCAACTCACGGCATTGCAAGCGAAACCAATGCTCACCCCCACGCTAATCACCGTATCGCCCTTGTCCACAATGGTATCATTGAAAATTATTCTGAGCTCAAAGAAGACCTTTCCAAAAGATATACCTTCCTGAGCCAAACGGATTCCGAAGTTGTTGTTCACCTTATTGAGGATGAGTTAGCACGCGGACTTTCTCCCCTTGAGGCGATCCAACATGCCGTCAAAAAACTCAAGGGTGCCTACGCTCTTGCGATTCTTTTTAAAGAAGCACCGGATCATCTTTATGCTGTGCGTCAAGGGAGCCCCCTTGTTGTGGGAATGAGTGATGAATGGGGCGCCATGCTGGGATCCGATGCTATTTCTGTTGCGCCTTGGGCCAATCAAATATGCTATTTGGAAGATGGTGATATTGCTGAGCTGTCCAAAGGGACCATCCACATCTTTGATAAATCCGATGAAGTGGCCATTCGCCCTTTTGTAAAAAATCATATGAACGTAGAAAGCATTGGAAAAGGTCAGTATCGCCATTACATGCTTAAGGAAATTTTTGAACAACCAACCGTCCTTGGTAACGCTTTAGAGCATATCCTCGCAAATGAAGAAGAAAAAATTCATCTCTCTGATTTCGATATTGATTTTACACACGCGGAGCGCATTTCCATTATTGCGTGCGGTTCTTCTTATATCGCAGCTTTGGCTGCGAAATACTGGTTCGAAAAATTTGCAGGGATTCATGTAGATGTGGATATCGCCTCAGAATTCAGATATCGCAATCCTGTGTTTTCAAAAAATCACTATTGTTTCTTTATTTCCCAATCTGGGGAAACTCTTGATACTTTTGCAGCGCTTGAACTTTGCAAGGGAAAAGCCAAAACCATCGGCATCGTCAATGTCCCGCAAAGCTCTATTGCACGGCATGCCGATCACGTTATCTATACCCATGCAGGACCGGAAATTGGTGTTGCCTCCACAAAAGCATTTATGTGCCAGATGCTCTGTCTTCTCACAATTGCCCTTGAAGCAGGTCGTCAACGCAGTGTTTTGAAAAAAGAGCATGAAAAAACATTGATTCAGGCCCTTAGAACCCTCCCCAGCCTTGTTCATCAAACACTCCGTGAAGAAAATATCGAAGCTCTCAGTCACAAAATTGCCGCAGCAAATCATGTGATTTTTCTCGGACGCGGCACCAGCTATCCTATCGCTATGGAGGGTGCGCTCAAACTCAAAGAAATCACCTATATTCCCGCACAAGCTTATGCGGCAGGAGAATTAAAGCATGGCCCCATCGCATTGGTGGATGAGCATGTGCCTATTCTCTTTTTGGCTCCCTTTGACTCCTGGTTTGAAAAAACAATCGGAAATATTCAGGAAGTCTACGCTAGAAAAGGAAACATCACAGTCTTTACAGATATACGTGGTGCAGCACATCTTATGAACGCCATGCCTGGCGTCTTTACACAGGGGCAAAATCTCATCGTCCTTCCAGAGATTGAAGAGTTGCTTCAACCGTTTCTTTTAACGCTTCCTTTACAGCTTTTGGCTTATTATACAGGTCTCAGGAAGGGAACAGACGTCGATCAACCGCGCAATCTCGCAAAATCTGTAACTGTGGAATAAAATCAATAACCTTCCTTGTTTTTTATCTCCTATAAACTACCATCATGTGTGACGGTAGTTTATTTAATAAACATAAGAGAGGGTGTTAAATGGATTTTGCAAGCTACGGTTTAGCTTTCCTTGAGGGTATAGGACTTATTCTATCTCCATGCATTCTGCCGATACTTCCTATTGTTTTATCCCTTGGCATTAGCGGACAAAAGGGGCGCCCCTACGGAATCATTGTGGGTTTTGTATTTTCTTTTGCGGCATTAACCCTTTTGTCGCGTCAACTTGTTACGAGCTTGGGAATTGATATCGAAGTAATTCGATACATTTCCTTTGCTCTTCTTTTTACATTTGGTTTTGTCCTCATTTCAGATTTTTTGAGTGGAAAACTCGCTCTTTGGACGAGCAGTTTTGCAAATGTTGGAGAAAGTATCCTTCAAAAAAAGAATAATTCCTCCGGCTTCTTAGGAGGAATTCCTTTAGGTATCGCTATTGGACTTACATGGGTTCCCTGTGCTGGCCCCATTATGGCTGCTGTAATTTTACAAACTGTCACCCAACAAACAACTCTGGACACTGTGATGACGCTTTTGTCTTTTTCTTTAGGTGCTTCTGTACCCATGCTCCTGCTTGTTCTCATGGGAAGACACCTTCTTAACTACATCGCAGTTTTAAAGTATCACACAGAGAGTATCCGAAAGGTTTTAGGAGTCATTATCATTCTCAGCGTTGCTTACTCTGTATGGCCTGCTGGTTTTAATCTTAAAATTTCTGAAGCTTTATCAAAATCCGAGCCTTCATCATCGTCTTCTCACTCAATAGGTAAACTTAAAAATGCTTTGAGTAACCCTTATAAAAGTCCGGAAATTTCAGGAATTTCTGAATGGATCAATTCAAAACCACTGACACTAAAGCAGTTAAAGGGAAAAGTGGTCCTCATTGATTTTTGGACGTATTCCTGTATCAACTGTGTGCGCACGCTGCCCATTTTAACAAAGTGGGATAAGGCATACCGTGATAAAGGCCTTGTTATCATCGGTATTCATACTCCGGAATTTGAGTTTGAAAAAAAACTCAGTAATGTCCAAACTGCTGTAAAACAACACGGCATTGAATATCCTGTAGCTCTCGATAATGATTTCAAAACGTGGATTCATTTTGACAATCACTATTGGCCTGCTCACTACCTTATAGACAAAGAAGGAAACGTAAGATACACCCATTTTGGCGAAGGGGAATACGATGCCACAGAGTCTAATATTCGATACCTTTTGGGAATTGAAACCATACCAGCGACAAAAAAATTAGACACAGAAAAACATGAAGCAGATATCACACCTGAAACCTATCTTGGCTACGAACGCGGAGAACATCACGCACCCTCTTTTCACCCCTTACCCGATAAAGCCACAGATTATGGGATTTTTGATAAAAAAATTCCCCTTCATCATTGGGTATTAGAAGGAAAGTGGAATGTTCAAGCCCAGAAAATAACCGCCGAAGAAGCAGGTGCGAAAATCCAGTTGCATTTCAAGGCAAAAAAAGTTTTCCTTGTCCTTGGCAATCGAGATCATATGCCCATCTCAGCAAAGATAAGTCTTAAGGCGAATTCTGAAAGAAAATCTTCCCATCAATTTATGGGTAAGGATATAAAAAACAATGCAGTCGTTGTAGATAAAGATACCCTTTATGAACTTATTTCTTTGGACAAAACAGAAGAGGGTACAGTTGAAATTGAAGCCACTGCCCCCGGACTAGAAGCTTATGCTTTTACATTCGGATAATAAAAAGGAGTAAAACAAACATGGCTAAAACAATTAAAATTAAACACCGCGAAAGTGGTATTGTGAAAAAGGGATATTATGGATTTAGTTGGACCTATCTCTTTTTTGGATGGTTTGTGCCCCTTTTTCGTGGAGAATTAGGTGTTGCAGCACTCCATTTTCTTTTTACAATGATCAGTTTTGGCCTGTTTCAAATCATTGTCTCATTTTTATACAACCGCCAATATATGACACGTATGTTGACCCACGGTTGGGAGCTTCATGACACAGAATATGAAACAAAGCGGGCCGAATACGCTTTAGGAATAGAGAAATAGAAACTAAGAAGGGGTCTCTTCTTTAGATTGTTTTTCCCACAAGGAGGCATAGTGCCCCTTAGACTTCAGGAGTTCTTTGTGGGTTCCTCTCTCCACAATCTCTCCCTGATCCAAAACAACAATTTGATCCGCGTGGGTAATTGTTGAAAGTCTGTGAGCGATCATAATAGTTGTGTGACGCTTGGAAAGATCTTCAAGTTGTGATTGAATCTCACGCTCTGTATGAGAATCCAGGGAGGATGTCGCCTCATCAAAAATAAAAATCTTGGGATTTTTTAAGAGTGTGCGCGCAATGGCGACCCGCTGTTTTTCGCCTCCTGAGAGTTTTAATCCACGCTCCCCCACAATCGTATTGTAGCCTTCCGGGAGTTTTGAAATAAACTCGTGAATTTGTGCACGTTTTGAAGATTCAACAACCTGCTCAAAGGTTGCCGTGGGATTGCCATATAAAATGTTATAGGCAATCGTATCGTTAAAAAGAACGGTATCCTGGGGAACAACGCCCATCATACGCCTTAGGCTTTTTTGGGTAAGATTGCGAATATCCTTTCCACCAATATTAATACTTCCTCCTGTAATATCGTAAAATCGATACAAAAGCTTTGAAATCGTGGATTTTCCTGAACCACTTAAGCCCACAATCGCAAGGGTGTGGGATGCCGGAACATGAAAACTGATGGATTTTAAAATTTGCCTTTGAGGGTTATAGGAAAATTCAACATTTTCAAAAGTGATATCCTGTTCCTTATCCTCAAGAGATTCTGCATCGGGTGCATCTTGGACGTCGAGTTCTTCATCCAAAACATTAAACATCATATCCATGTTCAAGAGACTTAATCTCACCTGACGATAAGCAAAGCCCACGGTAAAAAGAGGCTGATAGAGTTGAAGAAGATAAGCGTTCACAGCAATCACGCCACCAAGAGAAATCTCTCCCCTGTGATAAGACATGACTGTGAATATCATGATAAGAAAAAGTGCACCCGAAGTTATAAGATTTTGCACAGAGTTCAACACACCCAGGGAAATTTTACTTTTGACCGCAGCTTTTTCATAAACCTTAAGCACCTGATCATAGCGCTCGATCTCAAGATCTTCGTTATTGAAATACTTCACCGTTTCAAAGTTGAGAAGACTGTCCACCGCTCTGTGGCTGGCTTCTGCGTCTGTGGTATTCATGGTTTTAATATAGCTAATACGCCATTCTGTAATTTGAATTGTCGCGATCATATAAAGGACAAGCGCCGTTAAACAAGTCAGCGCGGTTGCCCCTCCATAAAAATAGAAAAAAACACCCACAACAAAAATTACTTCAATCATAGTGGGAAGGAGCATAAACGTGGAAAACTGCATAAACTCTTCAATAGATTTAATCCCCTTTGAGATAAGCTGGCTCAAAGCACCTGTTTTCCGCTCTAAATGAAACTTTAAACTGAGATGATGCATATGCTGAAAAACACGAAGCGCTGCCTCTCGGATCGCCCGTTCTGCAATAATGGCAAAAATTGCATCCCTTAAATCTGAAAAAATTCCCGAAAGAAGGCGCGCTCCTGCATAGGTTAAAATCAGGATAAGGGGCAAGCTGGTATAAACATTATGATCAAGCCCATCGATAAGGTTTTTAAACAAAATGGGAATGGACATAATCGCAACTTTTCCAGCGATCATCATCAAAAAAGCGATGACGAGGCGTGTCTTTGCTCCCCACAAGTGTTGAGGCCATAGATAGGGCCAAAGTTTTAAAAACCCCCGAACATGAAGGTAAAATCCAGAAGTTGATTCAGGTGTAAGGTCCGCTTTTGGCCGCATGGCTTTTTCAACATAAAATGACTAGACTAAGCCTAACATAACCTAAGAAAAGAGTCCCATGACAAAAGCCCTTGATCTTCTGAGAGAACACTTAAAGGAACATAACCTTCACGGGATTCTTATTCCTCACAACGATTGTTATTTCGGTGAATACCTTGTGGAGGGTGATGAAAGAATTGCGTTTCTCACAAATTTCACGGGCTCTGCTGGGTTTTTAATTGTCACGAGTAGTCAAGCCGTTCTTTTCGTAGATGGTCGTTATACCCTGCAAGCAACACATCAGGTTGATCAAAACATCGTTACGCTAAAAACTCTTGGAGAAGAAAGCACGTGGTTTAAAAATTATGAAAAGCATGATCAGGCCTTTGCCTATGATCCCTGGTGTTTTTCAGAAAGCTCCCTAAGGCCTTTTAAAACACAATCTTCCCAATTTGTGCTGAAGTCCGTCGTTGATGAAATCTGGGAAAATCGACCCAAACATCCTGAAAAATCCCTTTTTCTTCACCCCATAGAGTTTTCTGGAAAAGAGGCCAAAGAAAAAATCCATGAGATCAAAGAGGTGCTGCAGGAAAAAAATATAGAGGCGACCGTTCTCTCTCCTGAATCCTGGTCATGGATGTTGAATGTGCGCGGGAGTGATCTTTTTTACACACCCATTTCCCAGGGCTTTTGCTTTGTCACACAATCAAAAATCATCCTTTTTCTACACACGACACAACAGCAACCTGATGTCATCGCATATTTGAACGAACTGGGGGTAGAGATTGTTTCAATCTCTCACATAAAAAAAACGCTTGAATCCTATGCCACTCTCCGTTTTGGCTACGATTCTCAAACAACCCCGCTTTCTATCAAGGAAATTTTTGAAGTCACCATTCCCATGGTTGACCCATGTGCCCTTCCCCGCGCCACAAAAAATACAACAGAGATTGCAGGTGCCATTTTTGCTCACAAAAAGGATGCACGCGCGTGGATGCGTTTTCGTAGCAGGCTTGAGGATAAATATAAAAAAGGCGAACCCATCACCGAAATGGATATCGATCAGATGCTTTTGGAGGAGCGACAAAAAGAAGCAGGTTTTGTTTCCCCAAGCTTTGCAACGATCGCTGGATCGGGCCCCAATGGTGCTATTGTTCATTATCGTGCCGATGAAAAAAGCAATCGCATGATCTTAAAAGATGAGATATTGCTCATCGACTCTGGCGCACAGTACAAAGATGGCACAACGGATATCACACGTACCATTATTCTTGGAAAGCCTACACCCGAAATGAAGCGGGATTTTACACGCGTTCTTAAGGGCCATATTGGCATCGCCAGCGCAAAATTTCCAAAGGGAACAAGTGGTGGTCAACTTGATACACTTGCGCGCATACACCTTTGGAAGGATCACAAAGACTTTGCCCACGGTACCGGCCATGGCGTTGGAAGCTTTCTCTCTGTACACGAGGGACCCCAACGTATCAGCAAATTCGGTCATCACCCCCTTCTTCCCGGTATGATTCTCAGCAATGAACCCGGATATTACCTCGAAGGTCAGTACGGCATTCGCATCGAAAGCCTGGTTTACGTTAAGGAAGATAGGGAAAATTGGTATACGTTTGAAACGCTCACACTTGTCCCCATCGATGAAAAGCTTATTGATTGGGATCTTCTCAACAAGGAAGAAAAATGTTGGGTTGAGTCATACCAAAAAAATGCACGAGCCATAACGCCTTAAAAAATCAATCCGGCCTTTCAGGAGTCTCATGACCTAAAAGGGGAAAAAATAAACTTTCCACAGGAGTGCGGTAAGAATTTTCCTGCGTATAATCGAGATTAATAGCACTTATTTCTCCCTCCTCAGAAAAATTTAAGACCGCATTAACTTTAAATTGGGGAAAACTAGGAAGACTACTCACAGTATATGTAATTTTTATTCTATTTTCTTTTTCTGACTCTGTGCGCTTAGCCAAAAGAATCACATTCCAAAAATAACCCATATAAACACAATTTTTTCTTACTTGGGAAAAAAGATCCTCAACTCCCATAGCTTCATCGAGACCATTCACAGTTTTCCTAACATTCTTTGTAAAAAGATGAGTATATCGACTTAGATTTCCCGAGGGGACAGCGTTCATAAATTCAATATAATTTTTGGCAACATTTTCTTTTGAAATTAAAAGAGGTTCACGCCTCATCTGTTGGAAAGTTTCATCATCTACCGCAATCTCTCCACACCACCCAGATCCCAGAAATACTGTTTCATCAAGCTTTTCAGGTCTTCCCTCTTCGCTTGCAAAAATTGTTGTGACAATCATAAAAACAGACAGCAAAGAAACAAAACCACGCACCATAAAAAAAAAGCCCCTTCATTAACCCCTTCTAAAAAGGGTAACGCAATGACACTTGCTTTTTCAAGGATAAGGACTTATGAAATAAGTGGCATGTACTTCTTAAAGTCGTCTGTTTTCGTGAGCACAATTAAAAATCTATTCTCCCACCTAAAAATCCTAGAAGATAAAGGAAATAACCTCAGTCTTTGGGGTGTTGCCTGGATGAGCTTTTTTTGGAGCACATCCTCTCTCATGGTGTTTTCCATCCTTCCTGCCTTTTTGACAGATGTTCTTAAGGCGAGCCATAGCAAAATTGGTTACATCGAAGGTGTTGCTGTCTTTATATCCTTTGTGGCCAAGGTCTTCTCCGGAACCCTCAGTGATTATGTTAAAAACAGAAAATATCTCATCATTATCGGAACGATCTTTTCCGTCATCATTAAGCCCATGTTTGCTATTGCAGCGAGCATTAACATGATTTTCTCAGCACGTTTTATTGACCGCATCAGCAAAGGCATCCGATCAGCGCCCACAGATGCGCTCATCGCTGACCTTGCGCCTAAAAAAAATCTAGGCTCTGCGTACGGTACACGTCAGTCTTTGTACACATTTGGCGGTATGTTTGGTGCATTTGTTGCCTCCATGCTGATGCTTTATACAAATCATGATTATCGTTTTATTTTTTATCTCTCCACTATTCCTGCGCTGATCGCCCTGGCCATTTTGATCTTTGTCGTCAAACAGCCTCCCATCTTGGAAAATGGTAAAAGGATCGACTGGCACATTAGTCACATTCGTCTCCTCCCCCCCAAATTTTGGGCACTTCTTGGTGTAGTTGCCATTCTCATGCTCGCACGATTTAGTGAGGCTTTCGTTACACTCAGAGCCAAAGAGTCAGGATGGGGAGTTGCTTACCTTCCCTGGATTATTGTCATGATGGATATCTTTCACGCAAGCATGGCCTTTCCCATGGGTCGTGTGTCCGACAAAATTAATCGTTATAAGTTATTGTTAATTGGCCTAACCATTACCGTTCTTGCGCATACAGCCATGATTATCGATGGACACTGGTCTGTCATATGTGTTGGTGTTGTTTTGATCGGTCTTTACCTTGGTGTGACACAGGGACTTCTCTCAACGCTTATTTCCGAGAATACACCACCTCATTTGCGCGGAACTGCCTTTGCTCTTTATTACCTCACAGCGGGAACATCAGTCCTTATCGGAAACGTATGTGCAGGAAAGCTCTCTGATCATTTCGGTCTTGTGGGTGCTTTTTATGGGGGGGGAAGTGTCACAATCCTGGCCATATTGGTGCTTTTTGTTCTCATGCATTATTTTGGAAAACCGGGATCGTTACCCGTGTCATCCGTTAGTGAATGATTAATCAATGATTAATCTTTGTCGAACTAGGATAGGTGTAGTCGTCTCTACGTCTTCCTGGGTGTGTTATGATCAAGGCTATACACAACGCTATCCTCTTTACAGTTAATCCGTCAAATACCGTCATCAGACAGGGAACTATTGTCTGGGAAAATGACAAAATCACGCACATCGGTCACTCCGATAAAATCAAAATCCCAGAGTCTGCGGAAGTGATTGATGGAAAAGGACGCATGGCCGTTCTTCCGGGACTTATTGATGCACATAGCCACAGCAGTTTACTCAAAGGATTTTCAGAAAATCTATCTCTTATCAATTGGTTGGGAGAATATCAGAGGGAGCACCAAGTCCTTACAGAAGAAGATGCTTATTATGCTGCACTCATTAGCTACCTTGAGGCCATCAAAGGGGGAACAACCTGTGTTTTAGACATGTACCGCTATATGCACCGGTGCGCAGATGCGGCTAACACACTGGGTATGCGTGCATTTCTTGCACCTTATGTTGCGGATCATCCGGAAAAAAATTTCTTTGAAACCCTGAACAAAAACGAAGACCTTATTAAAACCCACCATAAAACAAATCATGATCGTATCCACGTCATGGTCAGCTTGGAACATTTGTTTTATTGCAGTGAGCAAGCATACACGCGCGCTCGCGACATGGCAAAGGATCATGGCACCATGATCCACACACACTCCAGTGAACTCAAAGATGAAGTTGAGGCTGTTACCACGCATTTTGGTGATAAACCCATAAAAATACTCAAAAATCGCGGCATTTTGACTCCCAATACCGTGATTGCTCATTGTGTCTGGTTAGATAACGAAGAGCTACAAATTATGAAAGATCACGGTTGCGGCATATCCCACTGCCCCACAAGCAATGCAAAATTGGCGGGAGGGAGCTTGAGATTTCAAGAGATCAAAAAAATGGGGATTCCCATGGGCCTTGGCACGGACGGAAGCATTTCTAATAACAGCCTTAGTATGTGGGAAGTCATGAAGTTTGGATCCCTTATTCAAAAAAATGTAACCTATATCCCGGATATCCTGCCCGCCGAAGAAGTACTCAGAATGGCAACCATTGATGGCGCAAAACTTCTCAAAATAGATAATGATGTGGGATCCTTGGAGGTGGGAAAAAAAGCAGATATTATCACCGTAAACCTGTGGCAACCTCATCTTTTACCTATTGAACCTGATTCCGAACACGATCCCGTGATATGGAATCTTATTTACTCCGCCAGAGCAAGTGATGTGGACAACGTATGGGTTGATGGCCAACACGTTGTAAAAAATGGAAAAAGCACACAGGTTAACGAAGATGATATTCTGGAAATGGTCAACAAACAAACAAGAAGTCTTTTAAAAAGACGCCAGAAGACTCAACCCGTTCATATGACGAGTTAATTTTTTCTATCCTTCAAAATGATGAAATCCTGAGCGCAGATAAGAAAACCCTGTCACAATAGTCAGAGCTGCGGCAATCCAAAGAAATATTTCACCAATCTGATGGAGAATCCCTTCAAATCGCACGGTCCCACTCACCATCAAAATACTCAAAGAAAGCATTTGCAACATTGTTTTCCACTTAGCAAGAACCGTTACGGGCACAGGAATCTTAAGCTCAGAAAGAACTTCCCGAAGACCGGATATCATAATCTCTCGGCATAGGATGATAATTGCTGGAATAAACGACAGTTTGCTGATTTTATCGAATCCTACCAAAAGAAAGAGCGTTGAAGCCACCAGAAGTTTATCCGCTGTGGGATCTAGAAATTGTCCTAGTTTAGAGCTTTGGGACAAAAGACGGGCCATTAATCCATCAAGATAATCTGTAACACACGCACCAATAAAACAAATCGCCGCAACCCAGTACCCCAAGGAACTTTCACGGTAAAAAGCAAAAATGATCACAGGGATCAACAAAATACGAATGGATGTGAGGATATTTGGAATGGTTGGCACGATACATCCAGATTAAGAAAACTACGCCTATGAAAATACCACTCACACATTTTTGCAAGAAATTTATAGATCCTCGTGTTTATTTTTCTTTTTTGCGTAACAAAATTTCAAAGTTTTCTTTCATTACCCTTTTGATTTGACACACGATCAGGAACGTGGCCTGCTAAAAAAGCCTTACCTTAACCAAGAAAAATCCGTTATGAAAATTTCCGAAAAACAACGCATGATCTTCACCTGCCTTTCCGGAAATACCTTGGAATGGTTTGATTTTGCCGTTTATGGCTTCGTAGCGCATATTATTGCCAAGCAATTCTTTCCCGCGGGAAACTACCTTCTCTCTATTTTGCTGACATACAGTGTTTTTGCTGTCGGGTTTCTGGCACGCCCTCTTGGCTCCCTTATTTTTGGACATATCGGAGATACCCTTGGAAGGAAGCAAGCTCTTGTTGTGTCCAATTTTGTCATGGCTGTTCCGACCGTATGTATTGGACTTTTGCCAACTTATGAAACCATCGGTATAGCAGCTCCCCTTTTACTGCTCGTCTGTCGTATTCTCCAAGGCGCTTCTGTAGGGGGAGAATTCACAGGATCCTTTGTCTATCTGATTGAGCAAGCGCCCCAGAACAAAAAAGCCTCCATGGGATGTTGGGCGGATTTAGGTGTGCATCTTGGTATGATGAGTGGGAGTTTGTGTGTGGCCATACTTTCCCAAAGTATGTCTCCGGAGAGTTTCCAAAGTTATGGTTGGCGCATCCCCTTTATGTTGGGACTTCTTCTCGCAGTTGTGGGTGTTTATATGCGCCGCAAACTTCCAGAGTCTAAGGAATTTTCAAAGCCCGTCAAATCCCCCATCCGATTAGTTTTCAAGGAATATAAACATCATGTGATCTTGGGAACATTCCTCCTGGCATTGAATGCTGTGGGATACTACATCATTTCCGTTTTTATTCCCAATCAAACGATTTTTCTTGGGAAATTTCCTCCCCACAAAGCCCTGTATTTAAGCGCTTTTGTCATGTCAACACTCGTCTTTGGAAATATTCTTGTGGCGTATATCGCTGACAAAGGAAACCGTACCCTTATCACAAAAGGTTTTGCCATCACGCTTATCCCTGTCTCTCTTTTACTTTTCTACAGTTTGGAAAACGCCTCTCTTACAGCACAAATTGCGTTTATGGTGCTTTTTGCTTTTTCTATTGGTGGCGTTCTTGGCGCATGCCGGGCTGTTCTTGTCCATATTTTTCCGACCTTCGTCCGATTTACAGGTGTTGCTCTCGCCCTTAACCTTGCTAATGGTGTTTTAGGTGGCGCAACCCCTCTCGCTGCAACCTGGATTTCAAACCATTTTGGGCATTTTTGGCCCGCACTTCTTGTGGTAGGAGCCTGTATTGCAACATATATCTCTCTTTTAGGCATAGAAAAGCAATCCTTAGATCAAAGTGAGGATGCCTTGAAAAAAGCAGCCTAATTTGAAATATGTGTAAAAATGATAGTAATATTAACCCCTTCTTAACGACTTGAAATCCACTATGAAAATAGAGTCTCAGAAAATTGTTTTTTATGGATTGGCAGATACCGCTCATACGATTTGGTGCCGCGTTCCTTTTGGGCGCATGTATCGGTATTGAGCGACAACTGCATCAAAGAACAGCGGGCCTTCGTACTAATATTCTTGTGGCCTTGGGTGCTGCTGGATTCACCATTTTCGGCGATAATACTGAGATCGGGGACAGCGTTCCTCGTATTGTCTCACAGATTGTGTCGGGTATTGGTTTTTTGGGTGCTGGCGCCATTATGCGTGAGGGACTGACTGTTCAGGGACTCAACACAGCCGCAACTCTTTGGTGTTCCGCAGCCCTTGGCGCATTTTGTGGTATGGGATACATGCTTGATGGCGCACTCTTTACCTTTGCCATTATCCTTACAAATACGCTCCTCAGGAATATAGAAAACTATTTGGAAAATCGACCTCTTATAAGGGCTAAAAACGGCCTCCCTCTCTATTCCATCGAAATCAATTGTGGCGTGGATCATGAAGAGGATGTTCGAAAACTTGTGATCTCCAGTATCAAAAAACGCAGTGCGGTTTTAAAAATTATGGAACTTAAAGATCGCACTAACGGTCACATCACCCTTCGAGCTATTGTCAAAAATACACGCCCTCCCGAAGTTCAAATGCAAAGCATTATCGAAGACATCAGCCACAGCAAAAATGTATTCTCTGCAAGGTGGCTTGCACTCGAAGATAAAAACCTACTGATTTAAGATTTATAAAATAAACTTTGATAGATCTTGATTCTTTGCAAACTCAGAAAGCCTCATCTCAACCATTTTTTTATCGATCATAATGGTTTTTTTCTCCATATCCGATGCTTCAAAACTTATATCCTCGAGAAGCTTCTCAAGAAGTGTATGAAGACGCCTTGCACCAATGTTTTCAATGGTTCCATTAATTTCTGAGGCAAGCTCTGCGATCATCTCTATAGCATCATCCTTGAAATCAAGAACAACACCTTCTGTTGACAAAAGCTCTTTTGATTGGCGAATAAGGTTAAACTCGGGTTCCTTGAGGATTCTCAAAAAATCCTCTTTCTTAAGGGGACTGAGCTCTACACGAATAGGAAGACGCCCCTGAAGTTCAGGAAGAAGATCTGCAGGCTTTGACACATGAAAGGCTCCTGAGGTCACAAACAAAATATGATCCGTTTTAACGGTGCCATGCTTTGTTGTCACCGTTGTCCCTTCGATCAGGGGAAGCAAATCTCGCTGGACTCCTTCACGACTTACGTCCCCACCACGATTCTCGGATCTCGCACAAATCTTGTCGATTTCATCAATAAAAACGATACCATTTTGCTCCACATAATGAATGGCGCTTTGGATGAGGTCATCTTGATCCAAAAGTTTATCCGATTCCTCTGCGATCAAGATTTTAAATGCCTCATCAATGGTCACTTTGCGGGTTTTTGTTTTATTCAAACCAAAGGATTTTCCAAAAATATCCCCCATGTTGATCATCCCCATTTGGGCACCAGGCATTCCTGGAATATCCATGGTTGGCATGGAAAGCCCTCCATTATCGGAAACCTCGATTTCAATTTCTCTATCCTTGAGTTGACCTTCTTGGATCATATGACGGAATTTAATGCGAGTTTCAGGGGATGCGGTTTCCCCCACAAGAGCATCTAAAATACGCTCGAAGGCTGCGTCATAGGCCTTAGCCTCAACCTCAACACGTTTTTTTTCCTTCACCAACTTGATACCAATTTCGATCAAGTCACGTATAATCTGCTCAACGTCACGACCCACATAGCCAATCTCTGTGAATTTTGTTGCTTCGACCTTGATAAAGGGGGCATCTGCAAGTTTCGCAAGGCGGCGGGCAATTTCCGTTTTACCCACACCGGTTGGGCCAATCATGAGGATATTTTTGGGAAGAATCTCTTCTCTTAAATCTTCGCTCAGCTGTAGTCGTCTCCAACGATTACGCAGGGCGACGGCCACAGCCTTTTTGGCGTCATTTTGCCCCACAATAAAACGATCCAATTCTGCAACAATGGCACGCGGTGTTAAAACGGTCATAGATCAATACTTTCAATGGTGTAGTTGTTATTTGTATATACACAAATTTCAGAAGCAATATCCATGGATCTTCGTGCGATATCCTCCGCTTCCAGTCCTTTTACAGTTTTAAGGGCACGTGCCGCAGAAAGCGCATACATACCACCGGAACCAATACCAATGAGCCCATCCTCAGGTTCAAGCACATCCCCCATACCGGTCAATGTCAGAGAAACCGTTTTATCCGCCACAATCATCATGGCCTCGAGCTTGCGTAAATACCGGTCTGTTCGCCAATCCTTTGCCATTTCTACACAGGCCCTTGCAAGTTGACCGGGATACTGTTCAAGTTTTGACTCCAGGCGTTCAAAAAGGGCAAAAGCATCCGCCGTTGCTCCTGCGAATCCAGCGATCACTTTATCTCCGCTCAAACGACGTACTTTACGTGCCGCCGATTTTATCACCGTTTGCCCAAGAGTTACTTGACCATCCCCAATCACAACCACTTTTTTCTCTGTGCGTACCGAAAGGATCGTCGTTCCGTGCCAGCTTTCCATTTTTGTTCACTTTGTTTTTGACCTTCGTTAGGGGAAATATAGCAAAAATCAGAAAAAAGGGCGAGGGTTGCGCACCACATCAAACTCTTTGATAGCAACATTGGGAATAAAATCATAAAAAAATCCCCAGGGCACAAACCTTGGGGATTTTGTAGAGCTTAGTAAAAGTTAAAATTAGGACTTAGCTTGTAAAGAATCATTGTAGGCGTTGAAAGCGATCTTATACTGCTCATAGAGCGTATTAAACTCATGTCCGGTTTTACTTGTATCTTGCAAATTCGCGTAAGCCTGCATATACGCCTCATAAGGAGAAAGGGTGGTAGGTACACACTCCAACAAAGCAACATTATTCAGCGAAGAAACCGGTGCGGGTACAATCGGCTTTGGCGCAAATATATCATCCTCATCCTCTGGATTCTGGAGATCCGCATCATCAGCCATCCTAGACATTGCCGCAGGTGATAGTGGGAGCGCAGCCGGCTTTGGTGCAGGAGTGCCAAATAGATCATCCACATCCTCTGGATTCTGGAGATCCGCATCATCAGCCATCCTAGACATTACCGCAGACGATGGTGCAGGAGTCGGCTTTGGTGCAAATAAGTCCTCACCGGAATCATCAATCCCCGGTCCCTCAAGAAACATACCATGCCCCCCACCCATATTAGGACTAGAGTCAGCAGTAGTGGGAACACATTCAAGCGACTTAACAACGTCATCCAATGGAGCAAGGGAGTGTACTACAGGGGCTACTACAGACGAAGTCTCAGGTCTAGAGTTAGGCACCACAATCTTTGATGTTGTAGGACGATTATTACTAGAAGGTTTTCTGGGTTTGCTTTTCGCCATATCATTCGTCAATAGTTGACGCGTCGACTCACTTACATCTTGTTTCTTTGGTGGCATTGCACCAGGCACCATTGCAAGAGGATTAATTTGAGCAAATCTTCTAATATCGGCAACACTTTTATGCGCACTTTCTTCAGTTTGGGGATCCACAGTGGAAAAGTGTTCAGCCCCCTCAGGTTGAACCAAGGGTGTCTCTGAATTATCGAATTGACCGGGTTGGGCTTCGACGGCAGCTTCCGTGTCTTCGACTTTTTTTACTGGTCTTGCTGGCGGACGAGCACCAGGCACAAAAGCGCCTAGGTTAATATTTAAATTCGTCTTAGGAAGAGTTCCAACAGCCGGAGCTTGTTTTTTAGGCTCTACCGGCAGCTGCGTGGCTCTATTTTCCCAGGCAGTCGCTTTACTTCCCCTGCCTCTCACATTACTCCTTCCCTCGCCCGGAACGCCAACCAAGGATTGGGTAGGATGCCCTACAGGCGGTGGTGCTTCGAAATGCTTGGCACGCTCAGCTAATGTTCTATGTGTTTTTTGACCAGATGCTGTGGGGGTTGGTGCAGATCCTGGTTCTTCTTTTTTCTCACCTGCAACGACAATACTCGAGAAGAGAACACTCAAAAGGGGTAAAGTTTTCAAAAATTTCATTATTGTCACCTTTTTTATTTGAATGAATTGATACATGCACGACATATGTTACAAAAGTCAAGAGACAATAAAACTCACCACGTGCTGCCGCGGACGTTCTTCATATAAACCTTCTTCTGGTTATTATGCAAAAGAATCCTTGCTAAAAGGTTAAAAAGGTCATATTTTTTTCATGTGTTAGCCTGCTTGGTGAAACTGGTAGACACAACAGACTTAAAATCTGTCGCCCCAAAGGCGTGCCGGTTCGATTCCGGCAGCAGGCACCACATGTAAGAAAGCGCCTTAAAAGGCGTGGGGCTTGCCCCATGGTCGATCCGGCGGCAAGTACGATACGTAAGAAAGCGCCTTAAAAGGCGTGGGGTTCAAATCGCAACTGATTCCATTTAATGGATACTGTGTGGCATAAAAACTTAAAAAAGTCGAAAAAAGATTATAGAGACAAAAGATGACCCAAGATCTCTCCCAGCTCAGCTTTTTCAAAGAAAATACCAAAAAAGAGAGCACCGCC